>JASLDG010000031.1 GCA_030146045.1 Candidatus Saccharimonadales bacterium | reverse complement strand
TGATATCGTGCGCGAACATGTTGCTCGACAGACGGGTATTACGACCGTGCGATTCGGCTGGAGCGGCCTGCGAGCAGTTGTACCGACGTTTGTACGTGTGGTTGATATCTACGAAGCTCGTACCGCATCAGCTCGCGAACTCGACAGCCAAACGCTCGAGAACATCGTGGCGGCGATTCGCAAGGATCTACCTGGCATGATGGACATGTACGACCGGTCGCTTGGGAGTTTGACCGTGCATGCAGTTAGGCCTGCTCCGGGCGACGAAGGTCAGGCCATCTGGAAGGCACTGATCGACCAGGTGATGTTCGCGTTCTCGACGCCGGTACGTAAGTACTTGGACGAATACGCCGCTCGCCAGTACGCTGGCGCCTCTGTGGGTGCAGTCAACTGCTGTATTGTTATGGCGGCACGGCTGCCGAGTGATGCCTGGAAGACCCGCTGGTTTGACGAGCAGGTCGCCCAGCAGCTGACGCCGGACTGCTAACCTAAAATCGGTGGAAATCCCACCGTCCCCTGCCTTTCACAGGCAGGGGTTTATTCTTTTGTCGCTAATGTCAAACTGTGGTCTGGCAGTTCAGAGGTAATAAATTCACGTATAAGTGTGAGTATGGACGGAATTATTTCACGGTCGAGAAAGCCTTGTTCGTCTGCGTTGAAGATACCGAGCACGAATGCGGTGTCACCCATCTGCTGCCTGAGCGGTGTCGCAATCCCTATGCGGATGCGCGTGAAATCTTCGCCAACATGGCTATTAAGTGATTTAAGTCCGTTGTTGCCGGCGTCGCGACCGCTGTGGCGGACACGGATTTTGCCGAATTCGAGCATGAGTTCATCATGGATGACGAGGACGTCGTCGAGTGAGAGCTTGTAGAAATCCATAATGGCGCGCAGGCTACGGCCAGTTTCGTTGTAGAAGGTTTGGGGCTTTACAAGGAGGCATTTCTCGCCTGCCTGAGTAATCTCTGCGATATCGGCGAAAAACTTTGGCTTGGGTGTGAAAATTGCACCATCTGCAAGTGTGTCAAGGCATTGCCAGCCGACATTATGACGAGTTCGTGTATACTCGGTGCCGGGATTGCCTTGAGCAAAAATAAGTTTCATCGATACCCTCCTGGCGACTATTCGCTATCTTGGTGTACTTCAGCTTCTCTGGCTTGTTTGTAGGCTTTGGTGACAGGTGCCTTACCTTGTTCAATACGCTCTTTATTGCTCTTCACCTGCTTTTCATCAATATAGCTGAATTTGATGGGACTGCCAGCGTAGTTATACGTTTCACGGATGAGGCGCTCGAGATAACGCTTGTAGCTCCAGTGAACAAATTTAAGATTCGAGCCATGAATAACGAACCATGGCGGATTATCATCGGTCTGGACGATATAGCGGAGTTTTGGATGGGTATTTTTAAGTCCTGCCGGCGGATGCTTTTGTACGGCACGCTGCAAGAGTTCGTTTAAGACGCGGGTTTTGGTGGTTTGGTGACGACGTGCTTCGATATCGAGAGCAAGATCGAATAATCGAGTGACGTTTTGGCCGGTGACGCTACTGGTAAATATAAGGGGTGCCCATGGGGTGAATTTGAATGCATAGGAGATTTTGCTTGCAAGGTAATCGCGCGTTTTGTCATCCTTGTCTTCGACAGCATCCCATTTACTGACCACGATAGCCATGCCTTTGCCACTTTCGGCGATGATTCCTGCCAAGCGCTGATCAAGTGCGGTATTGAGCTCATTAGCATCCATCAGGAGGAAGCAGACATCGGCCTGCTCGATGGCCTGGAGGGCACGGAGGGCGGAGAATTTCTCAATACCAACCTCTTGCTTACCGGGCTTACGCATACCAGCCGTATCGAGGATTTCAATATCTCTTCCCTGAAACTTCACCGTTACACGGTTGACATCGCGCGTTGTACCGGCGATATTAGCGGTGATAGCCTGCTGCTTGCCAGCGAGCGTGTTGAATAATGAACTTTTACCAACATTTGGACGCCCGATCAAAGCGATCCGGAGTGTATCATCGGCAACCTCTTCACTTTTGGCTGGGATATGTTCGATAACGGCATCAAGCACATCGGTGATACCACTTTTGTGCTCAGCGCTTGTGCGAATAATCGTTTTGACACCAAGGCGTTTGAATTCGTCGTTATGGAGTGCGCCCTTGAGGTCGGCTTTGTTCGTCACGAGGATGACGGGCTTCTTGCTTTTGAGAGCCTTTTTAGCCACCAGGCGATCTTCATCACTTGGGTATTGAGTGCTGTCAACAACCACGAGGATGACGTCAGCGGCGTCAGCAGCTTCGGTAATCTGCTCTTGGATTGTTGCCTCGAACTCATCATCAGGGTCTTTGAGGCCGGCAGTATCTACTAGCCAGAATTGGTGGTAATTATATTCTACCCTACCGAGTACGTTGTCGCGGGTGGTGCCAGCTTCACGAGCGACAATTGCCTGCTGCGCACGTACCATACGGTTAAAAAGCGAACTTTTACCAACGTTCGCTTGGCCGATGATTGCTACCGTAGGGAGTTTTGAAGCCATATCCTCTAATTATAACAGATATTAGTAGTATTTACAAACTACTTTTTAATAGTCTCTTCGATTTCACCGGGCTGGAGGCTACCTATTGTATATGGTCCAAAATCGGTGCGATGGAGTGCGGTAACAGTGTAGCCAAGTGCTGCGAATGTGCGTCTGATTTGGCGGTTGCGACCCTCGCTCATGCGGATACGCCACATATCTCGGCGGTCATCGAGAACTTTTTCGAGTTCGAACTTGCTGACGCCATCTTCGAGGCCGATACCTCGATCACTAATCATTTGCTGGTGAAGTGGCTCAAGGTCACGATCAAGATGAACACCATACACTTTTGTCTTACTATAGATCGGATGTGTCATGGTGTGAGAGAAATCACCATCGTTAGTGAGCAGTATGAGGCCGCTGCTATCTTTATCGAGACGTCCGACTGTTTTGAGTGCATGATATTTTTTAGGAAGGATATCATAGATTGTTGGCGCATTGCCTTGTTGGCTGCGCGAACACACATACCCTATAGGCTTATTAAAAAGCACGTAAATAAATGACACACCACCCTGGACTGGTTGTCCACGTGCGATTAATTCATCATTTGGAGTTACCTGGGTACCAAGAGTAGCAACTTCACCGTTAACAAGTACGAGGCCATTTTCGATCATTTCGTCAGCTTCTCGGCGGGATACGCCGAGTTGCAGTGCTAAATATTTGTTCAAGCGAACTGATTCTGTATCCGGGCCCATACAATTACCTTATTGTGACGCGGTTGGCTGAGGAGGTAATGGAGCGATCGTGTCGTCGTCATCATCGTTATCATCGCCTGTTGCGGCATCTTGAGCTGGAGCTGGATCCGCGACGGCGGGAGCAGGTGCTGCTGGCGCAGTAGGAGCATTGGTAGGAGCTTGCGGTGGCTGCGCTGGAGCGGCAGTGTCATCGTTTGCAGTGGAGGAAGTGGCTGCAGCCGAGCCATGGATTGGGGTGATTGTAGGATGCTCGGTAATGACAACGTCGGGCTGCTTAAACTTAGACGGAGCAGGTTCGCCTTCTTCGGGACTGACCTCATCAACCTGGCTTGCAGCTACCTTTTCTGTTGGTGCCTGTAATTCTTGCTCTATTTGATTCTTGAGCTCTTCTGATGCTTCGGGACTTTCTTCGGCGCTGAGTGCGTCCTCGCCAAGTGTGGCTGGCCGATCAGAGGTAAATGGTGCAGTTGGCTGCGGGAGATTTTCGTCGCTTTCTTCGGCGCTTGCCGGTGTAAGTGTGCCAGCCGCAACAGGCGCAGCTGCTCCTCCGTCGCCGAGCACTTCGTGCACGGTACGAACGACATCTTCGATGCCAACTTGTGATTTGACAAGATAGCGGTCGGCGCCAAGTTGCTCACCTCGCGTGCGCTGGTCATCACTTGAGAGCGCTGTCATCATGATAACTTTAATATCACGAGTCTCGGTGGTGCTGCGTAGGATATCAAGCATGTCAAAGCCACTGATCTTTGGCATCATCACATCGCTCACGATCAGGTTAGGTTTTTCCTTGATGGCCATAGCAAGCGCTTCTTCGCCATCACCTGCAGAAACGATATCGTATCCTTCCGCGAGGAGACGCACACCGTAAATCTCACGCAGGCTTTTGTCGTCTTCTACCAATAAAATCTTTGTCATATTATCCTCATTTTACTAAATACTAATTTAAAATGCTATAGCCCTTATGCTTATTTATGATTGTCTTTCGGGTGGCCGTGTGGGAAGTGAGACAGTTGGCGATGAACGTATAGGTGGGGTTGCTCCGGATGAGACGGTTGAAAGAGGTGTAATTGGTGCTTGCGGTGTGGTTGGCGATGCCACAGGGCGTATAGGCGAACTGGGTGTTATCGGCGACGGTGTGGTTGGCGGCGTGGGAGCAACGATTGGAGCTGTGGCCACTGGAGCAGGCGCAGCAGCTGTATCGAGAACCGTCATAGCATTCACTGAAGTATCGCCCTGTGACTGAGACGGTGATTCAATATAGGTACTATTTTTAGTAGTTATTTTTGGTGCATCATCTTCGAGAGCGCCTTCAATGAGTGCATTTGCCTCTTCGTGGCTCATGCGTGGCGTTTCAACAAAAAAGGTACTCCCCTTTTTGTATTCACTTTCGACCCATATGCGACCACCCATAGCTTCAATAAGTTTACGGCAAAGGTAGAGGCCAAGCCCGGTGCCGCCAATTTCACGAGTGTCTGTATTGTCAACACGGTAGAATTTTTGGAAAAGATGCGGAATATCTTCGGCAGGGATACCAATGCCACTATCGGAAATACTGACGACGACATGCGAATCGTCACCATTAATATCAATTACTACTTCACCCTGCGGCGTGTACTTAATGGCATTTTCAATGAGGTTTGATAGGACTTCGCGGAAATGGTCGGCGTCAACATGGCTATAGTATATTTGCGTGACTGAAGGGAGGCCGCCAAGTTTTTCATCAGGATTCGTGACAGGCTTAAAGAAGATACGGAGATTCTTTGCTTCAGCTTTGGGGGCGAGATCCTCTATGATGCCTTGTGTAAAACTCACGACGTTAATGACCTTAGGATTGTTTGAAAGTCGGCCGTCGTCAGCCTTGCTGACATCAAGAAGATCCTGAAAGAGTCGACCAAGGTGCTGGGCTGACTCGTGTGCTTTTGTGATGAAATCACGAGCCTTGTCATCAATAGTGGCGGTTGCGGGATTGAGTGCGAGCCCAAGATAACCTTCGATCGATGCCACAGGGGTGCGCATTTCATGGCTTGCGGTGCTAATAAATTCCGCTTGCTCATGTTCTTCGGCACGTTCCTTGGTGGTATCTCTGAATACGACGATTGCTCCTGAGCCGAGTCTCCCGATAGGTGAAGCGACGAGTGAGAGAGAAAGGGATTTTTCGGAACTTGTTTTAAGCGAGAGATCGCTTGTGCGCTGCTGCTGATTGTTTGTAAGAACCGCGAAGACAGGGTCTTTGTCTTTAGGGAGCTCATGACTATCACTTCCAAGAAGCGCGAGCACTGTTCGATAGTCCTGCCCGACCGCGTCTTCTTTTTTCCAACCAGTGATTCGTTGCGCCGCTGGATTAATAAGATCGATACTCCCTTTATTGTTGACGGCAATCACGCCATCGCCAATGGCGTTAATAACGACTTCCGCCTTAGTTGAGACTTGATTCAACTCGTTTGCAAGATCGTAGTAAGCGCGATCTTTGGCATTGACTGCCCCTGATTGGCTGTGCCACAGCAAATAACTAATGAACACCGGCAGATAGCTGACGAGTAGTACTTGCGTGAATAGTGTTTCGTTCATGTATCCCGCGGCCGTGCCAAAAATAACACTGAGTGTTACAAATCCGAACAAGAAGATAATCATACGAATACCGAAGATACCCGAGAAAATAAGCACCGTGATCCATGTGGCGATGAATGGAGAGTTCATGCTGCCCGTCGTGTCGGTGATACGCCCGGTCGTTATGATGAGGAAGATATAAGAGATAAGAAAAACAGTGGACTTATACTTCTCTGGCACGACAAGATAAGCGGCAAGCGCTGTTGTGATCGCCAAGGCTGCAAAAACGCCAACAAGCGTTACTTGGAGCATGTCGGCAGTTAAAAACGATGCGTGCGTGAGGTAGGCATAAGAAAATAATGCGACATCAAGAAGAGAGATGAAAATAACCGCATCGCATATGCGACGGCGCCAGAACGATGTAAGTGTCAGTGGTTTGATGCCGATTCCCCTTATTAACAGCTGACGTGTTTATGGTTATTATAGCGGACGCGAGTAACTGCGACAAGAGTGGAATTTGAAGTGATGAGATACTTGCCTGTCTGGAGCTTGATCTTATATCGGGAGTAACTAAGGTAATACCGTGTCCGCCCGCCCACGAGAGCTAGGAGACAGCGTTCCTGACTCGCTCCTTGCTATTGAGCGCCAGAGTCTGTCACTTTGCGGTTTCCAAGTTCGGATTTGATTTGCTGGCTCAGTAGTATCCAAGAAAATAACCCCAACCGGGGTTGGGGTTATTTTCTTGGTGATCTTACCGGGAATCGAACCCGGATTGCCAGGATGAAAACCTGGTGTCCTAACCGTTAGACGATAAGACCAAAACCGTTGCTGCACGAGATATTGTAGCAGCTCCTCCTCTATTTGTCTAGCTCTTCAATGACAGCAAGTAGCTTGCGCGGTGTGATCTCAGCCTTAATCAGGTAAGCGTCCGCGTGATGCTCCATTGCCATGCGCGATTCTTCGTCTTGTTCAAAATTGGTCATAACAATAACTTTGCTTTTAGGAATGAGGTCACCGTCTTCCCCGCTCCGAAGCGTAGCGAGAATCTCGTTACCGCGTCGTTCTGGAAGCATGATATCAAGCAAAATTAAATCATAGGGTTTGTTTCGTGCTGCAACGAGACCATCGTTACCTCCAACCATCCAATCAACTTCGTAGCCAGCCTTTTTGAGGCTACGAACATACATTTCGCCGATAAACCGGTCATCTTCGATACATAGAATTGTTTTTATAGCCATAAAAGCCTCCCCTTAGTCTCTGAACATCGCATGATTTCTAATCCAGCCGCTGCCGTGTCGTACAAGCACTGTGTTTTTATTATGGCCTGATTTGAGATCTTTGGCAACCGAATCGTACAGCGGAAGAGTAAAGGTAAAGGTCGATCCGCTTCGCTCAGTGCTTCGTACGCCAACACTACCACCATGCGAGTCAATAATGGCTTTACAAATGTAGAGACCGATACCGGTGCCTGCGACGGTTTCGCGCGAGCGGTGTGAGCGATAAAATTTATGGAACAGATTCGGAAGAACGTTCGACGGGATGCCGATGCCACGATCGGTAATTGATACTTCTATAAACTCACCAGCTTGCTTGGCGGAGACGGTGACGTGACCACCCTCATTACTGTATTTGATAGCATTATCGATAAGGTTTGAGAATACTTCGCTAATGGCGTTTTTGTCGGCAGCAACCTTAGGAAGATCTGCAGGAATATCGATACTAAGGAGTCGATTTTGCGATGTGGCTCGCAGCTGCATGTCGTCATTGATCGTCGCATAGATGGCTTCGACGCTCGTTTCAACTGGGTGAACTTGAAAATGACGACGGTCATATTTTGATGCATTGAGTATGTTATTGATATAACTCGAAAGCCTATTAGTTGAGACAATAAGGCGGTCAAGTAGCGCAGCTTGATCCTTTTCAAGTTTTGGCTCAAGCTCTTCTTCGAGGACGTCGAGATAGCCGTGAATAACCGTAATTGGGCCACGAAGCTCATGCGCTGCAAACGAGATAAAGTCGAGCTGATCTTCTTCAGGCGCATAGTCCTCGGTACGATCAAAGAAGATGAAGATCGTCTCAGCCGCAAGCCCCTTGCTGTAAGAGGCGGCAATATCATAAATCTTCCTCCCCTCTTCACCGAGTGGACGAGTAGCAATGCGTGTCCAGACATGACTCGCATGGGCTGATTTTTTACTACGCCGTTCGACCCAATGCGTGATTTTTTCATTGTCATGTACGGTAATGTCAAGCCGAAGATGATTATCAGTGCCCATAACGACAGGAGCTTGTTTATTGTGGTAAACGATCTCATGATTAGCATTCAGTGCAACGATGCCGATCATCGATTGATCAAGGCTGAGTGACAAGAGGTCACTATGGTGTGAAGGTGACTTGGCGGGTTGCGGTAACGTTGTAACAGGAGGTTCAAGGAGAGGCGTTAAAGCGGCGACAAGTGCTGTGTCATGAGATGGAATTTTAATTGCTTGGTTGCTTACTGGCTGAGATGACTCGATCAATGCAATCGTTTTCATCGTGGCGCGAAACGGCTGGTGTGTCCACCAGAATAGCCACATATGTGTGCAGAAAAAAAGGAGCATGATGACAATACCGCTAATCCAGAATGGTATTGAATTAAAGTCGTAGACATCACTCCATACAAGCAAGATACTACCGAGTATCCCAGCGCCTAGAGAAACAGATGCTATGGTAATAAATGCCCGTCGTTCGAATTGTTCAAGATATCGCGTTACTGCCATGTGACTCCTCCTCGGTTTGTTGGTACAGCGGTGATCCAGGTCTGTCCACGATTAAGTGGTATAGGCTTACCTTCGGTATCGGTAAAGCTGAGCTGTGTTGCGGCATCGGCTTTGCGCCAAGTGGCGGCTGTCACAACCCCATCCTGGAAGATCGTTGCCTCTCCACTCCCTGTTGTCGTAATTTGTTCACGATAGCCATCTTCCATTTGTAATGTCATGGCAACTCGCAGCACAATGACAACCTGAGGCGCAATCCTTCCGGCTTCTCGGTCAAGGTGCGCTTCTCCTCCTTGTGATCGGAGATAGGTATTGGTAGCTGGGTCGTAATTATAATGGCTATTATAGAGCGGACCACTGATTGCTACGTCAATATTGGTAGCATTTGGAGTTTTACTCGGTGACGGATCTTTGCGTGCGAAGCCAGTTACCGCTGACTCAGTGTATCCTTTGGCGACGTTGAGCGTATCGAGCTTGGCGAAGCTCGTGTAGACATTATGTGGTGCATAACGGTCTGTGGCGCGCCAGTAGGTTTGACTATTGAAAAACTGATCGATATCGCGGTAGGAGCCATTGCGGATTTCGTTGAGCGCGTTTAAGCTGCCGCCAACATGGGCAACGCTTGGCTGAAACGGTTTGAGCCAACTGATATAGTAGGGACGCAGACTACGAACCGGACCGATAAGTTGAGGTTTTTGCTGCTGGTAGAGCGCCAGAAAACGTGTAATACCTCCTTCGGCAATTGCTTCAAACACAACCCCGGCCGGCTTGAGGCCTGATTGTGGCCGTGCATCGGGGCTATTTTCGATCATGATTGCTGTCGCTGCTTGCTTAGTTGCTGCTTCGCTGTCAACCTTTTCTCCAGTGAGTGGCGAATAGTACACGATTGGTGGAGCAACCTTTTTCTCGGCTGTCGGTGTGTGGATGACCTGTTTCACCGGTTTTTTGTAGAAAAGAATGAAACTAAGACCGATTGTAACGAGAAGAATGAACGTGCCAATGGCTATGAGTCGATAATGTTGTCGAATCCATGCCAAGAAACGAGCGCGGCGCGATAAATGGTAGACGGAATTAGGGTGCGCTTTTTTATGTAGCATAGCGTAAGCACTATTATAGCAAAACTATGCAGCGATCGCAGCAGTGAGCCGATCGAGGGTTTCCTGCTTGCCAAGGACGGCAAGAGTTTCATTGAGTGCCGGGCTGAATGGTGCCCATGAGACAGCTAAGCGAATAAGGCTAAAAAGAATCCCCGGTTTTTGCCCCGTCGTGTCAAGGAGTTGATTGAGCGTCTCTTGTATTGCTTCGGCTGATGCGAAATCAGCACTTGCTAACATATCGTGGCTTGTGGTGAGTAATTGTTTAATTTCCTCGGAGGAGAGTTTCTTTAGCTGCTTATTAGAAGTGATCATATCCCAATCAGGAATAGGCGCAGTAAAGAAATACGTTGTCATAATAGGAAGTTCCGCAAGGGTTTTAAGCCGGTCTTGTACGAGCGCAAGAACACGTTTTCTATCTGTCTCGTCTGCTGTCTTGGCGGCTTCGGGCCAGTACTTCTCTACTCGCGTATAGAGGTCATCGAGGCTGAGGCGGCGGATCCACTGTCCATTCATCCACAGGAGACGTTGTTCGTCAAAGCGTGCACCGCTTTTTTGTACACGCTCGAGACTGAACTTTTCGACTAGCTCACTGAGTGAGAAAATTTCTTGTTCAGTACCGTCGTTCCAGCCCATGCTTGCGAGGAAGTTAAGCATTGCTTCGGGTAAAATACCGTCGGTACGGTAATCGGTCACGCTTTTTGCGCCATCACGCTTACCAAGCTTTTTCTTACCGTCTGGCGCCATGATATGCGGTAGGCATGCCAGAACAGGAGGTGTGATTTCAAGCGCTTCGTAGAGCGATAGGTAACGCGGAATACTTGAAATATACTCAAGCCCACGTATGACATGAGTGATTCCCATCTCGTAGTCATCAATAATATGAGCAAAATTATAGGTCGGGAGGCCATCAGCCTTTATGAGAATGAAGTCATCGAGTACTTCTTCGCCAGCTGAAAGGTCTCCCATGACTGGATCATGCCAGGTATACCGTTTAACATTTGTGACTTTGAGGCGTAACGGCCGCGTTCCATCCCATACGGGCGGGTTTTCGGGACGGTGATTTCGGTAGAGGAATGGTTTTTTTAATGCTTTTGCCTCTTCGCGGAATCCTTGCACTTCTTCGGGGGTGTACGGATCAGCGTATGCGAGTCCTTTATCGACGAGTTTTTGCGCCCACTCGCGGTATATGGCACGTCGTTCGGTTTGGAAATAGGGGCCATAGTTACCGCCGACACGCGGACCTTCGTCCCAGTCAAGACCGAGCCATGTGAGTGTATCGAGAATGATGTCGGTGGCACCTTCAACAAAGCGTGCCTGATCAGTGTCTTCGATCCTTAAGATAAATTGTCCACCTTGTTGACGAGCGAGGAGCCAAGGGAAAAGCGCGGCGCGAACATTGCCGACATGAATATAGCCAGTTGGACTTGGAGCAAAACGAGTACGAATAGTAGACATATGCCCTATTCTAACAGATGACAAGAATGTTGACGAGTATTCTAGACGGAGTTTCTAGATAAGGCTTGTTGCAATATGGCGAAGCTGTTCATTCGAGAGCGGAGCGTCACCTTCAACAGTGTAAAGAATGCCGCCATTGACCCAAGCGGCATTATTGCCATAGGTATAGATGGTGAGACCTTGTTCGGTGTATGGAATGTAGTCACTTCCGGTACGTGGCGCGATGTAATTATCAAGCAGTGCTGATGAGTCCCAGTTGCTCTTTGATTGATTGAGCGTAAAACTTTGAGGGCCGCTGTTGGAGGCAAACTTCATGGTGACGGCATTTTGCTGATAGCCGACGAGGCCACGGAGACTGTAGCCATCAGGACGATAGGTTGGATAGTCGGCATCGATACCAGCTTGAGCGGCTGCTACTTTAGTCGAGATGGTTGGCATATTGAGATACGTAAAGTATCCGCCAAGCATAACTAGACCGAGTGTAGCGGAAAGGACACCTGCCATCCGAGGACGGCCATGTTTCTTCAGTGGATGGTGTTTAGCGGGGGAAGCCTGGTTGACAGACGTATTATGGAGGGCTTGTTGAATGGTGGATTGTTTTGCTTCGCGTGTCGTGAGCCTCTTTGTGGGCGCGTCAGCAAGTGGCTTTTCAGCTTTGATGTGGCTAATCCCGTGTGCTTTCTGAACATGTGGGTGCAAAACGGCTGGAGCGATATCGGCAACCGGATGAGATGCTTTTGGTGCAGGATGGGGTGCAAAACGGCTGATATGATTACTTGTATGGGAAGACGGCTGATGTGCGTGTGGGGTGGCTCGTTTGTTATGGACGATTTCAGGGCGCTTCTCTGAGCTAACTGGAATGGATACAGATTTTTTTAACACACCCGAGGTAGCTTCCGCATGTTTTTTATTGTGAGGATTCGTGAGAGCTCGTCGGTTGAGCGTTTGCGAACGCTGCGCTGCTACGCTGTGAATATTTCGTGCGGAGTGGGATGAAACGGTGCGTGCGCGGGTGGTAATTGGCTGTACTGATTGTAACGGCTGCACATCAAGTGCCAGCCCTGTATGTGCGTCGTATTCGCGACCATTAATAGTGATGCTTTTTGTCTGACTCATACTCTTCCCTACTACCCTGTTTAGTTAGCTCGCCACCGCTTATGGTTTTGGCTATTATCTTTATCTTACGGCAGGAAGATGTCTTTTTGCAAGTACTTTTTATGATGAGTGCGATATACTAAAGAAGATTATGTATCATCCACATTCATCAAAACGCCAGCTTCTTGCTCGTATTTTTGTCTATTCACTCATGACTCTCTCTGTTGTTGTGATTGTAACGATTTCTATTTTTATTATCCTTGGTTACTCTTACAATGGAAAAGATGGTCGTTTGGAGCAGGGTGGCCTATTACAATTTGCAAGCACGCCGAGTGGCGCAACAGTCACGCTTGACGGGGTGACGCTTGGGTCACGCACGCCAAGCAAGTCATCGGTTGATGCGACGCATCATTTCGTGACATTCTCGCGTGATGGGTACTGCGACTGGCAGAAGTCGATTACGGTACGTCCGGGTGCAATTGGTTGGGTGAGCTATGCACGTCTGATCCCTAAATCAATTACCCCAGAGTCGCTTCACTCGTTCCCTTCTCTTACGGGAAGTCTTGCTTCGCGTGATAAAAAATGGCTTGCTGTGCAGGTCGATGCGGCTAAGCCTGAGATTACGTTGGTTGACCTTGGGTCGTCGACGCCAAAATATACAACGCTTGTCATTCCAGCGTCTGCGATCACCGACCCGGCGATTGCATCTCAGTATAGTCTCGTGGAGTGGAATGCTGATAATAACCGACTTCTCGTGAAACGTGTGTACGATACAAATCGCGTAGAGTGGTTACTGATTGACCGTAATGATATTAATGCAACGGTTAACTTGACGGCAAAGGCCGGACTTGAGCTGACGGATGTCAAGATTAGCGCCAATAATGGCCGTGAGTTTTTTGTAAAAACGGCCGATAATATCGTGCGGCGCCTCCGTATCGATAGCGACACGGCTCTTTCGGGGCCGCTTGCTGAAAATGTAGCTGAATTCTCAGTTGCTGCTGAGTCGACAATGCTCTACACGACCCTTCCGGGTGAGACCGGCGATGTAATGGTTGGGTATCGTCGTGTTAATATGGATGCACCACAGACACTGTATACATTTCCCGTTGGTACTACGGGTGTGCATGCTGCGCTTAGTTCATATTTTGGCGTGAGTTATGTGACGGTGACCGCTAATCAATCAATGACAATATATAAGGGTATGTTACCGAAGGCGGATGCGAAATCAACGCTGAAAAAGGTTGCTGAGGTGCATTTGGCTGAACCGGCGAGTGATATTAGAGTTAGCTATAACGGCCGCTTTGCAATTGCTACGCAGTCAAGCGGATATACGACATTTGATATTGAGCTTGTAAAAACAGACACGACGACGTTTACGCAGCCACAAGCTGTTGCTCGCCCACAAGTATGGCTCGATGATTTCTTAGCAGTGAGCGACCGCGGGGGTATGTTGCGGCTTGCCGAGTTTGACGGTGCAAACCAGCAAGATATTATGCCGGTCATCGAAGGCCAGGCAATTCTCTTAAGCGCAGATGACACCTATCTCTATGGATTTGCTGAGACCGAGAATGGTCCAACACTCGTACGCGCTCGACTCATTTTGAATTAAAGCCCTAGCCGTTATTGCCAAACATGCGCTCAAGGACGGTCGGCGACGTGCCTGGCATACCGCCGCCATTTCCACTCGTTGATGGTGTCGCTGGTGCTGCTTTAGCGGGGTCAGGTGAAACTTGTTCCGCAGTCACGAGGAGGCGGTTGGTCGCCGTGCCTATGGGCGTACAAGTAATAAGTGTTAGCATGGGCTTTTCAGTTGGGTAAATAAGGGCTTGGACATTGGTAGGTTTTACGACTTCATGTTTTGTGACAACGTAGGTGTAGCGCGTGCTTTGGTAGTTGACGTAAATAGTATCACCAGGCTGTAGTTTGTCGAGTTGGACGAAGATAAACTTGTAATCCCCTGCTCCAAAGATATCGTTACTTGAGTGTCCGGCGAAGACGGTGTTGCCAATCTGTCCCGGTGTACTCTCAGCACCGGGAACGGCAAAGTGTGCAACACCAAGCTCCATCGCAGCCATCTGTGCTTGATGTGTATTGGCGACGTTGTACACTACGGGCACGTCGACATTGATCTTCGGGATGATTAATCGCGGCTCTGGCCCTACTTTGGTCGCAGCAGTAGGGTCAACAATGATATTCTGCGGACTAATAGCTCCGGGGCTGACATATGCTTGAACGGTTCCTATAAGGAGGCTGTTGTATTGGAGGAAGCCGAAAAGCGCCATCACAACGACAGCTGCAAGCACCGGAACAAAATGACGGCTCCCTCGAGCTTTTTTGGCGCTATCAACAACTTTGAGGCGGAGCTTGTCTTGGAGTTTGGTCACTTCGTCGTCTGACTTTACAGGAGATGGACTGTTTTCCTGAGGAGCTCGCTCCTTAATAACGCGTTCAACATGTCCAGCATAATACCGTTCGTAGTATTCTTTGTAGTAGTCCTGCCAAGCGCTATGGTACTGTTGCCAGTTGGCCGGTGAGCTGGATTGGTGCGCCTGTTTTTGACTTGTTTCTGCCTGCTGCTGTGCTGGTGGTTCTGCGGCTACGGTAGTAGTAGATGGCTTGGTATTTGTTTTAGCGGATATATCTCTTGAGGGCTGGGTCCCGTCTGAATACAATGCATCAAGCTGTCGACGAATAACATTAGCAGCAGCATCACGTGATGGCACGTTGAGATTACGATCTGCTGATTGGGTATCGTCTGGTTTCATAGGGCTAGATTCCTGTCTCTTTTTAGTATACAATATCTAGCAGTGCTCTGAACAGCTCGGAATCGACTGTTAAGAGAGGACCTTTTTGTTCACTTGTGCCGCGATGGTGGAATTGGTAGACACGTTAGACTCAAAATCTGATGAGCATTAGCTCGTGCCGGTTCAAGTCCGGCTCGCGGTACCAGTGAGTAAAAAGTTATTCAATGATCTTATGGAGCGGTACGCCGGGGTGTTCTGTTCGTAGCTGCTTGATGTCGGCGTCAAAACGCGCTCGTGCGGATTCAAGGTAGTGCTGGTCATCTTCGCTAAGGTTTCGTGGTTCGTGTTGGGCTACAAGGAGCCGCGCCAGTCGGAAATTCCTTGAATCATCATAGTCCGACATATAGAGTGTGAACCCATATTCGGGCGACGTATCTTGCTGGTATGATGAGCTGCGAGATGTTTTTATCTGTGCCGGGACAACATACGATTGCTTCGTTTTGTCGTCAGTATAGTAATACACCATATCTGTTTTTTGATAGAGGTCACCGTATGTTCGTGCTGGTAGTGCGAGCTTGCTCGGAGATTGCGAATAGTTGGCCAGTGCCATGGTGGTTGCTTCGCTCAACGCCCCGCGGAGTTGGCTCCGTTCCCTCTCGAAGCTCTCGTTGAGTAGCGCGTTACTGCTCAGTGCTTGCCGATCAAAGTGCTTGCCGTACCTCTTATCAATGACAGTAAGGATAAGATCTACTATGCTAATGTTCTTGCCGGCAACACCATTGAAAAACTCTCTTCGTCTATCGAACCCATCGTACGCCATAAACAAAAGGTCGGCGAGTAACCGTTCATGTATCATTTCTGCTTGTAGAGCGAGTCGAAAGTAATCGTTCCACGAGCCAACGTTATTTTCTTTTGACTTGCCAAGGGCAATCATCGCTTGGTGAAATAGTATGTCGGTATCGACATGTATTTCCTCGGGCGCGGGCGTGTACAGGTTGATGCGGCCGTCTTCTTCTCTGTATATTTTATTTTTTAGTTCTTGTATTTGTGTATCAAGTGAGATACTGGCTTGAACAAGGATATTACCCTCGCGGTATGCTTTTTCGTAAAGTTCGCGGTCATCATCAAAAAGCCTCGGCGTGCTTCTCAGACGGTATTCACTTGTTGACATATTTGACATTTTAGCATTTTAATGCTGAAATGGCAATATTATGACCCGAAGCTCGTTGCTATTGCCTCAAGCGGCTTACCAGGGTTCCAAAGCCAGTATACACTTGCCTGCGTGGCGATACTCCCTCGCCATATCGCCATAGGGTTTTCCCATGGCATGGTTATCACCTGCCCTGCGTGTGCCGCAATCAGCTGGTTTTGGTGAAAAGTCGTGAGTGTGACGGGATAGGTAATGGTGAATTTATGCAAGGCTTCTACGAGTTGCTGGAGCTGCATGCTAAAGGTGAGAATTTTTGGATAGTAGACGCCACGGAAGAGGGTTTGGAGCTGCGCAAACGACAGAACGAGGAGCGTGCGGTCACGCTCAGCGAGACTTTCGAGACTTGGCTTAAAGAGGTCAAAGGCATCACGAGTGACGGTAAGAGGACCGCTGTAATCACGAGCGAAATCATCGTATAGAATAGCCGTCTCACTGTTTTTGCCAGCATCGCCGATAAGCAGTACTCCACTTGACCAGGCTGCCATGGCATGCATATCGACACGCGCGTCCCGCGCGAGACTGCCCGAAGGATTTGTTGCAGCAAAATGTGCATCGGTAATTGCAGACGGCACTGTTTTACGGAGAACATCAGGCAGGAGCACTCGTACCTCGCCTACTCCGACCTCTTGCGCGGTAGTATAGGCCTCTTGTGTAGCGAGAAACCCAAGTTTATTGCCACCGATAATTGCAAGCCGGCCAGCATGAGATCGCTGCTCGGGCTTACTCCATTCGATATCGGGAAAAAGGGCTTTTGATGGCTGCTGGGTACGCCAGTATGGGTGTGTTTCCATGAACCCTCCTCCTAATTGACAGTGAAGGTTGTCTCGTTTGACGTGTGGCCACCCCAGGCTGCTTTTACTTTGTGCGTGCCAGGTTCTACGGTAAGTTGGCGAGCGTCGGTCCCAAGCAGCTGCGGAAGCGGGGTGGCTGATGTCGTGCTTGACTGATTAAGGATAAGTTTAGAGGTAATTTTTTTCATGCTGAATGGTCCAAACTTGACTGTTTCACTGATGCTTGTATGGTCAACATCTGGTGGCTCTTGTCCATCGATTAAGAGCACGGGCACAGCACTATTATCCGAGACGGCAACACCTTTTTCGAATGGTGCGACATTGTAGACGGTGGTTGTGACCGTGAGTTCATCGCCGAATCCGCGCTGCGGTGCGATAATCTGCACCTGTAAAATGGGTGATGACACAGCGGCAAATACCCAAAGAGCGATACCTGCTGCGATTAAAATACCGGCAATGATTTTTACAATACTCATAATTCTACGCTTACTGGGCAGTGATCTGACCCCATTATTTTTTGATGAATGCGTGCGTGCTTAATTCTATCTGCGATACCTGCTGACGCCATAACGTAGTCGATCCGCCACCCGACGTTGCGCGCCCGGGCGTTTGCCCAGTGTGTCCACCAGGTGTATGCACCTTCTTCGTCTGGGTGGGCTACTCGATACGTATCGACGAATCCGGCTTCAAGCAGTTTGTCGAATCCAGCGCGCTCTTCGTCGGTGAAGCCGTGTTTGCCTTTGTTTGAT
This sequence comes from Candidatus Saccharimonadales bacterium, assembly GCA_030146045.1. Classification (GTDB taxonomy): domain Bacteria; phylum Patescibacteriota; class Saccharimonadia; order Saccharimonadales; family Saccharimonadaceae; genus JASLDG01. Next base: position 1,212 of record JASLDG010000031.1, on the reverse strand, counting down.
TTTGGGTTAGCAAGATCGATTTCAGTGTGAGCGACATTCAGATCACCCGCAAAGAGTACCGGTTTGGTCTCAGCACGACGCGAGACATATGCTCGAAATGCTGGATCCCATTTTTCGGCACGCATAGCAAGGCGAGACAGATCATTCTTGGTATTAGGAGTATAGACACTGATCACAAAAAAGTCGTCATATTCCGCAGTGATGACTCTCCCCTCGCCCGATACGTCACCGTACGTATCGGTATCAAGTGCATATTCGCTGATAAGTTCTTCGGGAAGCCCGTAGTATACGTTAAGTGGCTCAGTTTTGCTCCAAATAGAGGTTCCGCTGTAGCCCTTTTTATCGGCGCTTGCCCAAAACGTGTGGTAGCCTTTTTGGTCGATTTCAAGCTGCGATTCGTGTGCTTTTGTTTCTTGAAAACAGATAACGTCCGGATCTTCGGAGGTTAAAAACGCGTCAAGCGCGCCCTTGGTCGCCACCGAACGAATGCCGTTGACGTTCCATGAGTAAATCTTCATGTATTTATGATACCATGTCCCCTACTGCCAGGCTACATAGTCTTGATAGCACGAGCAGCCTCGCGCGATTGGTCGCGCCGTTTGAGCGTCTCTCGTTTATCGTACTGCTTTTTACCTTTGCCGAGTGCGATCACAAGTTTAATATAGCGGCCAGTTGTTAAAAGCTTGGTCGGGACGATAGTGAAGCCGGTTTGCTTCTTGGCAGCAAGTGCATCGATTTGCTTGCGGCTTGCTAGGAGTTTACGCGGTGCAGTGTCGATAGTGCGCGCCCCAGGTTGGCCTTTTTGCTGGAGTTTAATACTGAAGCTTGCATTATTGAGCCACAGTTCACCATTTCGGATGGTGACAAACGAACCTTTGAGTTGAATATGACCATCACGGGCAGCTCGCACTTCGGGCCCTGTGAGACTCAGTCCGGCTACTAGTTCATCACTGAGCTCATAGTCAAACCGTGCCCGGCGGTTAATAACGGCAGACGTAGTGGCAGTTGCTTTTTTCTTTTTCTGAGCCATAATCCCTGTAGTATAACAGATTAGGATAAGTAGTAGCTACTCTGCAAGATGTTCGCGAATATACTGCTCTGCCAGCTTTGGTCGAAACGCAAGGCTGTTATGGCCATGTTTGTTGATTTTGAGGGTGACGTGCGGCGGAAAGTGTGCGCGCATGGCGTTTTTGAGGTAGATAACACGGTCTT
>JASLDG010000025.1 GCA_030146045.1 Candidatus Saccharimonadales bacterium | reverse complement strand
TCAATATGCTAAAGAGTGATGAAGGCACGAAATGAAAAGGAATTCGTTGATAATCTTGGAAAAAGAATTGCTACTATTCGGAGACTGAAGGGATACACTCAAGAAAGTCTCGCCGAAAAGGCCGAACTCGACCGCATGACTATTGCCCTCATTGAAACTGGGCGAAAAAAGCCAAGCATACGGACAGTTTTTAAACTCGCTAAGACCTTAGACACTGAGCCAGCCGAGTTTTTTGTGAATACCTAACTCCAGATAATAGATAAAATAACAGCCCAAATAGGCCTGTATTTTATTTGGCGGAGAGAACAGGATTCGAACCTGCGAAACGGTCGCCCGTTTACACGCTTTCCAAGCGTGCGCCTTCAACCACTCGGCCACCTCTCCATACCATTACTCATTTTAACAAACTAATACTCAAACCTCTTCAAGCGTGCGCCTATCGCTCCAGCCTCAAGGCTTCCGCTCCTCCGCCTCCTCGTCACCTTGCGCGTAAACGCGCAGCTGATTTCGATCGGCTCCACCAACCACTCGGCCACCTCTCCATACCTCTTTCACTATACCATGCAGGAAGCGTTGCAAAAATCACGCACCGCTTACGGTTGCGATTTTTATATAAGTCTCCCTATAATAGATTAGATATGAAAAAAGCGGCCACCAGCGAACCGGCAATCGTACTCCGAGGGCTTACCAAGCGCTACGGTATTGGTGATGCCGAACAAACCGTCCTCAATCAGGTTGATCTCGAGATTGAACGTGGTGAATTCGTGGCGATTATGGGGCCAAGCGGCTGTGGCAAAACAACACTTCTTAATATTCTTGGGTTGCTCGATCGGGCTGATGATGGTGAATATAATCTTGATGGTAAATCAGTCCGCAAGCTCAGCGGTCGAGCGAGCGCGCGCATTCGCAGTGACCACATTGGGTTCGTGTTCCAAAATTTCAATCTCGTACCACGTCTGAACGTTATCGATAATGTCGCCCTTCCCCTTACGTATAAAGGTATGCGCAAAACTAAGCGCCTCAAGTCTGCCAGCAAAATTCTCAGTAATTTCCATCTGTCAGAACGCGAATATTATATGCCATGGCAGCTCTCAGGCGGCCAAACACAGCGTGTTGCCATCGCTCGTGCGCTTGTCAACGACCCATCTATCGTCCTTGCCGACGAACCAACCGGTAATCTGGATAGCAAGGCCAGTCACGTCATCATGGAAGAACTCTCCGACATTCACAAGCGAGGCAATACTATTATTATGGTTACGCACAACCCAAGCCTTACAACTTATGCGAGTCGTGTCATTACCATGCTCGACGGCCAAATAGATACCGACACCAAGACACTCCGTACCAGCAAAAACACCGTAACCGCCGGCAAAGTGCGCCTCGATGCTCGTACAACTAAATCTGCCAAAGCATCCAAAAAAACACCAACTAAAAAGAAGCGGACTCCCAAAAAAGCTGACAAGGAGACTACTTAATGCGCCTACTCATTTTTAATCATATCGGCGGTGCTCTCGAATCACTTCGAAGCTCACGTACTCGTACTGGCCTCACAGTGCTTGGGGTCACAATTGGTATTGCAAGCATCACCTTCATTCTGTCGCTGAGTGGCGGTGCTACCAAGGTGATTAGTGATCAAGTCAGTGCACTCGGTGGCAATATCGCCGTCGTACGGCCAGGCAAAGAGCAGCCAATCACCCATATCGACCATCTTACCTCTCCGGTTAATAATGACTACGCCACGAGCACTCTGACCGAATCGGATCTCGATGCTATACGATCGCTCCCAAACATCACTGCTGTCGCACCCCTGATGCACATAACCGGTACCGTTAAGTCAAAAGATGCCACACCAAAAGTAACCTCAGTCCTTGCAACTACCCCCGATCTTCTGTCTATTACTAACTTTCCTATTGCCCAAGGCCAGTTTATCGATCCGCAAACTAACCAAGACACTGCCGTCATTGGCTCGCAGCTCTCAGTTGACCTTTTTGGCACCGAGCAGTCTATTGGTAAAACATTCACCATTCGCAACACCTCTTTTACGGTTATCGGGGTTCTTAAACCTACCAACCTGCCTATCAACTACAACAATACGGATTTCGACCACACAGCAATCATCAATTTTGAAAGCGGCAAGGCATTAAACCACGATGCTACTCAGATTGCCCAGATCGATATCAAGGCTGTCTCCGAAGATAAACTTGCCAGTGTTGCCTCAGGAGTAAAGGCAAGCCTTACCAAGAACCACGGCAGCGAAGATATCACCGTACTGTCAGGCAACACCATCGCCCAGCCATCCAGTCAGCTCTTTTACGCAATCGCCGCAACCATGACCGCAGTCGCTGCCATATCCCTGCTTGTTGGCGGTATTGGCATTATGAATATCATGCTCGTCAGCGTTACCGAACGTACCCGTGAAATCGGTATCCGAAAAGCCCTTGGTGCCAGCAACGGCCAGATTGTGTCACAGTTCCTGATTGAATCACTTATTATGAGCATTGCCGGTGGTATCTTCGGCTACGTACTTGGCTACTTGCTTGGTTTTGCCGTCAGCCGCAGCCTGCTGACGTTTGATCCGTTGTTTGAGTGGTATATCGCTGGCATCGCTTTTGGCGTATCACTCCTGGTTGGCACCCTCTTTGGCATATACCCAGCTATCCGTGCCTCACGCCGTGATCCTATCGATGCCCTTCGTCAGTATCACTAGACAAATATATAATTTTGTGATATAATGAAAAGATAGTCTTGGCAATCCGGCCAAGCGCACCTTCCATTGGAGGAAACTAGTTATGACCGCCGCAACCACCGCGCCCACGTTCATCAACCTCGGTCACGAGATCCTGCTCGCCGGTCCGAACCTGAAAGCGCTTCCCGTCAAGGTGACGGAACACACGTACACGCCCAACTCGTTCGACCCCAGGCCGGCCATCGACCGCATCCTGAGCATCGAAGAACAGACCATCCTGCGCACCTACCACCACATCTGGGAGCTGCAACTCCGGGATAAGTCGATCGTCACCATCGATATCGCATCGGACCGTGGCATGGTCGGCAACCTGCTGTACATCCCATCCATCGATGCCGTCGAGGTGTGGCACAACGACGCCTTCTGCAAGGGAGTCCAGCAGCAGCTGGCACAGAGGCCGCAGCAGAAGTTCATCCGGTTCGATGGCGGTACCGCCATCAAGGGTGACCTGCAGAGGCTGTTCGCCGGCGTCACGGTCTAGCTTCTTCCATCCGGGTGAAACGAGCGACGCGCTCCATGCGCGTCCTCGTTTCACCCCTGTTTTTTATTTAGGCTAATTCTTGTTTCAATTTTTCGATCAGCGGTACTGGTACTGGGTCAACCCCGTTCAAAATCGCCCCATAAATCGAGACAAATTCACCCAACAAACAACCCCATAGCAGTTGTTGAAGCAACGTATCACCCTTCAGTGTCACCCTGTGCGCATGTGGCCGCTTGCCACTCAGTAATCGGTCAGATATATCAAACCGGCGCAAAATCTGCGGATGCTCTAGATTGCTGACAATATCAAACAC
>JASLDG010000003.1 GCA_030146045.1 Candidatus Saccharimonadales bacterium | reverse complement strand
GGTTGCTGGTGGAGTATTGGCAGTGCAATCGGTATACCTACGAGAATGTACAAAGATACCACCCGTAAACCGAGCGGTATCTTTGTCATAATGTGGTGGAGTGATTTGTGCACGAAAGTCTTTCGTTTGATCTACCTGTATTACATACGAGCGAGAATACGTGTCTTGACTGCGTATGCGGCAGCAAGGAGGATGCCGGCAAATGCAGCGGCTGCTGTTACAACGACAGATGTGGTAGCTCCAGCTGTATTCGGAAGAAGCTCGACGGCAGGGGCTGCAGGTGCGGCCGGTGCTGATGGTGCTGACACTGGAGTTTCCGGTGTTTTTGGCGTTTCAGGAGTTTCCGGTGTTTCGCCACCTCGACCTGGCTCATCATAGCAAGGAGCTTCTGGGTCGGTCTGCTGATGTGGGAGTGCGCCAGCAAGTGTGCCGTTGAAAACTTTAACGTTAGTAGGAGGAGTGATGTCGAGGAAGAGCGCGCCAGCGTTAGCAGTTGCAGTAACACTGTAGGCTCCTGGGCCGAATGTGCCGTTTGCGGTGCCGCTTAAGGTTGCATTGGTGGTTGCGCCATAGACAAGCTTCTCACCTTCATCACACGTTGCAGGTTCGGTGTCTACGTTGGCCATTGCTTCGTTTGCGTAGTTACAGCCATTAGCCCATACGGCCTGGCCTGCGATAGTCCAGTTGAGTCCATTTGGGTGTGCATCTGTTGGAGGAATGATATCACCCCAGTCTTTTTTGTCGGCTTTTGCTTCAGCATGAATTTCATTACTGTAGATTACAAGACCAGCTTCACCTGTGTGCGTAAGATGACCATTTATACTATTGTTGCCATTACCTGCAGCGTTGGTACTGACTTCCTGGCTATTATACGGGTTATTTGAGTTTGGGTTCGATGAAGTAGCATGGCAGATTCGAATCTTACCGTCTACTTCGTATATTGTAGCCTGTGCTGGTTGCACTACACTTACTACAGCACCCAACGTCAAAGTGACGAATGCACATGCGCTGAAAACGATTTTTGCGTTCATAAAACGACTTGTCTCCTGAGCCTGACGACTCATAATTAGATAAACATAAGTTACTTTATAATATTTTTGTTTAATTAGATAGTTTTTATCATGAAAGTAGTGTTTATGTCAACTATATTATAAAATGTATATGCTTATCACTATGGACTTGGTATACTAGGTGCGGTATGCTCGATCATCATATTCAGAAAAATATCGTCTATACGCTCGCCTTTGCCGACACTATGCGGTTTTCTGAGTTGAAGCCTGATGAGCTTGAAAATAAAGCCTTTGATTACCATTTAAAAAAGACCATCCGTGCAGGGTTGGTCGTAAAAAATGATGACGGCAGCTATAGTTTGACTAACGAAGGTAAGCGCGTCGGCAAGGGAGCATTTAAAAAGCAGAGCCGAATGATCGACCGCGCCTACTCTGTACTACTCCTCGCAGTGAGGCGCAGAGAGGACGGTGCGTGGCTGTTGGTGCGTCGAAAGTCGCAGCCGTTACTTGGAACGATTGGTTTTTTGCACGCGCAGCCGACGGCGACCGAAGATGTGGTGCAGACAGCCGCGGACGTATGCCGTGAACAAACTGGCCTCTCCGGTACGTTCGTAGTGCATGGTCATGGGTATTTTCGTATCTTTCGCGGTGGTATGCTGGAGAGCTTTACGCACGTGACGCTCCTGCGCTGCACTGAAATACAGGGAGCGTTGCACCAAAACAGTGAACTAGCGGAATACTACTGGGATACGGATCCCGATTGGCAGGCACCGGATATGCTACCGAACATGCAAACACTTCACAAAATGCTTGCAGTTCCCGAGGGGCAGTTTGTTGAGGAAACGTTTGATATGGAACCGTTGATGATGTCATAATTGTGCTCCTTGTTTAACTTCTATACATAAGTATGAAGAAAAGGGATCCAGAAGGCAGTGAATAGTTTTTCACCTAAGAGGCGCATCCCGTTTCCCCCGACTCCTGCTTTAAGCGACCAAAGCCCCTCGTACGAGGGGCTTTTTGGGTGGAATGGGAATTATTGTGGGGCTCTTAAGAGATGCGTACCAGCTGGAGCTGGGCGTTCGGCCGCCAGCTGACGGTATCTTTGACAGTCTTGCCGAGAAGTGTCTGTCCGAGCGGGCTTTTGGCGCTGATGCGGCCGTCGCTTGGGTTGGCTTCAATACTGTCAACAATCGTATAAACGACACGCCGGCCTGTCTGATCAATCAGTTCGACAACCGAGCCGATAGCGACTTTTAGCATGTCGCGTTTGCGTTTACGCGGAAAAAGTTGCGCTTGTGCGAGGTATGTCTGCTTGTCGGCGAGCTCGCTTTCGATACTATCGAGAAATGCCAGCTTTTCGACACGGACAAGGCGGCTATCGTGCGAGTCGGTTTTGTCAAGATCATGGAGTTCGGCAAGTAGTCGGCCGCGATCGTGTTCGAGTCGAGAAATTGCCTTCTTTAGTTCTTTCATGCCTTTTTTGCTAAGATAAATGATTTCGGTGGTGTTCATAATTGATTCCCCCTATTGTTCTATTCTATTGTTTGTTGTAGCAGCAATTGGTGTGTCGCTCGCTACTATCTATGAGTATGCCCGATCAAGCTGAGAGAATCATGAAATTACTGCGCGTTTGTGAAAAATACAATAATTGACGCGTAAGTGTGGAAGTGATACGGTATGGACACATCATCTCTGATGTAGGTATCACCAGTTGAGCTTATAGGGTAAGGCTGGTGTTGCTCGTTGAAAGACAGGAAATACGACCATGATTCTCTCGGTGTTGAAAAGGGTGGCCGGTTGGCTCGTGACAGGACTCGCACTCCATGGTGCGATGAGTTCGTGTACGGCATACTGTGCGTGGCGTGAGTCACAGAAGCAGCAGCACACGGAGGAGGCTCCTCTCCAGCCCTCGCTGCAGAAAGTTGAGCGGCAGTCACTAACTATGAGTGACAAGGACATTGCTCACTGCATCGATGAAATGAATGAGGAAACGGAAGCACGGCTTACATTTGCCAGTATTCTTGCAATTCCTCACGACGCAGCCGTTGCTGACGCGCTGGATAGTCAATCGACTCTGCAAATCCAGACCGTCTCTCGACAGGTGCAATAATGTCCCGGCACGCTGCGGTAACGGGAATGGTCAGGTGTTTCCTGTCTCATTCCCTCTTGTAAACGAATCCTTTGCGCGAGTAAAGGATTTTTTGATAGCATGCCACCAGCTGGACTGAGATGGTGCAAAGTCGCGACGGTCAAGAGGGAGTACGACGGTAAAAGTCGTGGTTTGATCTATGATGCTTTTGACAAGGATGTCGCCATGATGAAGCTCGGTAATCTTCTTGGCGAGTGCAAGACCGAGGCCGTAACCGGCAGTTGAGCTGCCTGTGCGAGCATTATCGGCACGGTAAAATCGCTCAAAAATATGAGGGGCATCCTGAGGGCTGATACCCTTACCCTGATTGGTAATCTCAATAAATACACGATACGAACGACGCTTGAGCGTAACAGTGATGGGTGAATCTTTTGGGCTGTACTTGAGTGCGTTATCGAGGAGGATAACACAGAGCTCTTCAAGCCCAGTAGCGTTTGCATGTATGGGCGGCAGCGATGTTACCGGCCGGTCGACTGATATGCGTGCCCCAGATTTACCAAGTCGCTCAATGGCAGTTTCGACGATTTGGTCGAGATGCACAGAGCTGAGAGCGATCGCGCCGTGCTCTGCCTTGGAAAGATCAAGAAGAAGTTGCGACAGTCGGCTTAGGTTACCTACTTCTTCAAGGTTGCTTTCAAGTGTTTCACGGAGCTCACTTTTACTTACGTTGGGGTCGCGTAGTATGACCTCGATCTCTGAGCGCATTGCTGCGAGCGGGGTCCGTAGCTCATGGCTTGCGTCACTTGTGAAACGTGACTGGGCAATGTGCGAGGCTTCGATGTGCCGGAGGGTGCGTCGCGCAAGTAGATAACTCGCACTTCCTCCAACGATGAGAATAAGGAGATTGATATAGAATAGCGACAGCACCAAGTTGCCTTGTGCGTTGCCTAGGAGCGTTGTACGCATGGCTGTATAGTGGGGATTGTGTGGCGCTTCTGTATCATCGAGCGGGTTTGGTATAACGGTAGCATTATCTCGTCGCTCAAGTTGTGTTTGAAGTTGTTCGAGCTTATCATTGACTTCGCGAAAACTTAACTCGTAGATAGCGGCACTAAACAATACACTGATAGTCATAAGAATCAGCAAGTACCAGCCGGTGAGTTTAAGCGTTGCAGATTGAAACATAACTCTATTTTACGTCGATTTTGTATCCAAAGCCACGTACGGTTTGGATAAGCGGGGGTGTTTTGAATGGCGCATCGACTTTGTTGCGGAGATATTTGATGTATACCTCGACCGTATTTGTCAGAATGTCAGCATCATAGTCCCAAACATGGGCGATAATTGTCTCCTTCGAAAGAGGGCGACCTTGATTGCGAAGAAGGAACTCTAATAGGGCGAATTCTTTACTCGTCAGGCGAATGACCTGCCCTGCTCGTGTGACCTCAAAGGTGGTTGTATCAAGTGTTAAATCACCTGCCGTAAGAACAACGTCTTTCTGCTCGACTGGGCGACGTAGCAGAGCACGTACGCGAGCAAGTAATTCTTCGAGTGAAAATGGTTTGACAAGGTAATCGTCGGCGCCACTATCGAGTCCTTTGGTCTTGTCGGCGACGGAGCCGAGCGCAGTCAGAAGAAGTACGGGCGTGTGAATCTTTTGCCTGCGGAGTTCCGCGACAATAGCAAGGCCGTCGTACTCTCCAGGTATCATTCGATCGATAATCATAACATCGTACGGCTCGGTCGTTGCCATCGCGTACCCTTCATCACCATCGTAGACAATGTCAACAGCATACTTTTCTTGTTCTAATGCGCGGCCAAGGGCGCGTGCGATTTTGTGCTCATCTTCGATAACTAAAACTCTCATATTTTTATCATACCTCTTTTAGCTGATAGAATACTGAGAATCAAAAGACGGTTAGATAGCGTATTGTGCGCTCCATGTTTGCATTGATTGGAGAATTGGGAGAAGGTCGCGGCCCTTCGAAGTGAGCGTATATTCACAACGTGTGTTTGAGCTAATGTAGGCGCGCTCTATGATACCTTGCTGTTCAAGTCGATCAAGTCGCGCCGAGAGAGTACGTGGATTGATGCCTCCCACTCGTTCTTGAATGCTACAAAAACGAACTGTCTCCTCATCAAAGAAAAAACGTAACAATTGAGGTGTCCATTTATCCCCGAGAATATCGGTTGCTGCTTTAACACATCCGACAGAAGTGTGAGAAGTTGCCATTGTCATATATATAGTATACCATGAAGCGCCTTGAGGTGCTATTTACCGAAGAGTGTCTTGAGCGAGAGCATCTTGGAATACTCGAGTGCGCCGTAGCGGAAGAGGCGTACCGCGACAATCAGTGCAATAACGGCACTGACAGCAAGGATTGCAATACCGATGAATGCTTCCCCTACCGAAAGATTACCAACGGCATTACGGAGCATGAGAGGAATAGGTGCGGTAAGCGGAAAGTACGATAGTGTCGTGACAATAGGATCGTGTGGACGTGAGATGAATAGTGTTACGGCGTAGAGCGGCCCAAAGATAAAAATCATTGCTATGCCAAAGAAACTTCCCGCCTCTTTGGCAGTTGGTGCGGCGGCACCGATGGCGACGAGAATTCCGGTAAACAATAGAAAACTAAAGATGAAAATGATAGCACCAAGGGTGATACGCTCTGGATTGAAAGGAATGCTACTTAGATCGAAGTTCGGCAAGTTAAGTTGGTCATGAAAGAGCGCATATCCCACAAGAACCGGAACAAGGATAAGTAAGCACTGAATGAGCGCCAAGACAATGAGCGCAAAGATTTTACCGATAATCAATGTGCGTGCTTGAATGGTGGTAAGGATCATCTCGATGACGCGATTTTCTTTTTCTTCAGTAGTGCTTGTAAGCATTTGATTACCAAACATTGAAATCAACAAGTAAAACAGTACGAGAAAGATTGCTGGAGCGATGAGCTCTTTAAAGCCATCATACGCTTTGCCATCTTTGTAAGTCGTTGCTTGGTAATTAACATTGCCTTGTAGTACGGCAGCATCTTGTGGGTTTACCTGTGTAGCGACTGACTGCTCGAGTATCAGCTTAGCGACTCCCTGGTAGCGGCTATTGTCAAAAAGTCCGACGTCTTTTCCGTATACCTCGATCTTATTTTTTGTGAGGTCTCGGGGATAGTAGAAATAGGCATCAATCTTACCATCGGTAACCGCCTTAATGGCGCCCTCTTTATCTCGCGCGTCTTGAGCGTGAAGCGCTGACGTGATTGCAGGATTCAAAAGGCCGCTTTCATCAGTAATTGCAAGACTAAATTTTTGCTGACGCGCCTCGTCGGCGGCTTTGTCTGTTGCTTTATTGGAGAAGAAGATGATTGCAAAAACGAGTCCGATAATGACTGGAAATGTAAGTGCTAAAATCCAAAAAGACTTCTTCTTGAGTGCTCGAAATAGTTCGAAGCGAAATACTGTACCAAGATTATGCATCACGAGCCTCCTCTGCTTCGTTGTTTTCATCGCCATATACCTCAAGAAAGATGTCGTCGAGCGATTTACCATTAAACTTTTTACGAACTTCAGCAATAGTGCCATAAGCATGCGCGGTGCCGTCTTTGAGAAGAATAATACGATCACAGAGGCGCTCGACCTCTTCCATTTGGTGGCTGACGAAAATGACGGTTGCACCGGCACGTTGGTGTTCCTCGATAATGTCCATGAGGAGTCGGCGGTTCACTGGGTCGAATCCTTTAGTTGGCTCGTCGAGAATCAACAGTTCAGGATCATTCATGATTGTAATGCCAAGCTGAATTTTTTGCTGCTGTCCGCCAGACAATTTATCAAGTCGAGTCGTTGCTTTGTCGGCGAGCTTAACTCGTTCAAGAAATGCGTATGAGCGCTTCTTGGCTTCGTCGCGAGAAAGGCCTTTGAGCTGGCCGAAGTACACCATTGCATCAATGACGGACTCTTTTTTGTAGAGCCCACGCTCTTCTGGTAGGTAGCCAAGCTTTACGGCGCCGTCGACTCGGAATGGCTCGCCATCGATCAGGAGCTCCCCGGCACTTGGCTGGTAAATGCCAAGAAGAGATCGAATTGTTGTTGTCTTGCCAGAACCGTTACTGCCCAGGAATCCGAAGACTTCGCCGCGCTTAACATCAAATGATAGGTCTTTGATTACTTGTTTGCCACTGAAATCCATAGCAAAGTGTTTGATAGAAACAATATTCATACTCTTTTCAGTATATACCACCACAAACCTATCGCGAAAGTGATTCGATGGCAGCTCGGAGTGCGATACAGGCCATGTCACTTGCTTGCTTAGGCGTACGTGGAATTTCTTCGATACGTTTGCTTAGTTCGTTTTGAACGTGCTCTGCACGCTCATGAATATGTTTGGCAGTGTGGATTGCGCTGAGGCCATGACTTCGAAATGCTTCACGATGTTGGTCGGCAATGAGCTCGGCAGTTGGCTCGTCGTAGTAATATCGAAGATCACCCGCGACGGAATCGATTCGATCGCTGACGAAACTGTACTGACTTAAAAGGAATTTTGTCAGACCGACAATATGGCCGTGAAGTGTATTGGAAGTGGGTGGCGTGCTTTCGAAATAGAGCTTTGGAACATCGACCAGCATTCGCATACTTCCCTCCATGGTTGTCGACTGGATATCTGCCATGGCGACAATGAGTTTGAGTGGATCACGACTCCCCTCTCGTACTTTTGGTTGCGTAACATGACCGTTGCTTCGATCGGCGGTTGTGGCGATAATGCCATCGTAGACGCGCTTGGCCTCGTGCGGCGGGTAGCCTCGCTTCAACATTTGATCACGGATGGTACGCGCGCTGATTTGTTCGTCTGTTTCGTTTTCAGCGGCTACATGTTGGTCGTTATCGTGGCCTGAAGCGGCGATCATTGTCAGTGCAATGGTGCGGTCATCAATCCGATCAGGGGCAATTTTTTGATGGATCGCAGCGATCGTGACGGCTCGCTTAAGTACATCAAGCGAGTGGATATGATTATGATATGGCAGATAGGTTTCCGAGGCTGGATTGCCGTACTTGCGATACACTTCATGTAAATTCTCAACTATAACATCAAGGTCTTGCGACGGAAGATCGAACTCTGGTAATTGTTGATGGATTGTGTTCAAGATATCGGCGCGAAAGTCCAGGGCGTTGGAGTGTTCGTATGATGGAGAATGTTTTTCCATGATATTGCCGAACTGGCACGTTCATTATAGCACGCTACCTGATATACTAAAAGAAAGGAGATTACATATGTTAGAAGGAACAAAAATGGCGGATTTTGAGCCGCGTGAAAAAGTTGACCAACTTGAAATTGTCGATGTTGTAGCAGGAACAGGGGATGAGGTGCCAACTGGCGCAACAATCACCGCGCACTACACAGGAGCATTAGTGAAAGATGGAACGATTTTTCAGAGCTCACATGATTTTGGGCGTCCCATTAGTTTTGGACTAAACCAGGTGATCAAAGGCTGGACCGATGGTGTACCTGGTATGAAGATTGGCGGCGTACGTCGCTTGGTTATTCCGGCCGAGCAGGCCTATGGCGCCAACTCCCCCGCCCCAAACATCCCGGCAAACAGTGACTTAGTATTTGATATCGAGCTTGTGGCGATTAACTAAGACGCTCGTTCTCTTACTTTTTGGTGTGCCCTGAGGGTTCGTTCTCTCAGGGTATTTCTATGTTCGCGGATGACCTGATGGCCGCTGAGGTTGTTGCGGAAAAATCGACTGTAGTTCCATGGCGTGACAGTGGCGATAGTACCGAGGATGCGCACGACATTATTCGGGTGTGCATTAAGTGCTTCGTCGCGGTACAACCAAAAGATCGACTCGCGCGGGACTTTGTCGGCGTAGTCCTCCTTGGCTTTTTGAAAGCCTTGCTCGAGTTTTTTGTAGCGCATTTCAAAATTATCTTTGGCGCGAAGGTCAACGCCCGAACGTTCATCGATGGCCGACTCTGGTATAGCAACACCTGATTCGATCGAGACTCGCCGACTCATAAGGAGTGGGCTCACGATGGCATTGGAGCGGCTTAGGGCAGCAGCTGCCATGAGAAACTGCGCGGTCACCAGAGCGCCTTTATGATGGCTATGCGCTAAGTCAGGCTCGGGCACTGGCGCGCTTTCAAAAAACAGCGTTTTGCAGTTATGGGCAATCCAGGGCTCGACCATTTGTCTCTCGGTGTTGTAACAGAAGGACCTCAGTCGCTCATCGGTATCTGGACTGCTGTATAGGTATTGCTCTTGGACATGATCAACATTGTCGCGATGAAATTGCATCACTTCCGATCCGTCAGCAAGACGTTTACGATATTTTTTAGGATACGTATATTCGGGGATATGGAGCGACTTAATTGCGTGCGCAAGCGCCGGAATTGAAACAATAGGATACGTATCGGCATCGATAAGTGGTACAGGAATCTTTTCAAAGTCAGGCTCGCCATTGCTCGAGCGGCGTGGGCGGCCATCGGCATCAAGAAATCGTTCAGCTGCTTCGGGTTGCCAAAACTGTCGCTCGGGGATGAATAGGTTTGAGACATCGGCGGACGTGCTTTCGTGCTGGCTCACGCTCGGCTGCATATCGACCATTCCTCTCATGTTGTCCCTAGTTATACATGGTTTACGTGGTGCGGTCAATGAAGTATGTGTTACTCACTGGTGTGAATCGAGAGTTGGTTGCACTTCTCAAGTGAGAGCGAGTCTGTGAGTGGGATGATCATTGATTGCCAAGCCGAAGCAGTCGTGGGTACTTGCATACCAAGACAGAGCTGAAGAGGTGCATCGGGCGCAAGTCGTGCAGCGTGAATACCGGTCACAGTACCATGGAATGCTTGCTGTCGGTTAATAACGGCACCACCGATCAGTGACTCTTTGTCATCACCGAGCACAAGAATAACACCCTCTTTTCGCATTTCATATAATGTGTCCTTGTCAAGATCAAGTAGTCTATCAATATAGGTCGTGAGCTTGCCAACGAGCTGTGGGTCGGCAATAAGATTCGGCTCATTATTGATATCGACAGTCGAGAGGCGACGAAGAGCGGTGCTGAGGATGTCGTGTTTGTTATGTGGATCTGCATTGAGGATTGCCTCTTCAACGTGCGATATACTCGCGGGGGCGTACAGGCTGAGCGATCCTGTGTCGGGCTCCGGTGTACTTATCTCCTGTGGAGTGACCTCGACCGTACCGTCGATTGGTAGTAGATAGTAGCGCTGTGCGAAGCAGGTAACTACTCCGGGAACGCTAAGATTATCGACTCGTTCGACTGGACCTGACGCAAGATGGTAGACTTGCCATGGTGCTGTTTCGGTGTCCGTGTCAAGCTTACATACATAGCCGTGTGAGGTAAGTTCTTTGTTTTCGACGAAAATTTGGTCACCTCCTGTAACGTATTGTTGCTGAATAATGCCGTCTTCGTCGGGCTCATTATCACTGTCGATGATGGCATAATCTCGTTCGATGATGTTGCCCGTAACGATACATGGAGTGGAAAGATGCCCTGCTTTTTCATCAAGCTCAGCCATGATTTCGTAACCAATTTGGCTATCAAAATCACTCTCAGTCGCTAGTTCATTCAGCATAACTTCGTACTCGCGCGCAAGTGCCGCTCCTTGCGTGAATGGGTTTGGTTGCGGGCCGTCGAGGATGTCTAGCCATGTACTATCTTGATGATCTATTGAATTGGGGGGTGTGTTGTTCATCTCGCTCATAGTGAGGGTTATTATTCTCTCTTTTGTATAGAATTGCAAGCCTGCAAACAAAAAAACCCACGCTGGGCTTCTTGATGAACTGGCGGACACTCCTAGCAAATGCCAAGGAGTGTCCAGCTGCCGCCATAGTTATCGCTTCGAAGACGAAACGATCTCTGGCCGTCGGTCATCGTCAAAATCTGAGCGATGTGTGCTCCCCGACGAACAGTGGCGCGCAGCCCATTGTCGATGAAATCAATGCTTTCGCCCTGGTATTCCATACGACGCGGAATCGCACGCATGTCACGTCCAAAGTGCATGGCAGTGATATCGACTGGTGTGTTGATAGTGTTAGGTGTATTCATCTCTTATTCCCCCTTCGAGATTGAACTTAGATTTTGGGTTTAAAAAGACTGACCATGAAAAGATAGTCAGCATGCGGAATTCGGGGTGGAACTACAAGGCCAATACATGCACCGCTTGCACGAATTGTTATTGCCTGAAGTAGCGTTTGTTTGTAAGTCTGGCAGGGGCACGCGGCATACCAGCTTGAATCGTAAAAGCCTGCAAAGTAGAAAGGTTTCCCAGTACTCACACGGCTTATGTTTATTATACCGCGAGGGTCTGGTGAGGCGTCAATGCTAAAGGCATTTTTTACAATGAAAATCGCCCACCGAGGAAACCGGTGGGCGATTTCTACTCAAGGTGGGCGGTGGTCAGAGACGTTGACGTATCCATGCTGCAAGCACCCGAAGAGGATGCGAACCAGATTGGTGATGGAAGAAGTCTCTTTGGCAACTGCTGCGTAGCGAGCGAACTGCTCTGAGTCGCGCAGATACTTCCTTATACTTCTGTTGCAGTGACGGATCTCTTTGTTGGTTGTCCTCTTGCTGATCAAGGAGTTGGTCAACGAGATCATAGTATCTATT
>JASLDG010000030.1 GCA_030146045.1 Candidatus Saccharimonadales bacterium | reverse complement strand
GCTGAAGCACTTGACGTTGCGACCAAGACAAACCCTGCCAAATTTGACGCAAGTGTCGAGATTCATGTTCGCCTTGGTGTTGACCCACGTCAAGCTGACCAGAATATTCGCGCAACCGTTAGCCTTCCTCATGGTACTGGTAAAACAATTCGTGTTGCCGTCTTTGCTCCAGAAGCAGAGCACGCAGCGGCGAAAAAAGCTGGTGCTGATATCATCGGAGACGAGACATTTCTCGCGCAACTCGAGAAAGAGACGCTGGATTTCGACGTTTTGGTTGCAACACCACAGTACATGCCACGTCTCGGTAAATACGCACGATTGCTTGGCCCTCGCGGTTTGATGCCAAACCCTAAGAGTGGCACCGTCGCTGCCGATGTTGCAAAAGCTGTGAGTGATGCAAAAACCGGTAAAGTTGAGTACCGTGTCGACAAACAAGCTATTGTACACCTTGGCATCGGTAAAGTTTCGTTTGGCGCTGCAAAACTGCTCGAAAACGCCAACGCATTCTTTGCGAGCCTTCAGTCTCAAAAACCAAACAGCCTTAAAGGTAACTACGTTAAGACAACTGCAATCAGCACGACACAAGGTCCTGGTATCAAGGTAGAGAATACCGTTAACTAGCTTGCCCTATGGTCAAACCATCACACCGCTCCACTGTGCGTGAACTCTATATTCACCACATCGCGTGGGGCGGTGTTTGTTTGCTCCTTTTTTTCGCAGCACTAATGCTCTGGTTCTTAAACCAAGAGCTCGGACGAAAAACCGTCAACCTTGAACATACTCTCGCTGCCATATCACGCGAAACGTGTAGTGTTCGTACACCATGGCAAGCCGGTACGACAAAGCAATTCTCCGTAGCAACCCCTCATGGAAATCGTGAGTATGGCGTCCACTTGCCAGCCAACTTTAATAAAACCCAATATTATCCAACACTATTCTATTACGGAGGCAAGGGTGGAACATGGCAGCAAAGCGAGGCAATCTCGGGCATTAATCAATTACCCGTCATTGCCATCTACCCGTCACCAACACATGGAACCGATGGCGCACTCTCTTGGCAAAGTGCACCGTACTCATCAGGCGCCGATGACATCGCCTTTACGAAAGCCATCTTAACTGATATCCAATCAACGCTTTGTGTTGACCGTACTCGTATATATGCCATGGGAATGTCCAACGGGGGCGGTATCGTATCACTACTCTCATGCAAAATGAGTGACACATTTGCCGCAGTTGGCATTGGTGCGGCAGCGCTCTATTATCCTGACGCACGATGTACTCCGTCTCAGCCGGTTCCACTTATTAATATACATGGCGATGCTGATGGTATCGTACCCTATTATGGCTCAGCAACGCGCAAGCTCCCCCCAATAGACTCCTGGATGCAGTGGCGCGCTGAACAAAACCACTGCCTCCCGCTTCCACAAACAAGCCCCGCACCCGCACTGACAATTACAACCACCGTATGGCAGTCATGCGCCCATAACGCAACCGTTCAGAACGTTAAAATCCAAGGCGGTGGACATATCTGGAATAACGCTATTCGCGACACCGCCTGGCAGTTTATGTCGCAGTTTTCACTCCAGTAGTTCAGAAGCATAATCATGCTACAATAAAAGGAGAAAAGAGAGGGGAGTATGCGACAATATCTTGATTTATTGCGTGATATCAAAGGAAACGGCACCGAAAAAGGTGACCGTACTGGCACTGGTACAAAAAGCGTCTTTGGGCGCACGGTTCGCTACGATCTAGCCGAGGGCTTTCCGGCCATGACAACTAAAAAACTCTACTGGGGAAGTGTCGTTCATGAGCTCCTTTGGTTCCTTCAAGGTACCGGTAATATTGAATATCTCGCCCAAAATAATGTTCATATCTGGGACGAATGGCCGTTTAAAGCCTACCTTGAGAAAAATAACCTACCTATACCTGAAGTGAATAGTGCCGAGTGGAAAGAGCAAATGAAGGCTTTTATCGCACGCATAGCAACTGATCATGATTTTGCCATGGAATGGGGCGACCTTGGTCCTGTATACGGTGTCCAATGGCGTAAATGGCCCGACGGTAAAGGTGGTACCATTGACCAAATTGCTCAAGCCATCAATACACTAAAAACAAATCCGAACTCACGACGCACTATCGTAAGCGCTTGGAATGTTGCCGAAATCGATGAGATCGTTGCAATTGGTGGCCTTCCGCCATGTCATACGATGTTTCAGTTTAATGTGCGCGGAGATAAGCTTGACCTCCAACTCTATCAGCGCAGTGCCGATACGTTCTTAGGCGTACCGTTCAATATCGCCTCCTATTCGTTGCTCCTCAGTATGATTGCGCAAGTCACACAGCTTACTCCTGGCGAGTTTGTCCATACTACCGCCGATACTCACCTCTATCTCAACCATCTTGAACAAGTTGACGAGCAGCTCAGTCGCACACCTCGCGCACTTCCGAAGCTCTGGCTTAATCCAAGTGTGAAAAATATTGATGATTTCACCTTTGACGATATCAAGCTTGAGGGCTACGATCCCTATCCGCCGATTAAGGCACCGATTGCCGTCTAACTACCATGGCTGACTGTATTTTTTGTCATTTCGACGCAAATATCGAAGAAGAGAGGCGAATCTATGATTACATCTTTTGGCGACTTGTCCTACAAACTCCAGAGAAACGAGCACACACCAAGCAAGCTGCGGGTCTGCTCATCTCAAAACGACACATTGAAACTCCATCAGAGGCAAACGATGAAGAAACAAAAGAGCTCTTTCGCATTATAAAAGACGCAAGCCGGCGATTATGTGACGCAGTCAACGTTACTTACGCACACCAAGAGACGATTGGATTCAACCAAGGCAAAGATGCGGGGCAAACAGTATTCCACGCACATGTTCATATTCTTCCCGTCGCCGAAGAAGACCCCGGCGCGCTGAAAGTCCGCGGGGGTATTGGTGGCGCATTTGAAGCATTACGACGAGAACGCCTCGCGAACTAGTTTGCAGTTCTCTCATACGTCACATAGTCATATGCGTACTTATTGTAAGCATCCGCTTCGTGATGTTCGCGCTCGGTCTCCTGCCACAATACTGGGTCTATTTCCGGAAAAAACACCGTCGCCGCAGGAAACTCTGCGTCGATTTCGGTCACATACAGCCGATCCATGTCATCAATCGCTTGTTTGTAGATTTCACCGCCACCCATCACCATGACGTCATACTGCGCCAATGCATACGCCGATTGCAGTGATAGGGCAGTCAGCACACCTTCAACACCCGTTGGACCACGACGGCTCACCACGATATTTTGTCGTTTTGCGAGTGGTTTACCAATTGACTCAAACGTTTTACGCCCCATAACAACTGATTTACCGATCGTAAGGGCTCGAAATCGTGCCAAATCTGCCGGCATATCACCCATCCACATCATGTCGTTATCAGCGCCAATACCGCGTTTTTTATCCATCGCTACCACAATACTTTTCATATCTTCATTGTAGCAGAGTAGATCGACGAGCAGTCCAGCAAGTGGGGACCACTTGCCATCCCGCCCAGAAAAGCTTATACTTATGGTACAAAATCAAAAACAAACATTTTACTACCTGGGGAGGTGTATTATGCCACACATTCATACACGCGATGGTGAATTTGATTTCACGGTCGCGGGATTTATCGTCTATCAAGACACAACGCTGCTTATTAAGCACAAATATTTACCGCTCTGGACACCTCCGGCCGGACACATCGAGCTCGATCAAACACCGCTGGACGCACTGTACAACGAAATTCGCGAAGAATCAGGTATCACCAGAGAGCACCTTACGTTGATCGAGACTGAAAAACACAACGTGACAGAACGGCCTGCCGAAAACAGGGCGCTGCCGCTGCCGTTTGATTTTGAGATTCATCCAATTCAAAATGGCCACCGCCATATTAATATGTCTTACGTACTCATCAGTGACACGAATCACGTCGAGCCTGGACCCGGCGAATCAAACACTTTTAAATGGTTCACCATTGACGAATTGCGCAATTTCAGCCAGACTAATAGTAATATTATTGCATCAGCACAATTCGCAATAGAGACAGCGGCAGAAAAGGGGAGTCAGTGAGCGTTTACAGTAATACCGAGATTAAGACAGCGATCAATAATGAAACAATCGTCTGCGTGCCATTTAATGCCGATAATGTATCAGAGGCAAGCCTCGATTTTACCCTTGGGCACTATTTCTACAAACAAGAATATCAGCCCGAAGCTGCCGGTGTATATAACCCTTTTGATGAAGCTGATGTGCAGCGTTATTTTAAAGGCCCGCTTGAGGCTATGCCCCACGCCGAATGGTGCGAAAAACACGGCTATCAACTGTTCGACAACATCCCCAAAGACCATCCAATTATCGTTCTTCGGCCTGGCGAGCGCATCCTAGCGCACACGCATGAATTCGTTGGTATTCGTGCCCACGGTGGCGCCTGCGAAGTAAAGAGTCGCAGTAGCTGGGGGCGCAACGGCGTTGCTGTCTGTTTTGACGCTGGCTGGGTTGATCCGGGGTATATTAATCGCATCACGCTTGAAATCTACAACCTCAACATGCACGAAAGTGTCGTCTTGCCCGTTGGTGAACGCATCGGCCAGCTCATCTTTCATAAAACCGGCCCCGTTGAAGGAGATTACAGCGATGGTCGCGGCGGCATGAGCGGCAAGTACCAGCACACCGATAACCTCGACGAGCTCATCCGTACCTGGAAGCCAAGCGACATGTTACCACGCGCCTATAAAGACCAGCGCAAGACACCGGTTGTTGTCCCAGGTCTTGCAGAAGGAATGAAATAATGTCTCGCGGGAAACTCATCGTCATCGAAGGTGGTGACGGCTCCGGTAAGGCAACGCAAGCAGAGCTGACGCGACAGTATTTTACGGGCACCAACCGTCCTGTCTATACCACCTCATTCCCACGCTACGGTCAAGAGTCTGCCGTATTTGTCGAAGAATACCTTAATGGCGCCTACGGGGACAGTGTTGATGCGCTACCTCCACAGGTAGCCGCGGTGCTTTTTGCTGTCGACCGTATGGCCGGGACTCAGGAAATTGATACGTGGCTCAACAAACATCCTGATGGCATCGCCGTTCTTGACCGCTACCGTGGCTCCAACCTCGCGCATCAGGGCGCCAAAATTGCCGACACTGCTATACGCCGTGCATTTTATGATCAACTTCAGTCCTACGAAACAAACATCCTTGGTATTCTTGAACCAGATATCAATATTGTCCTCAACGTTCCACCGGTCATTGCTCAGCAGAACGTCGACAACAAAGACAAGTCAGTTCGCACCTATACCGATCGTAAACGCGATATTCATGAATCTGATGCAGACTATCTCGAAAAAGTGAAGGCATGCTACGCCGAACTCACCGAACTCTACCCAGAGCACTACGCCGCCATCGACTGTATTGATCCTGAATCGGGCACCATGCGCAGCCGTGAAGCGATTCAGCACGATATTCGCCGTGTTATAGAAATATAAAAAATCCCGCATATGAGCGAGAGGGTAGTGCCTGGTGGTTCGAGCAAATTGCTCAAACCACCAGAGTATGCTTATTTTGAGAGCCCATACTGTAGCGCACAGAACCTTAGTTGAAGAACGAGGACAGCAACCCCGGCGAGATAGCCGCACGGTTGTACCGGTAGCTGACCTCCACGACCGTGCCAACTGGCACCACATCGATGTCGGTGATGCACGGCAGATTATTCACACAGACCGGACCCGCAGCGATCTGCTGCCTGATCTGCTCCATCCACTGGTTGATGAGCTTCAGCGACTCTCGTCGTTGCTCGTCGCCGTCCGAGTAGATGTACTCCGGGTAGCCCTTGCTGAACGCGATGTCATACAGCGCTTCGTACACCGTCATGCCTTCGTTCAGCTTGACAGAACGACTGGTCGGATTGGAAGAAGTCGGTGGCGTTGCGGTCTCGGGAATGCGCGGCGCAAGCCACGGATTCTTGGGAGCGAACAGTCCATACGTCTCTCGCGCTTCGAGCTGATCGACCTGCCTCTGTAGTGAATCGTTATCCGCCTTGAGGTAACCGAGCGAAAACGCGACGATTACGATCATCAGCACCAGTACGACATTCTCGCCGAACGACAGCCGTGACGAATTGGTTTCCTTGAGGTTCATTGGGTTCCTTTCAGTTGACAGATAAGCCCAATGGTAAGATTATACACTATTTTATCGATTAAGTCAATATTTAGCATAGGCTCTATTGACATTTCATACCTATTATGCTAAAATGAGCAAGTAAAGAAATTCACCTGAACTTCAATTGGACCTTCCTAAGGAGGAGTTTCATGATCACACTGACCGATAGCTTTGGCCGAGACCCCAAGCATGAAGTTTCGGCCGGCAGCGCCTACCGGAGTTTGTTCTTCGACGGACTCTGCCGGCAGGATGCGCAAGTTACGAAGCTTTCGTGCACCACCGTGCACGTCAGCTCGGAGTACCACAGTGCGCAGCGCCTGCTGACCTTCGAAAGTTCAGCCGGTGAGATGCGTCCGCTAGTAACGGCCGCCGTGTTGTTCGCGTTCGAGCGGCGCACCACCACACCGAACCTCGTTCGTGCAACGGCCGCACGGTTGTGCTTCTACGCGCCGTACCTGTGGGTGTGCGCCCAGCATTACGAGACCGCGGGCAGTCAGCGTGATACTGACGCGTTGGCGCTCGCCGCTGTCGGCATCGAGCCCACTACGGGTATTCGTCAGCTCGACACGAGCGACATTCTGAGGGCGGCCGCCCTGGCCATCGACACCGGTCAGATCGAAACCGCCATCGACCAGCTCTACGAGCAGGCGTACGGTCCGATCCCGGCCTGACCATTCCTCCGACCAAGCGGTCGGTTCTGAAAGTAGTAATACTCTCGGAACCGACCGCACTTTTCGTTTCTGCGCTCTTGACGGAAGGTCTCTTTTTTGCTACGATAAAAACACATTACCAAAGACAGTAGCCGCAGAGGAAACGATGCTTAATCCGCTACCGAGGTTGACTATTCATCCTATTATGTAATGTCTTGCCGTATCTACAGAGTAGAGAACGGGTAATGCACGTTAAAAATTCGGTCGAACATTCACCTAAACAACGAAACGAAAGGGATTTTATGGCAATTTCACGCGATAAAAAGAACACGTTAGTTGCTGAGGTAGAGCAAGCGCTCGCTGATTCTCGCATGATGGTTTTTGCGCAGTACCAGGGTATTACCGTGGCTGAATTGCAAGAACTTCGTCGCGCAGCTCGCGAGGCAGGCGTTTCGATCAAGGTCGTCAAAAACCGCCTTGTTCGCGTCGCACTAAGCTCACACGACACCTATAAAGAAACCGACACGGCACCACTTGTTGGACAACTCCTCTACGCCATCAGCAGCGAGGACGAAGTTGCACCAGCTCAGGTGCTCGATACGTTCGCTAAAACACATCCAGCACTTCAGCTAAAGGGTGCGTTCTCTGGCGAAGGTGCACTCCTTAGCGAAGCTGAGGTTAAGGCACTGGCTGGTCTTCCAAGCAAGAATCAGTTGGTTGCCGAAGTGGTCGCGCAACTGCTTTCACCAGTCCACGACGTTACCAACGCTCTGTCTGGCAATTTGCACGCGCTTCTTGACGGTGTTGAATCCAAAGCAACAGCATAACTAATAGGAGGGGCTCGCCCCTCTATACGTACCGAAAGTTAATTCCGGCGACGTATTCCTCCCCCTGAAGCCGATGCTCGCGCATCGCTACTCACGGTGGTCGAATAATTTAATTGAATCATAAAGGAGTCTATCATGGCTGACGTAAAGAAATTGGCTGAAGAGCTAACTAAACTAACCGTTCTCGAAGTAAACGAACTCAAGAACGTACTTAAAGATGAATACGGCATCGAACCTGCTGCAGCTGCAGTAGCTGTTGCTGGTCCTGCTGCTGGCGCTGACGCTGGTGCAGGCGAAGACGAAAAGACTGAATTCACCGTTACCCTTAAGGATGCAGGTGCTCAGAAGGTTGCTGTTATCAAGGCAGTCAAAGAAATCACCGGTCTTGGTCTTGGTGAAGCAAAAGCTATCGTTGACGGCGCTCCAGCACCTGTCAAAGAGAAGGTATCAAAAGACGACGCAGAAGCTGCCAAAAAAGCCCTCGAAGAGGCTGGCGCAACTGTCGAAGTTGCCTAAGTACCCACTATCGTTCGACCGAATATTGCAACACAAAAGACGGCCTATCACAGGTCGTTTTTTGTTTGCAAATTGCTTGATTACCACGCCTTACTGTTCCGTATTCTGGGGTAATTTATAGAATATAGTTGACTTTAAATAAATAGAATGTTAATATAGTTAAGCTCTCGGCAGTCCCGCCAAGAGTGCACGCCCAATCGAGAGGAATCAAAATGGGCAACTACGGGAAGAACTTCGGCAACGGCGGAAACTCCAAGAGTTTCCGCAATGGCAGCAACCCCCATATCGGGGCGAGCCGGTCGCAGTCTGGCAACAAGAACTACGGCTACAAGCCGCAGACTCGCCAGCCCAAGCGCAGCAGTGGCCCAACTCTCGGAGAGATCATCTTCGGCCCTGGTCCGCGCAACATGTCGCATGGCGGCAAGAAGAAGCGCCGTAAGTAAGCGCACTTCAGGCCTGCGCTACTCTCCTTCGCGGGGAGTAGCGCAGGCCGCTATCATTTCTGTATACTTGTACTACAATGCTTTATTCAAAACTATATCAACTCGAGACGCACGATACTGAATGGCAAATTGCTCATCTGTTCGAGCACCTTCTCATCAGGACATTTTACGCACAGCTTGCCCATAAGATGATCCCTTCTGAAATGATATCTTGGGTAAATGGGGAGACTTTCAAGGACATACTCTTCATAGATACACTGTTCTACACTAAGGACCTAGCAGACGAATTTAATATATATATCACAAAATTGCCTATTTTTACGCAAGAAGAAATTGCTCATAGCATTGCAGCATTACAAGCAGAAGACAAAATAATTCTTTCGATCAACGACACCAGCGCACTCCAAAATGAACTTCAAAAATTGAGCCAGCGAGAGTGGAGTACTCCTCAATTGCCCCGCAAGGAACACCCGCAATCCGCCATTATTACAGAGAAGCAATCCGCAAAGAGCTTCCATGATGTCGTCATTATTACAAAGGCCATGAACCTCACGCATGATGAACAGAAAGTCTTCTTGCGCTTACGCATTCTTCTGGTGGATTTGGTGGCAAATTCACTCATACCTATCAACGGTATATATCAGGGTAACGACTCCAGTCTTGCGCTTCAGCATCAAGATATGGCGTTTATGACAAAGTACACCGTAACGAAAGGTACGACACTTAGACAACTTAACAACGCGCTTTCCAATGTCATAAGCATCGAACAGACACGCCTCGAAAAAATTATAAAAAATCACTTCGAGGTTTTCGCAAGCGAGCCGACATGGCAAGATATGCCTATTGAATATTTCCGTCAGACGGGCATTGTTACAAACAACCAAGAGATTGCGCAGCTTGCAACACCCAAAACGGTGAAATCAATCCTGCAAAAAACCTCTTTCGAGGCAGTAGCTATGACACCTGCTCATAAAAAGTTTATCGACTAATCGATAAAATATACAACGTTTTTACTACGACCTCTATAAATCGTGTGGAAAAACGGAAAATAATTGACATACATATCGAGAACTGCTATATATGGGAGTGATATTACTACAAAAACAGACAAGGAATGCGAGACATGTCTGAACTACCAGAGAAACAAGTCAAACGACTAGCCAGTCTCATTCAAGAGGCTGAGACGAATCTTGCTGCCGCCAAAGAACTCCTTATTAGCATCGTCGGAGAAGGTGGTACAATCGTCACGCCACGAAACAGTCAAGAAAATATTACAGGTAAAATCGTCGAAGGTGTCTTTGATGGTCGTGTCATGATTGACGCAGAGGGTAAAAACTACCCGGTGCCAGCCAACTACGCAAGCAAGTCAAAGCTCGTCGAGGGTGATATCTTAAAGCTCACCATCGCTGACGACGGCAGCTTTATCTACAAGCAAATTAATCCTGTTCCACGCAAGCAAATCATCGGCACGCTCGTGCAGCATGACGGCACCTACTATGTCGAAGCCAATGGTACCGAGTATCAAATCCTCCTCGCAAGCGTTACCTATTTCCGCATCAAAGAAGGCGACCAGGTTACCATTATTGTTCCGGAAGACAACCCAGATGCAACCTGGGCAGCGGTCGAAGCTGCCCTTTAGTAGAGCAAGCTTCCAAGATAGATAAATACCCTCCACTCGTGAGGGTATTTATATTGTACCCCACCTTCTTAATAGCAATCCCACCCGAGCCTATGGAAGGCGAAAAATACAGCAGTAAAAGTCCGGCGAGTGCGCTACAATAGATACAGTATGGGAGTAATCTGTGGCTAAAGCGCTGTATCGTAAATACAGAAGCACATCGCTTGACACCCTCGTTGGACAAAAACATGTCACCGAGGTGCTTAAGCGTGCGATTACGCAGGGCAAGGTAGGACATGCCTATCTTTTGAGCGGTCCGCGCGGCGTCGGCAAGACGTCAATTGCACGTATTCTCGCACACGAAATTATCCAGGCCGAGTATAAGGGCGAGGAGCTACCGCTCGATATCATTGAAATTGATGCCGCCAGTAATAATGGTGTCGACGATGTTCGCGATCTGCGAGATAAGGTTCATATCGCGCCCGCCAAGGCGTCACACAAAGTCTACATTATCGACGAAGTGCATATGCTCTCTAAGCCTGCTTTCAACGCGCTCCTCAAAACACTCGAAGAGCCGCCTGAGCACGTCGTCTTTATCCTAGCAACAACCAATCCCGAGAAACTCCCCGATACCATTATTAGTCGTACGCAACAGTTTCGCTTTCGCTCGATTAGCGTCGCAGACATCGCGACACACCTGCGTACCATTGCAACAAATGAGTCAATTGCCATTGATGATGACGCTCTAACGCTTATCGCCGAACGTGGTCGCGGCAGTTTTCGCG
>JASLDG010000020.1 GCA_030146045.1 Candidatus Saccharimonadales bacterium | reverse complement strand
AAGGTGTGCCAGTACTCCAAGAGAGTATGACGCTCGCGACCATTTCCTTCCAAAACTACTTCCGTTTGTACGATAAGTTAAGTGGTATGACTGGTACTGCTTTTACGGAAGCGGAGGAATTCCAGCAAATTTATAGTCTTGATGTGGTTGTCGTACCACCGAATAAGCCGATTGCGCGCGATGACAAAGAAGATTTAATTTTCAAGACCGAAAAGGGAAAACTGAAAGCAGTTGCACAGGCGATTCGTGAGCATCACGAGGCGGGACGACCAGTTCTGGTGGGAAGTGCTTCGATTGCAAAGAATGAAATGATTGCCAAGTACCTTGACCAAGAGGGCATCCCGTACGAAATATTGAATGCTAAGAATAATGAGCGTGAGGCGGCTATCATTGAGCAAGCTGGCCAGAAGGGCGCGATTACTTTGGCGACGAATATTGCCGGACGTGGTACCGATATCAAACTTGGTAAGGGTGTGAAAGAGCTGGGTGGTCTTGTGGTGATCGGTTCGGAGCGACACGAATCACGCCGTATTGACAACCAGTTGCGTGGGCGCGGTGGGCGCCAAGGGGATCCGGGTGAGACGCAATTTTATATCTCTACCGAAGATGATCTCATGCGTATTTTCCAGGGTGAACGCATCGCGAGTCTCATGAATCGTCTTGGTGTTGATGAAGACACGCCAATCCAAAATCGCTCAGTGTCAAAAACACTTGAAGCGGCACAAAAACGCGTTGAAGGCTATAACTATGATACGCGTAAAAATGTTGTTCAATATGATAATGTAATCAACCGTCATCGTCGTGTTGTATATACGATGCGTCGGAAGATTCTTGATGGTGATACGATTCGCCCAGAAATTGAACGGCTCATGAAAGAAAAGGTGCGTACACTGACGAATGTACCAGCCAAGAATAATAAAGATTTCGTGGTAGAATTCGCAGCAATCTTTCCGCTTGATGAAGGTGAGATAAAGGTGATTGGAGCCGAGAGGCGCGACAAGGCGCGCTTTGAGCGTGCACTTGCCTCGGCAATGAAGCTGTATGACGAAAAAGAAAAAGAGCTGACAAGCGAGATTATTCGCCAAGTTGAGCGTCAAGTGTATTTGACTGTCCTCGATACACTGTGGATGCAGCATCTTGAAAATATGCAGCACTTGCGTGAGGGCATTCATTGGCGAAGTGTTGGTCAGCGTGATCCACTGGTTGAGTACCGTAGCGAATCACAAAAGCTTTTTGAAAGCCTGCAAGCAACGCTGCAAGATGAAGTGCTGCGCGAGGTATTTCATGTGCGGCCAAGTGACATTACTGTGACCAATGCTGATGAATATGATACCGAGCTCACGAAGCTGGCGGCTGATTCAGTAGAGCGCGGGGTAAACGAGGTAACTGGCGGTGAAGAAAACCGCGACAAAGATTTTTCTGAAGGCAAGAAGGTTCGTAAGGCTGCAGATGCAAATAAAGCCAAGAATCAAGCGCGCAAAAAGAAGAAGTCAGAACGTCAAAATCGCAAAAAGAATCGAAAATAGGGCCGAAGCATGAAGCATACTGTCGAAGAAGTCCGGCTCAAAAATGGGTCGCGTGGGTTGCTCATTGATGTACCAGGCGCGACGGTCATGAGCTTCCAGTTTCAATTCCGTGCTGGTAATCGTTATGTTGGTGACAAGGATATCTATGAGACCGCTCATATTATGGAACATATGGCATTTGGTGCCAATGAGCGATTTAAGAATGAGCATGATTTTGAGGCTGAATTTACCAAAAATGGCGCCTATCATAATGCATACACAAGTGACATGAGTATGGTATATGTGGCAGACTGCGCCGATTTTGAATGGGATAGAATCTTTGACCTGCAGCGTGTATCAATTTGTCGCCCACGCTTTAATGCAGCGGAACTTGAGGCCGAAAAGGGAAATGTACGAAGCGAGCTTACGGGGTATCTCAATAATCATAACCGTGTATTGTGGCCGAAAGTGCAACAACTTCTGGGTGAGGATGTCCTGACCTTTAACCAGCGCCTGAAGACGATTAATACGGTCAGTCTTACTGATATTCGCAAGCACCACGCGCGCACACACACTGCTGGTAATATGCGTTTTGTCATTGCAGGAAAGCTACACGGCCGCAAGAGCGAGATTAAACGTCAGCTTGAAGAATGGGAACTCGCTGCGGGTGAGCGCTTTGAAGCCCCGCACGATGACTTTAAGTCTGGATCTCCAACATTGATTCGCCGTAAAGAAGCCTCGAATCTCACGTTTGCATGGTCTATGATTGTACCACGGGATCTAAGCGACGAAGAATCTGATGCTATGGATTGCCTTGATCATATTTTGACCGGAACGATGCATTCGCGTATTTATGGTGCTGCTCGCAAGAAAGGCTTGGCCTACGGTATGTTTAGCGATACCTCGGTTGGGTTTCACGATAGTAGCTGGGATTTTGGCGGACAGGTGAATCTTGATAGGGCCGACGGTCTCTTTGATATCATTGTGCGTGAGTTATCTCGGGTGTTGAAAGGTGATGTGTCGCAGGCAGAGATCGAGGCTGCACAGTCCTATGCGCTCGGGCGTCATCAAATGGGTGCACAGACTGTTGCGCAGATCAGTACTTTTTACACGAACCGTTACTTTGCTGATGGGTTTGTGAAAAACTATGAAAAGGTGCCGGAATCGATTAAGAATACATCGCGTGATCTTATGATTGCGGTGGCACGCGAGTTTATTAGTCAAAACATTTCGGTTCTTGCTGGTGTAAGTAGTGGCGAGCGACAAGATTTGATGCTACTGAATGATAAGTTGGCGACATTACAGAAACATGTCTAAGGAGAGGCTATGAATATTGCGATTGCAGGATTTGGGAGTGAAGGACAGGCAAGCTACCGATATTTTTCTCCAATGGGTCATGCCATGACGATTGTTGACGAACGAACAGACGTGCCAAATCTTCCTGCTGGAGTGCCAACGCTTTTAGGTGAAGGTGTTTTTGGGCGATTGCAAGATTTTGATGTTGTTATCCGAACTGCTGGTTTAGATCCGTCGAAGATTGTGACAAACGGCACAATCTGGTCAGCAACAAACGAGTTTTTCGCCAAGTGCCCGGCGCCAATTATTGGTGTGACTGGTAGTAAGGGTAAAGGCACGACGTGTAGTATGATCGCTGCAATGTTGCGCGCACAAGGTCGAACAGTGCATCTTGTTGGCAACATCGGTGTGCCGGCGCTGGATGAACTTGCTTCGGTGAATGCGAATGATATTGTCGTCTATGAACTGAGTAGTTTTCAGCTATGGGATAGTGTACGAAGCCCGCAAGTTGCGGTAATAACACATATGGAGCCTGACCACCTTGATGTTCACCATAGCATAGATGATTATTTGCAAGCAAAGGCACGAATTCATGGATTCCAAACGACTCAGGATATTTGCTTTTATCCAGCAAACGATGAGATGGCGCAACAAATAATAGATTTACCAGCAAACTACGAACAAACAACAGCGCAAGCGCGTGACTGGCGCTTCCGTGCATATCGCTATGGTGTGCCAAATACTCGTGATGAAACGGTTCCTGCGGCATATATTGATAAAGGGATTATTCACATACATCGACCTGGTCAAGAAAAACTGAGTACACTACAGGCGGGGGCTGTTCAGCTGCCAGGGAAGCACAATCTTGTGAATGCGTGTGGTGCAATTTGTGCGGCGATTATGTTTGGAGCAAGTGATGAGGCGATTCGAGCAGGTTTACAGTCGTTCACGGGGCTGCCGCATCGGCTGAAGCATGTGCGAGATATCGCGGATGTCGCTTACTACGACGATAGTATTGCAACGACGCCAGGTAGTGCAATCGCGGCAATTCAGGCGTTCGAGGGCTCAAAAATTCTTCTTCTCGGGGGTTCAGGTAAAGGAGCGGATTATGTCGATCTTGCGGCGACTGCAGCAGGAGGAAATGTACGATGCGCAATCGTTATGGGTGACGAGGCTCCCAAGATTGAAGAAGCGCTGCGTGCGCATAATGTGGTGACATTTAACGTAGGGTCATCGCTCACGATGGCTGCAATGGTTGAGTTGGCACGAAGCCAGGCAAAGTCAGGTGATACCGTTATCCTGAGCCCAGCATGTGCAAGTTTTGGTATGTTTAAAAACTATAGCGATCGGGGTGATCAATTTATTGCCGCGGTTGAAGGGATGGAAGCGTAAAGCGTGACGATTCAAACGCTTGTACAGCGGATTGAGCGCCTCAGTCAAGAGGTTGATGAGAGTATGGAACGGCTTGCTATCGCAACTCGTCAGACGGAGCTTGAGGTGTTGAATACTCGTTTGGCTCAGCCGGAGATTTGGCACAACCCATCCCATGCTCAACAACTCGCTAAAGAGCAAGCGCAGCTAGCGGCGCTTGTTGATCCTTGGATTACACTACGCGCGCAGCTTAACGATATTGTTGAGCTTATGCAACTTGGTGACGATAGTCTGTATGCAGAGTTCGATGAGCAGGTAAGGGCGATGGAAAATGAGTTTGCGGAGCGTAAAAAAGACCTGCTCTATGGCGGAAAGTTTGATGGCTATAATGTTATTTTACGTATTACAGCCGGGGTCGGCGGCACTGACGCGCAAGATTGGGCAGAGATGCTTGAGCGTATGTATCTACGTTGGGCCGAAAAGGCCAGTATGGAAACAGCAATTGTTGAGCGATCTGTAGGTGAAGAGGCGGGTATTAAGACAGTCGTGATTGAAGTGAATGGTTCGTTTGCTTATGGCAAACTAAGGAGCGAGCACGGCGTACACCGTTTAGTACGTCTAAGCCCGTTTAATAGCGACAATCTACGCCAAACAAGCTTCGCGCTCGTAGAGATTCTGCCGCAGATTGATACGCCTGACGAAGTCACGGTACACGATAAAGATCTCAAGATTGACGTATATCGCAGTAGTGGCAAGGGTGGGCAAAGTGTCAATACAACCGATTCTGCGGTGCGCATTACCCATATTCCAACCGGTATTGTGGTGGCAATTCAGAACGAGCGGTCGCAGCTTCAGAACCGTGAAACTGCCCTCAGGGTACTCCGATCAAAGTTAGCACAACTCCAACTGGAGCAGCATGCGGCTTCGATTAGTGACTTGCAGGCTGGTGAGAGCGCGAACTGGGGCTCCCAGATTCGTAACTATGTACTTCACCCGTATACCCTGGCAAAGGATACGCGCACGAAGTATGAAGAGAAGGACGTACGCGGAGTGCTTGATGGTAAAATTGACGGCTTTATCGATACCTACTTGACTCAAGATATTGGTCGATAGAGAAGGTACTCGAAAAATAACAGGCTTATGCTATACTATATAAAGAAATGATTCTGTTAGATAGGGTAACAAAAACATATGCACGTGATGGTAAGCCGGCATTGAACCGTGTTAGTTTACATGTTGATCCAAAGGAATTTGTCATTATCGTGGGGACAAGCGGTGCAGGCAAAAGTACGCTTCTTAAGCTACTGACGCGCGAAGAAAAGCCAACGAGCGGTAAGATTGTGGTTGGTGGTATTGATTACGATACCTTGAAGGACAAGCACATTCCGCTTTTGCGTCGTAAGATTGGTGTCGTGTTTCAAGATTTCAAGCTGTTACCACAACGAACGGTGTTTGAGAATGTGGCGTTTGCGCTTGAAATCGCTGGTATGACAAATCGTGAGATTAAAAGCACGGTGCCAAAAGTTATTGAGCTCGTGGGTCTTACTGGCAAAGAAAAGAAGTTTCCTCATCAGCTCTCGGGTGGCGAGCGTCAACGTGTGGCGATAGCTCGAGCTGTTGTGCGTCAACCAAAAATACTGATTGCAGATGAGCCGACTGGTAATCTGGACCCAAAGCATAGCTGGGATATCGTACGTTTGCTTGAGAAGATTAATAAGTATGGAACAACCGTATTGTTGACTACGCACAATGTTGAGATTGTTAATAGGTTGAAACGTCGAGTAATTACTATCGATCATGGCAAGATCACGAGCGATCAGGCGCAGGGGAGTTACAGACAGTAATGGCAAGGAAAATGGATGCACGTGCATTTGCACAACAGAAACGTAAGCGACGTCAGTGGTTGACGTTTGTTCGGATGTGCCGATACGGTATTAATAACTTCAGCCGCAATGCCTGGTTGACGGTAGCTGCAACAGCCGTAATGACGATTACTCTTTTGATTATTTTTATTACGCTCGCCGCTCGACAAACGCTGGTTGATACAGTTGAGCAGATTAAGACAAGAGTTGATATGTCAATCTATGTTCGTACAGATACACCAGATGATCAGGCTTCAAAGATTGGTGATACGCTCAAGAAACTGCCTGGGGTGCAGAATGTCTCTTACACAAGTCCAGCGCAGGCGAAACAGGATTTTGCTCGCGAGAATGTCAACAATCGAGATACGCTTGATGCCCTAAATGAGGCAACCAATAAGCTTCCTGGACGATTTCGTATACAGATAGAAAATATCAACGATCCATCCCAGCTCGACGCGTTTACTAAAACAAATGCGCTCTATAAGAAATACGAAGATCCGACCCATAAACCATCATTCAGTGGCGATCGTCGCAAGGCTATCGTCGAGATTGGTCGAGCGGCTCAGTTTGCTGATCGAGTTGGTATCGTCGCGAGTGTTGTGTTTGTCGCTATCTCTGCGCTTATTGTTTTTAATACGATTCGCATGGCTATCTTTAATCGCAAGGAAGAGATTCAAATGATGAAGTTGATTGGCGCCGATCGAAGTTTCATACGTGGCCCATTTGTTGTTGAAGCCATGGTTTATGGATTTATTGCTGCTCTTGTGGCGACCGGACTTGGGGTACTTGCGCTCTATGCGTCGCGTGACAAGCTCGCAAGCTATGAGATTGCCGTGCAGCCAACGATTGATATCGTAACAGTATATATCGGACTTGTGCTCCTGATTATGATTGCACTTGGATCATTGATCGGGATTGTGTCTTCGCTATTTGCGACGCGTCGATATCTTAAGCTGTAGAGAGTGGGTAGGGGTGTGCGGTGTAATTTTAACCATAAGTATTGACATATGTCATTCAGTGTATTACCATAAGAAGTAATGATCAAACGGTCCACCACACCATCTCAGATCAAAAGGCACGCAGGCAGGGGTGCGCTCATCTTTCTTGCGGTTTTTATGGCGGTTGTTGCGCCGTTTCAGTTTACGCAGCCTGCTCGGGCTGATGAGTTCGATGAGCGTATTAAGGCGCTCCAGAGCGAGATTGATCAGTATCAAGCGCGTGCTGGCGAGCTCAGCCAAAAGGCGAATACTCTGCAGGTTGAGCTTAATCGTCTATCAAATGAAAAGGCAGCCTTGCAAAAGCAGATTGACCTTAAACAGGCTGAGTATGATCAGACGGTCGCGAGCATTGCTGAAAATCAGACCAAAATTGAGAAAAACCAAAGTGTTCTTGGGGATACGCTTGCGAGCCTCTATGTGGATGATAAGATCTCTACGATTGAAATGCTTGCAAGTAGTAAGAGTATAAGTGAGTATGTTGATAAGCAAGAGTACCGCTCGGCAGTTCGTGATCAGCTCACCCGTACGATTGGTGATATTAAAACACTTAAGAAGAAACTTGAAGCGCAAAAAATCGAGGCAGAACGAATTCTAGCGGATCAAAAGAATCAACGTGCCGTCTTGGCAAGTAAAGAAGCTGAACAGCAAGACCTTGTGAATCAAACGCGGGGTGAAGAGGCTGCTTATCAAAATCTATCTGCTGACCGCACTGCCAAGAAAGCAGAAGTGCAGCGACAGCAGCAAGCTGCTATCGAAGCTGCAATGCGTCGTGCGAATGGCGGAAGCGGCGGACGAGCCGTCGCAGGTGACCCGAATAAGGGCGGTTATCCGAATTACCTTGCGAATGCACCACAAGACTCAATTGTCGACCCATGGGGTATGTATAATCGTGAATGTGTAAGCTATACCGCATGGAAGGTACAACAAAAGACAGGCGCGATGCCGTATTGGGGTGGCCGCGGTAATGCGAACCAATGGCCTGCGGCAGCTCGTTCGGCCGGTATTGCAACCGGATCGACACCGCGTGCAGGCTCAGTTGGGGTGATCACGGCAGGACAATACGGCCACGTGGTATGGGTTGAAAGTGTCAACGCAAACGGCACCATCAATATCAGTCAGTATAATTATTATAACGCCGGAGGCGCTGGCTGGGGTCACTACAGCGAGATGTATAATGTCTCGCCGCGAGCCTACGATGTCTACATTTACTTCTAAGCGATTATGCTTGAGAAACTACTAACCTGAAAGCAGCACACGGTGCTGCTTTCAGGTTAGGGGAGGAGTAGCTTGAATGAGTCTTTTTCGGTAGAGCATAGGCGGTATGTAGTATAATGATACGAAAGATAGTATAGCGATAGAGACAAGGGGAAACAGAGTGGCAGAGCACCAGTCAGGGGCGCACACGGCGCAGAAACAGGCACAAACGATGAAGCGATGGAGCGTAAGCCCAAGTGGCGCGGTGCTTATAGTTGGATTAACACTTATCATCGGCTACCTTGGAGGCATGCGTCATGACCAAGTGCTTGGTGTTATTGCGCCAGCACTTGGCATCAAGGTGGAGACAGGTTCGCTCGATCTATCTTCGGTACAACAAACATATCGCCAACTGAAGACCAACTTTGATGGGAAACTTGATGATCAGACGCTCATTCAAGGAGCGAGCAAGGGCCTTGTAGCTGCTGCAGGTGACACCCATACTGAATATTTTACGAAAGATGAGGCGAAGCAATTCCAGGAGAGTTTAACAGGTAATATCGGAGGTGGTATCGGTGCAGAAATCGGTATGCGTGAGGGCAAGCCGACGGTTGTGCGTACTTTACCCGAAACGCCTGCGGCAAAGGGCGGAGTACAAGCGGGTGATATGCTCGGTGCTGTAAATGATCAATCTCTTGATAAGCTTACTGTTGATCAAGTGGTTCAGAAGATTCGCGGTGAGATTGGCACGACTGTTAAATTGACAGTTGTGCGTGATGGTGAAGTGAAGCAGTTTACCTTGACGCGAGAAGAGATTGTCAGTCCAAGCGTAACATCGAAAGTTGACGGCGATATCGGTACGCTCAGCGTTTCGCGATTTGATGAGCAGACAGGTACGCAGGCTCGTAGCGAAGCAATGAAACTCAAAGAGGCTGGGGCGAAAAAAATTATACTAGATTTGCGTGACAACGGTGGCGGTTACCTTACTGCCGCACCAGAAGTAGCGGGTTTATGGTTGAATAACAAAATCGTTGCAACTGAAAAGCGTGAAGGAAAAGTACTTGATCAGCAGAAGACAGGCAATGATGCTATTCTCGAGGGGGTACCAACGGTAGTGTTGGTAAATGAGGGAACTGCAAGCGCTGCAGAAATTGTAGCGGCAGCACTTCGCGTACAAGCCAAAGCGACACTTGTTGGTGAGACGACATATGGTAAGGGAACCGTACAGACCATGGTTGACATGTCGGGCGGTGCACTTTTAAAGGTAACGATTCAACGTTGGTATACGCCTGACGATAAGAACATTAATGGCAAAGGGCTTACGCCTGACCATAAAGTAGGTTTGACGAACGCTGACATTACTGGCCACAAAGATCCGCAGCTCGATATTGCTAAGCAAGTTCTTTCGATGTAGCTTATGGCAATAGGGGGTGGAATGTAGTACTATGAGAGTATGTC
>JASLDG010000012.1 GCA_030146045.1 Candidatus Saccharimonadales bacterium | reverse complement strand
TATATGACAATTACCTTTGAGCGAGGTATTTTTACCAAACTAGGCTTGCTTTTTGTAATTGTGACAGCACTCTACTATACAGATAGCATTTGGGCGAATATTGCAGCCCTTGTTATTATCGCTAGTGCAGGGTATATACTCAATCGTCATGAGCTTATGCGGTTTAAAGAGATGGCTTTGGGAAAATTGGGTAAGTAAGTCGAGCATTAGGAAAAAGATAGTTAGGCTAGACAGAATCTCCAACAGATGTTTGCTACACTAGATACAATGAACAAAAAGCTTACTTTCGGTTACATAGCCATGGCTGCCTGGATGGCGGTCATTTTTGTGTTATCGAGCGAAGGACATGATACGTCGAGTGGACGGAGTGATGCAATTGTACATACGCTGCAATCGGCGGGGCTGGGGTTTGCACCGGTTGATGTACTGACGTTTATCACGCGCAAGGCCGCCCATACCGTGGCGTATTTGCTATTGGGTATACTCGCATATCGGGCGGTGCGACAACATGGGTTGTCGGCAAAGCGCGTGGCGATGATTGCTATAGCGATAGTCGTGGTGTATGCCATCAGCGACGAAGTGCATCAGCTATTTGTGCCGGGGCGTAGCGGTGAGCCGCGCGACGTGCTGATCGACAGTACGGCCGGAACCGTAGGCGTGCTGACCTCGTATTTTGTATATAGCAAGCGCCGGTTGCAAAAAAGTCAAAGATAGATTATAATAGAGCTAATAGTTATGGTTTCGGAGACAGCTCGCCAGGTACCGTTTTTGGTGTGGGTCCGTCGCAGTGCGGCGGCGCTTTTGGTTCTGACATTTATTCCGCTGGTGGTGGGGCTGATTCAGGTATCGGTGATCCCGACCAAGTATTTGGCGGTCGCATTGGTTGTGTACGGAGTAGCGGTCGCGGCAATGGTATGGATGCTTTTGCTGCCACGCAAGCACGCGGCGCATCGTTGGCTGTGGCTACTGACAGCTGTATCGTTGCTGTGTAGTGCGGTGAACGTTGCGGGCTATGCGGTGGTGCGCGCTGCTGATAATACGCTCAGTGGTGTGCAGTCAGGGCAGGTGCAATATATCGATTACGTGATTATCGCGCGTAAAGGCGATACGGTGCAGGTTGATAGTGCAGCGAGTGTCGGAACGGTAAAGAGTGACCCGCTGTTTGATCGTGCCGGCAAGACATTGGCGCAAGAGACGCCGGCAGCGCAGCGATCGTACGATACACTAACAAACACGATTGAAGCAGTGCGTACCGGCAAGGTGGTACTGGGCAGTATGCGCCAGGCAAGTTGGCAGCTGGTGCAGGATAATTATCCGGAATTCTATAACCAAGCAGTCGTGCTGGCGACCTACCAAGTGCGCGCTGATGTACAAGCGGCGCAGCAGGCTGATGTGTCAAAACCATTTGCACTCTATATCAGCGGCATTGATACCTATGGTGAGATTTCGTCGGTATCACGGAGCGATGTAAACATGTTGGCAGTGGTGAATCCAAAAACGCATCAGATGCTGCTGGTCAACACGCCGCGTGACTATTATGTGCAGCTCCATGGCACGAGCGATATGCGTGATAAACTGACCCATGCCGGTATCTATGGCGTTGATATGTCACGGCAAACACTGGAAGATCTGTATGGGGTGAGTATTCCGTATTATGCGCGCATTAACTTTACATCGTTGGTTAAAATTATTGATACGATTGGACCGATAGAAGTTCAGAGCGACTATGCGTTTAAATCGTACAAGGTGGGTACGAATACGCTCGATAGCAAACAGGCGCTTGAATTTGCGCGGGAACGCTATAGCTTTAGTGAGGGTGATCGCCAGCGTGGTCGTAACCAGCAGCGTGTCATCGAGGCGATTGTTGCCAAAATGAGCCGTCCTGAGAACGCTCTTTATATGAATGCGATATTGAGTGCCGTGAGTAATTCGATCGAGACCGATCTGACCGAACAGTCGTTAAAGCGGCTAATTCGTATGCAGCTTGATGATATGCGTAAATGGACGGTTGAGTCGATTGCCGTTGATGGTAGCGGCAGTATGCAGCCGACCTATAGTATGGGGCAGCAAAAGCTCTATGTAATGATTCCTGATGAGCGGACGCTGGATACGGCACGCCAACGAATTCAGGCTACTCTTACAGACCGCTAGGATAGAGCTATTGACTTTTTAACATAAGTGTGTTAATGTAGAAGCAATACCTACATAAAACAAACACACCAATATGTTCCACAATAAACGTACTGTCCATTTTGATCCAATTGATCCGCTTGCGAACGGGCTGGCTGATGATATTCGAGCCGAACAGCGTGAAGCTGAGTCTATTCGCAGTCTTGATGACACGAGCGCTGATGAGCTGTCAGCGTTCTGGGCGGGCGTTGTAAAAGATGTCAAAAACGATCCTGACTGGTTTGATTTTGCCGAAGACTAGTGTACGATACGAAGAGCATGAGAGATTTGAGCGACGAAGCGTTTGACCAGATGATTACGCGCGCCATGGATGAATTGCCCCAGGAATATATCCGGGGGCTTGATAACGTCGCAATTGTGATGGCTGATGATCCGACCGAAGAGCAAAAGGAAAAGATGAAGCTTCGCGATGGGGTAATTTTGCTGGGTCTCTACGAAGGTATTCCGCTGACGCAGCGCGGGGCAGGCTATACCTTTGTATTACCAGACAAGATTACGCTGTTTAAACATTCAATTTTACGGGTTGCGCAAACAGAAGCGGAGCTGTTTGAACAGATCAAGCGGACACTGTGGCACGAGATGGCGCACTACTACGGGCTGAGTCATGCGCGTATGGACGAATTGCAGACACGCACCAAGACATGATATACTAGAGGTACTCATTGATAAACTCACGTAGGGAGGCATACATGAGGACACGAGAAAATGGGCACCGGCAATACAAATACAACGTGCTGCATATAGGAGCTATTGTTACTCTCGTCCTCTCCTGTCTATCTGCAAATATCACTCTTGTTCAATCGGTTGCCGCCGACCCGCCGGCTCAGGTAGGCGAGGCGTCCGATACGGTAAAAGAAGAGTCTCCGCCAGTACCGGCTGGTCCACTAACGGTTGCGGACAAAGCGCATTACTACGATATTACCGGTACGGTTGATGACGCGAAAGCTCTTTTTGTCATTAAAGTTGGTGAAGAAGAGGTGACATCGGCAGATAGTCAGCCGATTATTGCGAAGGAGCCAAACGAAGCCGGAGTATATACATGGGGCTATACGATTCCCGAGCGCTTTAAAGAAGGCGAGTATACGATTTCTATTTCTGCTAAAACGTATGACGAAGAAGGCAAAGTGACGCGTGAGCTGCCTCTGCTTACGCTTGTAGCGCAGCTAACGGTTGCACCGCCCCCGCAGACTCCAGATCCATCATCGCCACTCCCAGTCGACACCACGAAGCCAGACACGACGACTCCACTCCCAGTTGTTACGACCCCACTTCCTTTCACTCCTCAGATTGGCCAGTTTGTCGCACCTGAAGTTGATAGTCCAGCACCTGGTCAGCCAACGATCACAAGTACGAAATTATATGGCGTACCAGTTGACGATCTGATGCGATCTTCAGCTCCATCGACTCAATCAACGACATCATTAAATAAGACAAACGAAAATACAAGCACATCACCCGTTGCG
This sequence comes from Candidatus Saccharimonadales bacterium, assembly GCA_030146045.1. Taxonomy (GTDB): domain Bacteria; phylum Patescibacteriota; class Saccharimonadia; order Saccharimonadales; family Saccharimonadaceae; genus JASLDG01. Next base: position 29,550 of record JASLDG010000012.1, on the reverse strand, counting down.
AAAAGCCAGAAGGTTGGTGCAACCTCAAGTTCTCCGGCACCTATCGTCGATCATGCAAGCTCTTCGTATGCTGTATCATCACCGATTGAAACATCAAGCGACGGATGGCGTATATTTGGCACACCGTGGTATTGGGCGTGTTTGACTGTTCTTGTGTTCACCGTTGGTGTACTGTTTGTGATTCGCGCTGTCGTGCGATATTTCCGTACGGCACCTCTTGGTCACACAGTAGTATCATAGGTTGTAATATATGGTACTATGAGAGGCGAAGAGTGTCCTCATGTAGTGATACGTAGCAACGGCGTAAGAACGATCAAAGGAGAATAAACATGCCAGTAACAAAAGCGATTATCCCTGTAGCGGGTTGGGGCACCCGACGACTGCCTATCACAAAGGCTGTCGAGAAATGTATGCTTCCAATCGGCAATCGTCCAATTGTTGACTACATTGTTCGTGATTGCATCTTGGCGGGTATTACGGATATTTATTTTGTTGTGAGTACCGGGAGTACCCAGCTGCAGCAATACTATTCGGACAATCTGGCGTTGAATGAATACCTTCATTACAATGGGCAAGATGCGATGGTGGAACTTGCCAAGGTACCATCTGGGGTGCAATTTCACTATATTGAGCAAGATCCAAATGCGAAATATGGCACAGCGGTACCTATCGCAATGACAGTCCCTTATTTGCGAAAGGGCGAATCGGTCATGGTCGCTCTTGGTGACTGCTTCTTTTATAACCGTGACGGTTCGTCGGATCTGATGGTGCTGCAGCAGTCAACGCCAAATGGTGCCAATTCGATGTTGGCGGCGCAGGTTGATCCGCAAGAGGTCAATCGCTACGGGGTGGTGCAGTTTAACCAGGAGAATGGCTTGTTTGAACAGATTGTCGAGCGGCCAGAAGTGGGGCAGGCGCCAAGCAATTATATTAATACCGGTTCGATGATTCTTACCTATGATGTTCTTTTGCAGGTATATAACTACTGTAGCCTTGATCTGTCGGGAGAGTACTGGCTGATTAGTGTTATTAATCAGTTTGTACTGGATGGTGGCGCGGTGCAGGTAGTGCCTGGCCGTGGTGAGTTCTTGGATGGCGGCAATGTGCACGGATGGCTACATGCCAACGAGACAGTTATTCGTCAGCAGCGCGCATAGCGAGGGTCTTTACACGGGCGCTTATCTCTGTTACAATAACCTAGATTGACTAATTAACTAAAAGGATAGATATGTCAAAAGCAGTCATTAAGGTCGGCGGCAAGCAGTATGTAGTCGCTGAAAAAGAGACCCTCCTGGTGGACCTCCTCCCGGAAGGCACAAAAGAGCTCACGCTTGATGCACTGTTGGTTATTGACGGCGACAAAACCACTGTCGGCGCACCAACGGTAAAAGGTGTGAAAGTAAAGGCAAAGGTTGTCGAAGACCTCGTGAAGGGCGACAAAATCCGCGTGATCCGCTACAAGAGCAAAAAGCGTGTCCACAAAGAAACTGGCCATCGCCAGAAGTATTCGAAGCTCGAGATTGCTTCGATCAAATAACACTGAAATGTGACGATGTCGCCCTCTGCCCAGAGGGCGATTTTCGTCTCCAAGGATAAGCGTAACCATGAACAACGAACCGCAGAGCTCTCCCGAATCAATCAGTCCCATACCATCGCTGGCGCGTGTGAACGAACGAATCGAAGTGTACTATGCTCAACATAAAGAGTTAAACATGGCGCAATTAAACGAACTAGCGGATTTTGCGAATGTGCAGCTCCATAACCTGAAGCGCACGTACATCACAGGGGCAAGCGAAGTGATGATTATGCGCGATGCGGGCGAAGTGTACTATGAGCTGCCGGAGTACGTACCGTTGCAGAAAGATAAGCCAACCTGTCTCTATGGATATTTAGACGATTTTGTCGTGTTGAGTGACGAGATCACGAATGGAGAGCCGGTGATGGCAGCACGCTTAATGGCGTATCGCGATGATGCAAATACGCAGGAGTGTGTCGTGCCAATCGCGTACGTATCACATTGCGGATCGACACTTCATACGGCAGCTTCACCGTTTATCGATCGAGGAGTCTATAGTCTCCCCGATGAAGCCGAATACGCGGATATTGTTAATTTGATTGAGCGAGATATTTTGGACGAAAATCGTATTTCGGCCACGACATTCCTCGAAATAATTGAGCAACTTAAGACGACCGGTTTTATTGCATCGTACGAGACCTTTGCGACGGCTTGGAATCTCCATATGGCGGGACGTGACCACGACGAGAATCCCTGCTATGTTGCGGTGAACGGTGTGGGGCGGGGAACCGTGACGAATGAGAGCGGCGAAGTAACGCAGGTGTCAAAATGGCTGCAAGATGATGAGGCACGATTGCTTGGGATTGATCTGTTTGAGCGCGAAGGTGACCTAGATGGCATCGCCTATATGTCGACGGGATCCGACACGGAGAGCGTGAACGTGATATATAGCGTGTTTCTACGTGAAACAGAGCTCGCGTTTTGGGTATCCGGTCGCTCACTCCACTAACCGCGAAGAGCGTGTGGGTGAAAATGCCGTTTGCTTTTGTGGTGCTCATGCTATAATAAACGGAGAAGAAGAGGGGATACAAACAGTGGCGACAGTGATAGCGGTGACAAATCAAAAGGGCGGCGTTGGCAAGACGACCACAGCTGTGAACGTGGCGTTTTATTTGGCAAAGATGGGCAAGCGCGTCTTGCTTGTTGACCTCGATCCGCAGGGAAATGCGACGAGCGGGCTTGGCGTCGACAAACAGTCTCTTGAACAGACCGTGGGTGATGCACTTGTAACTGATACGCTCCTTCGCCACATTATGCGCGAGACCGAACACAAGAATCTCTGGCTGGTACCTTCAACGCCACACTTGGCGAATACGGAGGTTGAAATGGCGGGGCTTGATCGTAAGTTCACGCGGCTTAAACAAGCGCTGGCAACGACGGACGATTTTGATATGGTAATTATTGATAGCCCGCCGAGTCTTAGTCTTCTTACGGTGAATGGCCTTATTGCGGCGCGATATGTACTCTTGCCAGTGCAGGCGGAATTCTATGCTCTTGAGGGTCTTGGGCAGCTACTTGAGACGATGAAGTTGGTACGCAAGGGTATGAATCCTACACTTGAGCTTATTGGGGTGCTGCCAACAATGATTGATAGTCGTACGACGCTCAGCAACCAAGTACATGAAGAAATTAAAAAACACTTTCCAGGCAAGGTGTTTAAAAATACAATCCCACGTAATATTCGCCTCGCTGAAGCGCCAAGCCATGGTGTGCCGGTAGGTGCGTATGACAAATGGAGCAAGGGAGCTCGTGCCTATAAAGCGGTCACGAAGGAGATTGTAGAACGAATTGGAGAGGGGACGGCATGAGTGCGGCAAAAAAAGGACTTGGACGAGGCTTTTCCTCATTAATCCCCACAGAGCTATTGGACGAATCGTTTGACCCAACAGCTGAACAAGATGAGCGAATGTCGGATTTGCGACATATTAAACTTGCAGAGATCACGGCAGACCCTGATCAGCCGCGCCGTGTATTTGATGAAGTAGCACTTGATGAAATGGCAGCGTCGATTCGCGAGCATGGTGTCTTGCAGCCAATTGTTGTCACGCCTTATGGCGATGGCTACAAAATTGTTGCGGGTGAGCGGCGATGGCGTGCGTCAACGATGGCTGGTCTTGATAAGATGCCTGCGCTTGTCCGAACGCTCAGTGATCAGCACCGACTGGAGCTTTCTCTGATTGAAAACTTACAGCGTAAAGACTTGAATGTGCTTGAAACGGCGACTGCCTATCTAAAGCTGCGCGACCAGTTCAACCTTACGCTCGAACAAATAGGCAAGCGAGTCGGCGGTAAGTCGACAAGTGCCGTGAGCAATACGCTGCGTTTGCTGCGTTTGCCGCAAGCAGTTCGCCAAGCGCTCGCAGAAGGGAAAATCCGTGAGGGTCAAGCGCGACCTCTCCTTGGAGTTGATGAAGCGATCGCTCTTGATCTTTTGAAAAAGATGATCGCTGAAGAATGGAGTGCTCGTCGAGTGGAGCAGGCGATTGTTGATATCAAAAAACAGGCTGTCGATGCGCCAGCGCAAGAAAAGGCTCAGAAACCAGTTAATGCACCATACGAAGAACAGCGTGCGCGTCTTGAGCAACGACTGCGCGTACCAATTACAATCCGTACAAATACAAAAGGTGCCGGAAAATTGACGATTGCATTTAAAGACGAGGATGAGTTGCGGCGAATTGAGGCGCTGATCGAAGGAAAATAGCGAGGGCTGCCTATAGTTAAAACACCTCCTTGTATAAGGAGGTGTTTTAACTTGAAGGAGCTATCTAAACTATTAGAATGAGCGCATGGCGGTGAATGGGAAGATGCGGAAGAGGGCAGGGCCAATGACGTCGTATAGAGGAATGGTGCCGAGGCCATTGCGCGAGTCGTACGACCAGCTCCCTTCGCGATGGTCGCCGCTTACGAATAGTTCTTTATCAGGAACAACAGTATCAACTTCTCCAGTTGTAGGGCTTCCTGGTTCGCCATGATTCGCGTCATCCGGATTGAATCCATTTGGATGTTCTTTATTGTAGACAGTGTAATGTCCATCTTTGAGTACGACATGCTCGCCGGGAAGGCCAATAACACGCTTAACGATAAATTCGTCTGCGCTTGTGCCGTTGTAGAGAGGGTTTTTGAAGATAATGACCTGTCCACGCTCGGGTATGTAGGGTTTGTTTTGGAGCTGGGCGATCGTAACAGGAACACGATTCACAATCAGACGGTCACCTGTGAAGAGCGTTTTTTCCATACTCGGACCTTCGACGTTAAAGCTCCGAAAGATAAAGCTATTGATAAACACCGTGCCAATAAAGACGCAGACGACAAAAATAAGGAGACTGAGAACATCTTTGGCAAATGGGTGTTTTTTGAATAATGCTTCCACGTCTATTAACTATAGCCGACTCTGGCTATAATCTCTAGCCTATTTTAGACAAAAGCATTTTCTAGTATTCACGCAGCGGAAAATTTTGTATAGTAGGATGAGTATATGGCAAAAAAGACGAATTCAATTGATGGGTTTGTGCCGCGCCGCCCACAGAGCCAACTGGGGCGCGCAGCAGATAAACGGGAAACGACGATCGGCGTAGTATCGTCTGATCGAGGGCTTCATGAAAACAGTATAGAGAAGTCGGAGCGGACAGCAGCCAGTATCAGCCGGACTGAGATTGATAGCTCGCTCGAGGGTATTGATACGGCACCTGAGGGTAAAAAACATCGTCGCCGTTCACCCGAAGAGCGAGCAAAGCGCCGTAAAATTATCAAGCGTGTCTTGCTACTGCTCTTCCTGATTGCGATTGCTATTGGTGGCTATGTAGGGGTAAAAGCATTGCTCGCGAGCGGTAATGTTTTCAAGGGTAACGTCTTCGATCTTATTCAACATACACCGCTCAAGATGGATGCAAACGGAAGAACCAATGTGCTGGTCTTGGGAACTTCTGAAGATGACCCTGGCCATGAAGGTGCGAATTTAACCGATTCTATGATGATTTTGAGCGTCGATCAAAATAAGAAGGATGCGTATATGATGAGTATTCCTCGTGATATGCTTGTGAAATATGGCATGGCATGCAACTCAGGATATTCAGGCAAAATTAATGAGTATTACCACTGTGCTCATGAGGGTGAGGGTGTTGAAGAAGACCGCAAAGCCTTGATGAAAGAAGCGGGATTTGTCGGTGAGATTTTTGGACTGGATATCCAGTATGGTGTCAATGTGAACTACACGGTGATGCGCGATTTGGTAAATGCTGTAGGCGGCAGTATTACGGTGACAATTGAGAGCCGTAATCCAAATGGACAGATGGACAGTAATTTTGATTGGAAATGTGGTGTAGGCGACCGCAAGGTGTCGCGCGCCGAGGTGCTGCAGCGTTGTCCGCCACGCGGTCATTTTATCGACTATCCAAATGGGCCGGCTACGCTTGACGCCGAACACGCGCTATATCTAGCGCAGGCCCGTGGTGATCGAGCACCGACGTATGGGTTTGAGCAATCTAACTTTGACCGCGAAAAAAACCAGCAGAAGATTATAAAAGCGATTCGAGAAAAAGCAGTCAGTGCCGGGGTATTAACAGATTTCAACAAGGTGACGGGTTTGATTGACGCGCTTGGAAATAATTTGCGCACGACTTTCGAGACAAAGGAATTCCGCACATTGGTTGATCTTGCAAAAGATATCAAGAGCGAAGATATTAAGTCGATTAGTTTGATTGATGGTGATAATCCGGTCATGAATGGCGACGGCAATCCAGTAGCAGGAAACTTCCAGTATGATGCGATTCGGGCACTTGTCAAGAAGAGTCTATCATCTGATGCAGTGGTTCGAGAAGGCGCTGAGGTGATGGTGCTGAACGGATCGGGCACAGCGGGTATGGCGCAGACTGAGGCAACCAAACTTGAAGAGCAGGGCTTTACGATTGGTATGGTTGCCAACGCACCAGCTGGTGAATATGGAGCGTATACCGTGTATCAGATTGGTGAGGGTAATAGCGGCACGGCTGCCAAGTTGAAGAAGTTGTACAACGTGACAATCAAAACGACCGATCCGCCAGTGGCGGTTGGTGCTAACACGAAATTCGTCGTGGTTGTCGGAAACGCGGCGACTGAAGGCACGCCTGCGGCGACACGCTAGGCGCAAACGGCCGCCACATGGTATACTAAGAGCAAGATATGGAATTTTTACGCTTGGCAAAACGCCGAACTGTATTTAGCGAAACGCTCTACTTTTTGCTCAATATTAGTCTCGCGGTCGCGTTGTTCGCATCAATTGCGATTATTGACTCACCACTCCTTGCTGTCAGTCTTGTACTGATTAGTAAATGGCGAGTATTTGCGGTACGTCCGCGCTATTGGTGGGCGCACGTACAAGCGAATCTCGTTGATATTATTGTGAGCCTTGGCTTTGTAACACTGCTGACTACGGTAAACAACACAAATGCAAGCTATAGTATGCTTGTGCAAATTGGTTTAACGATCCTTTATGTCGCATGGATTTTCCTCTTGAAGCCTCGCTCAAGTCGTTCGATGGTTGCGACGCAGGCAGCTGTGGCTATGGGCGTAGGAGTAACGGCACTCTATAGTATCGCACCAGGCTGGCCATCATCGGCGGTCGTAGCGGCAATGTTTGTGATTGGGTATACGACAGCTCGTCATGTACTCAGTGCGTATTCCGAAGATGATACCACGCTCCTTGCGCTTATATGGGGATTTGTGTGTGCACAAATAGGTTGGCTCGCATACCACTGGACAGTAGCTTATTCATTGCCATTTATGGACGGTATTAAAATACCTCAAGTTGCAATTATTATGGTAGCATTAAGCTTTTTGGCTGAACGTGTCTACAGCTGTCATGAGCAATACCAGAAGATTCGTTGGTCAGAAATTGCCTTGCCCGTGTTATTAAGCGGAAGTGTTATTACGGCGATGCTTCTCTTATTTAACGGCGTAAGCATGGGGTAATCTTTCAGTAAAAAATCAGATAGATCAGATATGATAACGGCAAAGCAATAAGGGGGCAGCATGTCAGAGAATGAAACGAAGTCAGTCGTAACGAAGCCAAATACAACCAAACCTACAGCAGTATCGAGGCAGCAACCCAATACTCGAGCGAGCAAAATTGTTATCATATTTTTCGCTGTTGTCGTACTTTCACTCGGATCAGGCCTTGGCGGAGCGTGGCTGTTGACTGATGGAGGTGCACGAGGTGGCGGCTCACACGTTTCTCAAGGGAGTAGTCGTGATGGCAATACAATCGTGACATCCGAAGAACAGGATATCGCTTCGGTTGCCAACAAGGTTTCGCCAAGTGTCGTATCGATTTTGACCCAAGCGCAAACGCGTTCATACTATGGTGGTACGCAACTGCAGCAAGGAGCGGGAACCGGTATTATTATCAGTAGTAATGGGTATGTAATGACAAATAAGCATGTCATTCAGGGGAGTGATTCTGTAACGGTTGTTACTTCTGATGGTGTGACGCGTGACAATGTCAAAGTTGTGGGAACTGATCCGCTTAATGATCTGGCCTTTTTGAAAATCAGTGACGTCAGTGACTTGAAGCCGGCCGAGCTTGGCGATTCAACCTCGATCCGCATTGGTCAGAGTGTCGTGGCAATCGGTAACGCACTTGGGCAGTACCAGGGATCAGTGACGAGCGGTATTGTATCAGGCAACGGACGCTCGGTCGTAGCTGGCTCGGAAGAGAGTAGCGAGACGGAAACGCTAAGCGATTTGATCCAGACAGATGCAGCCATCAATCCTGGCAATTCTGGTGGACCATTGGTAAATATCGCTGGTCAGGTGATTGGCGTGAATACAGCAATTGCGTCAGATGCTAATGGTCTTGGGTTTAGTATTCCAATCGGAGCAGCAAAAGGCATGATTAAGACAGTTATCGAAACAGGTAAGGTGCAACGATCATATTTGGGTGTGAATTATCTTGCTATTACTCCTGATGTCGCGACACGATATAAGCTTCCGGTGCGCGAAGGGGCCTACATTCGCGGTTCAAATGATTCCTCTGCGGTTGCAGCGGGTGGTCCAGCTGATCAGGCGGGTATTAAGAACGGCGACATTATTACGAAGGTGAACGATACTGAAGTCGGCGCTGCGGGTAGTATCTCAAGTTTGATCGGAGAATATACACCAGGAACCGAAGTGAAACTGACTGTTCTTCGTGACGGCAAAACAGAGGTACTGACGGCTAAGCTACAGGCCTACAAAGGGTAGCTAGACATTTCGCTGAAGAGTAAGGCAGTAGCCGTCTGTAGTTACGAGGCTAAACTGGTATTGCGTCGCTCGCTCAATGATTGATTTATGCTGCTCGGGGTCGGCTTCAAGTAAGAGATAGCCATGAGATGTCAGAAGTGCGGCGCTTTGAGTAATGAGTGTATAAATGAGCGCAAGCCCGCGCTGGTCGGCATAGAGCGCTTCATCAGGTTCCGCTCGGGTGTCGGGCGATACTTCCCATTCGCGGTCGACGTATGGAAGGTTTGCGATAATGACATCGATTGGGAGGCTATAGCCGCGCAAAAGATCACCACGGTAAAAGGTAACGTCTGTATTGAGTCTTTTGGCGTTTTCTTTGGCAATTGTCAGCGTGTGCTGGTATTTGTCAGTGAGTGTCACATGGAGTTCGGGCCATTCAAGTTTTGCAGTGATGCCCAGGCAGCCGCTCCCAGTACCGACATCAACTAAATGAAGAGATTCCGGAGCAATAGGAGTTACCTTTGGTGAGATAATTGTATGGAGTTGACGGATAATTGCTTCGGACTCCGGGCGCGGAATGAGCGTCGCAGGCGTGACTTTAAAGCGACGACCATAGAATTCTTTGTGGCCGATAATATAGGCGACCGGTGTACGTTCGAGCCGGAGTTCAATGCGGGCGTTGGCAATTTCCTGCTGGCGCGCATCAAGCGATTCATCACTATGTGCGTGCAGCCATGTACGCGGTTGACGGATCGTGTGAGCTAAGATAATTTCGGCATCAAGCCGCGCGGTCGGTATCTCGTGTGACGCGAGAAGAGTAGTGGCGTCAGTAATCCAATCGTGGATAGTCATATAGGTAGTATGGCAGATATTGAAAATTTATTCAATAGGTGGTATAATAAACTTGTCCTATCCTGAGAGAAAGGTGCGTTTGTGCGCAAATTAATCGGTTGGCTCATCGCAATCATTGTGGTGATGTCGATGCCGGGGATCTTCTTCGGCATTCTACGCGACATGGTGGTCATTACCTGGGCGGCGATGCCGTGGTATGCGCAGGCGGGTATCGTCGTTCTGGGTGTGCTGGCAGTATTCGCTGTGTTTCGGATGGCTCTATGGGCCGTGACGGGCCGTTCGACGATTCGTCGCCGGTACTAGAGGAAGCGCCAAAGCGCGAGGGGACTCCCTTACGGATTGTTGAGCATCATGCTCCACTCCGTAAGGGATTATTTTTTGCATAGAACTTCTTACATGAATGATAGATGCTTGACAAATTTAAATATAAAGAGTATAATATAGCACACAATGAGTGAATTACCACACGAGCAAGACTATAAAGCGCAATATCCTGAGGCTGTCGAGGATATGTATCAAGCGGAAGACATGGCATATGCAGGCAATAGATTGAGGTCAAGAGCTGCTCGACGCCGAAAAGTTGGTGATCTTATTCTAAACAAAGCGGTTCTTAAAGGTAAAGATGGGCATACTATTCTGACCGAGCGAGCTGACGAACTGACTTCGAACAGTGAGTTGCCTGGTAGGATAGCCGATGAGGAGTTTTTTGTGTCACGTCTTGCCTCGCGCGCACTGCACGATGAGCCCAATGTACTTGGGGCGATGAGTAGTCAGTATAGGCGCGCTGGAGAACATGACAACAACGCCGACGCTGCAGAAAATAAAGTGGCAGCGCAATATGACTTTGTACGTCGCACGAATATTACTGTGGACGACAGAGAATTCGTTAATATCCCAGTTGATATCATTGTGCGTGCAAATGCGGTTGCCGGCACGATAAAGGCGCAGCCGGCGGTAGCGCGAAAATTACAGTTTTATGGCTCTGCCAAAAAGAACGAATTGAAATAATATTTGTTTATAAAAACCTCCGTATGCATACGGAGGTTTTTTAGAGTTTATGCATTTTTGGCGGCGAGTTCGCGTTCATAAGCCTGGAGGTGTTCGATCAAGTCATCGATATTGCCATTGAGGGCAGCCGGGATCGCACTGCGGCTGTAGCCGATACGGTGGTCGGTAATGCGGTCTTGCGGGAAGTTGTAGGTACGGATTTTTTCACTGCGATCGCCGGTACCAATCAAGCCACGTCGTTCGGCATCGAGCTTGGCATTTTCTTCGTCGATTTTTTGTTGCAAGAGGCGACTGCGGAGGACGCTCATGGCTTTTTCTTTATTCTTGAGCTGTGATTTTTCGTCCTGGTTGGTGACGACGAGGCCACTTGGAAGGTGCGTGATACGCACGGCGCTATCGGTTGTATTGACACTTTGTCCGCCATGGCCGCTGGCGCGGTAAATATCGATGCGAAGGTCGGCTTGGTTGATCTCGATGTCGGTTTCTTCGGCCTCTGGCAGGACAGCGACAGTAACAGTACTGGTGTGAATACGACCTTGCGATTCGGTGGCTGGCACGCGCTGTACGCGATGGACGCCAGATTCGAATTTTAACTGAGAGTAGGGTGCATCACCGGAGACTTGGAAAATGACTTCTTTGTAACCGCCGGCATCGTTCGGACTTTCATTTATGAGCTCGGTCTTGAGGCTGTGCGCCTCGCAGTAGCGCAAATACATGCGGTAGAGCTCGCTAGCAAACAGACTGGCTTCATCGCCGCCTGCGCCAGCGCGGATTTCAATGATCACGTTTTTTTCGTCATTTGGGTCTTTGGGGGCGAGCATGATGAACAGCTCATCTTCGAGCGCAGCAAGTCGTTCTTCTGTCTCGGCGGCATCAAGTTTTGCAAGCTCAGAAAGCTCATCGTTTCCGTTTGCCAGCTCTTTAGCCTCGGCTAATTGCTTCTCGAGTGTCAGTCGCAACGTAGCCTTTTCGAGGATGGTTTCGAGTTCACTGAAACGCTTGTTTTTGGTGCCGAATGCCGGGTCACTATAGGCATCTGGCAACGCCAAGAACTCACCGAGCTGTTGTTTCTCGGTAGTGAGGTCATCGATATTGAGATTAATTTTTGGCATATCTGTCTTAGTATAGCAAAAAACGGCGCCAAATTACAGGGGTAGTTTTAGAGTGTACTATTTCTTGAGTCGTTTGATCAAGATAACGACACCAGCAATAAAGCTTGGGAGGCCAAATAAGATCGAGGCGGCACCGACCAGATACATACTTACATTAACAAGTGTGCGGAGTGGGCTTTCTGCGGTATCGCCAAACAAGTCGGCAGCATCGTCTGTTGACGGTGTACTCGCGGCGGTTGCAAAGTTAAAGATTGCGTAAAGGAAAATACTAAGAACGAGCGCGACTCCTGGCCACACCATCAAGATAATGGGAAGGACAAGTGATTTTTTCTTGGTCGTAGCTGGTGGGAGGACGGGTCCTGCGGCTGCTTGAGCTGCTATTTCAGCAGGACTAAGAGTGTTGTGCACTTGTGTTTGTGTCTGGTGTTGGTTGTTCTGGTTGCATAGTATTTTAGTTATACAGCAAATACACCGCTTATAGCAAGCGGTGTATTACAGTTTTCTAAGATAGTCTTACGCAGCGGCTTTGGCGGCTTTTTGCGCGTTGACTTTCTTGGCCTTGGCAGCGAGTTGCTTTTTGCGCTCTTCGGCTGCTTTGCGGCGAGCTTCAAAGCGATCAACACGACCTTCGGTGTCGATAATCTTCTCTTCGCCAGTAAAGAATGGGTGAGAGGCACTTGAAATGTGCACCTTCACGAGTGGGTACTCGTTGCCATCTTCCCATTTGATAGTGTCGGTGGTTTGCGCTGTTGATTGTGTCAAAAAGGCAAACCCAGCCACGTCGTCGCTAAATACGACCGGGCGGTATGTTGTAGGGTGTATACTGCTTTTCATATCCTGACTATTATACCGGTACTCTGCTGGAAAGTCAAAGGGTGTCTTGTGTAGATAACTTATTGCATATAATTAGCGCAGAAATATTAAGAGGTGGTCAAAAGCATCGCTACTTATTGGAAGTGGTTCCTCGATGACAGATACGGAAAGTGGTGCGTGTAACGGGTGCGCATGCGTTAGTAGATTAGAATAGATTGACGAAAATACGCGCCTCTGATACAATAGTCAAGTAATTTATTTAACGACACAACCGATTAGTGCTCCATGCCTAGTCGGTGAGGAACAAGGAGCGAAACGATGGCTGTAGAAGTCGATATTAAAGCTTTGCTCGAAGCTGGTGTTCATTTCGGACACAAAACGAGCCGCTGGCACCCTAAAATGGCGCCATATATTCATAGTAAACGCCAAGAGAGTCATATCATTGACCTCGTGAAGACCGTCGCAGCACTCGACGAGGCTTTGCCATTCTTGACTAAGACAGCGGCAAGCGGCAAGCAAGTTCTGTTTGTTGGTACCAAAAAGCAGGCGAAAGACATTGTGAAAGCTGCTGCCGATAAGGTGAATCAACCATACGTAACCGAACGTTGGATCGGTGGTATGTTGACGAACGTTGCAACAGTCACGCAACAAGTCAAAAAGCTTCGTGATCTTGAGAAGCGTATGGCTGCGGGTGATCTCGAAAAGCGCTACAACAAGCTTGAAGTGCAACGTTTCCAGGAAGAGATCGACGAGCTGAATCGTAAATATGGCGGTATCAAAAACCTGAACGGTAAGCCAGGTGCAGTAATTGTGACTGATGTCATTGCTGATGCAAACGCAGTACGCGAGGCGAATGTTCTTGGTATTCCAGTGATTGCTGTTGTTGATACGAATGCCGATCCAACACCAATTGACTATGTCATTCCTGCGAACGACGATGCGATTAAGGGTCTTGAGCTACTCTTGGACTACTTTACCGCAGCAGTTGCCGAAGGTGCAGTAAAAAAAGAGGAGAACTAGGATGGGCGTAACCGTAGAAGATATTAAGAAACTCAAAGAGTTAACCGGTATTGGTTTGACCGATGCAAAGAAAGCATTGGTTGAAGCTGACGGCGATTACGACAAGGCACTTGAGCAACTCCGTAAAAAGGGTTTGACCAAGGCAGAGAAGAAAGGCGACCGTGAGACCCGCGAAGGTATCATCGATAGCTATGTCCACTCAGGCCGTATCGGTGTTGTGGTTGAAGTAAACTGTGAGACTGATTTTGTGGCTCGCCTTGATGATTTCAAGGAATTTGCGCACCAAATGGCGATGCAGATTGCCGCAATGGCGCCCGTGTATCCTACTATCGAAGATGTGCCTGCCGATGTCTATGAGGCAAAGAAAAAAGAGCTGCTTGAAAGTGACTCACTCAAAAGCAAGCCAGCTGACATGGCCGACAAGATCGTCGAAGGTCAGCTCAAGAAGCATTTTGCTGAGCAAGTATTGACCGAACAAGCATTCATCCTCGATGACAGCAAGACGGTTGGCGAGCGCATCAAAGAGCAGATCGCAATCAACGGCGAAAACATTCGTGTTTCACAGTTCAAGCGCATTGAGCTCGGTGTCACCGAATAGTCTCATCGCGGTCAATACAAGAGCCTCCCGTCTGGGAGGCTCTTTTGATGCTATTGACTTTTTATAGCAAAAATGCTACTATGTAAGTATAAAGATTCATAAAAACAAAAAGGCGCACCTACAAAAATGAGCGAAAGATTTCCAGCAACGAGAGAAAATAATACGGATAGACAGGATCTGAAGGATCGCTACGGACTTGACTCGTCAGCGGCAATTCTTGAGGCGATCGAAGAGAGTATTGATAACGGGCAGGGTATCCATAAGGGCGGTTTTATTAGTGACGAAGATTACTCTATGGTGACATCAGGTCCCGGCAATCATACAAACAAAGAGTTGAAGATCGTCGATGACTTGTTTTACCTCAACGTATCCGAGGAGAATCCAGTCATTGATTCAGATAGCTCCCATCTTGCAGGCTTAACTCGTGAAGAAGCAAGAGATGCTGCTATCGGTGGACTGTCGAATGCACAGTCGATAGAGGGTAAGGATGTACACATGACGACAGTAGTCATTGATCCTAGCGAGGGGGCTGGTAATACTGGTATTCTTGAAACTCGAATGTTTACTGCTAATGGTGCATCGAGTCCTCGCGTTGTTGAGTCATTTAGTACGTATGGAAAATCTCCTGATGGGAATCAAAGGTTTGGTGATTTGGAGAAATTCGTCGTGACACGACGTGATGCAACTCCGCAAGAGATACGCAATTACAATGAAGTGCGCAACTGGCAAGAGCGTCAGCAGTAAGGTAACGATACCTCTCGGTTAGATCGTATAGCATGGCTTACAGCCATGCTATACTTATACTATATGTTTGACACTGATATGTACGAATTGAAAATGGATAGCGCTCTCGAGCATTTTGAAGAAGAGCTCAAGAAAGTGCGCACTGGCCGCGCGCATCCGAGTATGCTTGATAGTATTAAAGTTGAAGTATACGGGACACTTATGCCGCTCAACCAAGCGGCGAACGTGACAGCACCGGAAGCGCAGCTTTTGCAGGTGACGCCGTTTGATCCAGGTAATATTTCGGCCGTGACGGCGGCAATTCGTAACGACCAAGCACTCGGCCTAAATCCGGCTGATGACGGTCGAGTAATTCGTATCCCGGTGCCCCCGCTTACTGAAGAACGCCGGAGGCTGCTTGTGAAGCAGACGGGTGAAAAGGTTGAAGATGTTCGCATCGCACTGCGCAATATTCGCCAGGATGCACTTAAGGATGCTAAACGCAAAAAAGATGCCAAGGAGTTGTCGGAGGATGACGTGAAGGCTGTTGAGAAAGAGTTCGACAAGCTGATGGCGCAGTATCAGGAAAAGATTGATAGCGCGTTTAAAGCAAAAGAGAAGGATATTCTGACAATCTAATGACTGAACGAGCCGTTCAGGCGGACGCGTCTTTTTCTGGAGAGACTCTCGAAACGGAGCGGATCAGCCGCGAGGGTATTGCTTATATCGTTGCATTTTGGAATCGAGATAATCCAAAAGCTGATCCAACAGCCGAGCGTGGCGCGGAAATTATGCTTGTAACTGAACGTATGTTCGAAGAATTTAAACGATCAATCGAAACAACGAGCTTTTTGACAGACGAAACTCGAGTGGAGATGCAAGAGGCGGCACGGCGCGACTATGAGCTAAGACGGGCGCAGGACGATGAATATATCGAAGACGTGAACCGCTGGTTCGAACAGCATCCTGAACAAGTGAGTATTGTGACGCCGGGAACGGCACATAGTGTAACAGGTGTCGTTAATCATAATGGGTGGTTGGCACCGTGCATACTCGACGGAAAGATCGTGCGTCGTGAACTTATTGAATATGCACGACTACGCAGCGACAAGGCATGACAAAAGGTGCCATAACCGCTATACTAGAAACGTATTGCTAATATCTTGTAATTTCGGAGGATAGATGGAGTTATTGTTGGGAATTATCGCAGGCTTAATTGCCTTGACGGTGCTTGTGGTGATACATGAGCTTGGCCATGCCTTGGTGGCCCGTCGTAATGGGGTAGTGGTTGAAGAGTTTGGTGTTGGGTTTCCGCCGCGAGCATGGGGGAAGAAGATCAAACAGAGTATTTTGGGCAAAAATGTCCTTTTGAGTCTGAACTGGCTGCCACTTGGTGGGTTTGTAAAGCTCAAGGGCGAATATGATTCGGCTGATAAAAAAGGCGACTACGGAGCAGCGGGTTTTTGGGTAAAGACCAAGATTTTGCTTGCCGGAGTAGTGATGAACTGGCTGACGGCAGTGGTGCTGCTGACGATTTTGGCACTGTTTGGGATGCCAAAGGTATTACCAGATCAATTCTCATTGCCTAATGATCGATTTGTCCATGAGACGCCGGTTACGTTATCGCAAGTGAGCGCTGATTCGCCCGCTGCGAAGGCTGGGCTAAAACAGGGCGATGAGATTGTTTCATTGAATAATGCTCCTATCAAAACTCCAGAAGCACTGTCGAAAGAAACGGCTGCACACCAAGGAAAGACAGTCGATATCACGTATCGTCGGGATGGTGGCGAACATCACGCGCAAGCGGCCTTGCGCGGTGAGCAAGAGAAAAGCAAAGGGTATCTTGGGGTAGGCACTACGCAGAAAACGACAGTGCGCGCGACATGGTCGGCGCCGATTGTTGGCGTGGTGCTGACAGGGCAACTCACAGGTGCGACGTTTGACGGACTTGGCAAGTTGGTCGGCAATACGGTCAGTGGGCTCGTGTCAAAGTTGAGTAGTGATAAAAAAGTCCAAGAGACGGGCAACGAGCAGCTTGGTGAAGCAGGCCAGAGTGTAGCAGGGCCAATCGGTATCTTAGGCGTACTATTTCCGGCGGCAAGCCAGGCGGGGCCAGGTGCGTTCCTTTTTATCACTGCATTAATCTCACTGACGCTCGCGGTGATGAATGTACTACCTATCCCTGCGCTCGATGGTGGCCGCTGGTTCACGATGGCAGTATTCCGACTCCTGAAAAAGCCGCTTACAAAAGAGCGTGAAGAGGGTATTCAGGCTGCAGGATTCCTAACATTAATGGCACTTGTCGTGGTGGTGACGATTCTCGATGTCTCAAAATTCTTCAAGTAGTCCAAAAAGAACACCATTTTTGCGTCGGTTTGTACATCGTCTGAACGCCGTGTCAAAACAGCGTGATTGGCGCATGGCTATTGTATTGCCAGCATGGCTGACAGTGAGCTTTTTTGCGGGATCGTTTTTGACCGCTTTGGTATTTTTGGGATTGCAATGGGGTGGAATCGAGACGTCTCGGTTTGGGTCGCCCGCGGCAGTGGCGGCATTGAGCGCAGTACTGGTATATTTTTTTGCTGGCGCGATATGTATTGGCGTACCATATGCACTGAAACGCTGGACGACCACGCTGGAAGATCTCGGCCTGACGCGACTGATGATTTGGTCGGATATTGGCTTGGCTCCTCTTGGGTTTTTGGCATATGCTATGGTGACGGGCGTACTGAGTATGCTGGCGGTTGCGATATTTCCCTTTTTTGCGCCCGATCAGGTACAGGACGTTGGCTTTCGTAATCTAAGTTCACAAGTAGGGTATATGCTGGCATTTGTGACGCTCGTAGGTTTGGCACCGGTGGTGGAAGAAGTACTATTTAGAGGGTACTTATATGGTAAGTTGCGTCGTTTCGTGCCAGTATGGTGTGCTGTGTTGGTGTCGAGTCTGCTATTTGGGGCGTTTCACGGGCAATTTAATGTGGGGCTCGATGCGTTTGCGCTTGGTTTGATATTGTGCAGCTTGCGCGAGATTACCGGGAGTATTTGGGCTGGGATTTTGCTGCATATGATCAAGAACAGCCTCGCGTTTTATGCGCTGTTTTTGGCACCGGTTCTTGGTATTATGGGCGGCTAACACCGTGCTATACTAAAGGATATGAGACGATCACGACTTTTTACCCGTACAACCAAAAATACACCAGCTGACGAAGTGTCGAAAAATGCTCAGCTTTTGATACGAGCAGGCTTTATCCATAAAGAAATGGCCGGTGTGTATGCGTATATGCCGCTTGGGCTGCGGGTTCTTGAGAATATTAAGCATATCGTGCGCGAGGAAATGAACGCTGTTGGCGGGCAAGAAGTCGCTATGACAACGTTGCAACCAAAAGATATTTGGGAAAAGACTGACCGGTGGGATGATAAAAAAGTCGATAACTGGTTCAAAACAAAACTAGCGAATGGTACTGAGCTTGGTGTTGGTCTGACGCACGAGGAGCCGATCGTGGATGCGGTGAGTAGCTACGTTAACTCGTACAAAGATATGCCGTTTGCAGTCTATCAGATCCAAAATAAGTTCCGAAATGAGCTGCGCGCCAAGAGTGGGCTACTTCGTGGTCGCGAATTCTTGATGAAGGATATGTATACATTTAGTGCAACGCAAGCGATGCACGAGGAAATTTACGAGCAGATCGTAACTGCATACCATAAAGTATATGCGCGGCTTGGGTTGGGTGATATTACCTACCGCACGTATGCCGATGGAGGTATTTTTACGCCCCGTTTTAGCGATGAGTTCCAGACATTAAGCGAGGTTGGCGAAGATACGATTTATGTTGACGAGGCGAAAAAAGTAGCGGTCAACGAAGAAATTATGACTGACGAAAACCTGGCAAAACTAGGCATTAACAGAGATGATCTGGTTGAGAAACGTGGTGTCGAAGTCGGTAATACGTTCCATCTGGAGAGCAAGTACACTGATGCACTCGATGTATATTATACCGACGAGAATGGTCAGCAGCAATCGATTATCATGGGATGCTATGGCATCGGTGTGAGTCGTTTAATGGGGGTTGTTGCTGAGCATTTCAGCGACGATAAGGGGCTTATATGGCCTGCAGCTATTGCGCCGTTTACGGTTTATCTTGTTTCGATTGGCGAGAAGGGAAGTACTGCGGCAGATGCACTCTACCAAGAGCTGGTAGATAAAGGGATTGAAGTGCTGTATGATGACCGCGACGAGCGTCCGGGCGCGAAATTTGCTGATGCCGAGCTGATGGGTATTCCAGTGCGCGTGACAGCGAGCGACCGTCTGATTGAGGCTAACGTGTTCGAATATACCGAGCGAACAAGCGGCGAAACCCGAACGTTGACACGAGACGAGCTGCTTGCTACACTAAATGCACTGTAAACGATACTTTTTGAGGGGTTTACAATTTACACGATCGAATGAGGACAAGTGCCGTGTACGAGCACTTTTTATAATGAACGAAAGGAGATACTACCTGATATGAAAAAGATTTTTCAGATTACTGATGAAGGACGACTTGAACTTGAGGCGGAATTGACCGAGCTAAAGGGGCGTCGTGGCGCGATTGCCGACAAGATTGCCGAAGCACGGGACTACGGAGATTTGAGTGAAAATGCCGAGTACGATGCCGCTCGAGAAGAGCAGGGTCTCGTTGAGAGCCGCATTGCGGAAATCGAAGACGTACTGTTGAATGCCGAAATTATTACCGTGACGGGCGGCGATACGGTGCGACTTGGAAGCAAGGTTGAGCTTAAGACGGGTGCCAAAAAGGTAACATATCACATTGTTGGACCTGTTGAGGCAAACCCACTTGAAGGTAAGATTAGCAACGAGTCACCGATCGGTATTGCGCTTCTTGGCAAAAAAGTCGGCGACACAGCGACAATCACCACACCAAAGGGTGATGTAACGTACGAAGTAGTTGCATTGTAAGCGGGATCGTTTAATACATAAAACACCCTCTGGTATTGATACTGGAGGGTGTTTGGTATAGTACGAGTTAATTAGCTGGCTGCTGGAAAATCTTCGTCATCTGCAAAAGGATCATAACGGACAGTCCCATTGTCATGTTCAGTAAGCTCAGCTTGATCGATTTCTTTTAGGCGATCAACCTTTGCTTGCTTATAGGCTGTATCGACTCTGCGATCATCCATTGTCTCCTTGGCTTTAAGGAGGTTTTTATCAAGTTCTGCATCTCGCTGTGCTTCTTCTTGCAAATGTGCCCGTGCTTGTTCTGCTGTCATGTCGCCAAAGCTCTCCATGAGTTCATATTCGAGTGTTTCGGCAACTTGCGGGTCGATATCTACGAATGAGCGTTCGGCATATTCACGGATTAAGGGGTCGCCTGTTTCACGGGCTGCGCTAGCCAATAGAACAGCCGACTCAAATGATGGCGGTGCTGCGAAACTTGTATTATCTTTTATCGCTGCATCAAGGCTCAGCTCTTTAGTCGCTTCTTTACCAAGAGTAAGTGCCGCTACTTCTCTTGCTTGCTGAGTTATTTCAGCATCGCTCGGTATGGGCATAGCTTCCCAGTCTGTAGCTCCACTCTTAGGGAAGAGACCAGTTTCTTCCATGGTGCGACGTTGCGTAGAGCGACGAAGCGCCTCATGTGCAAGGAGATGGCCATCGTCAACGGGAATACGCTCGAGAGATTTGATCTCTTCTGGTGTTGCAAGCCGTTCGTTTGCTTCAGTGATATTTTCGAAACGTGGTGACGAAAGTGTGTCCATGTTTATATCATCCTTGCTATATTTATATGTACTCATGCTAGCACACTTAAGTAAAAAAAGCAAGAGCTTTTACGAAAAAATATACCACGAAATGGATAATCAAGACTTATTTTTCCACAGAACGCTATATATAGTGTAGTAAATGCCTATGACATCAATATACGGACACATTGATGGTGATATATTGTGATGTTTGTCGATGACCCGGGTTGTCTTGTATACTGGTGAAAGTTATGGCTACACTACAAGATTATCGCAACGAACGGCTCCGTAAGCTCGAAGAGCTGCAGGCACTGGGGGTAAACCCATATCCTGCACGTGCGCACCGAACGCACGACATTCATACTATTATTGATCAGTTTGATACCTATCAGGGAAAAACGGTGACGGTCGCTGGGCGAATTACGAGTATCCGTAAGTTTGGTAAGCTGGCGTTCATTGTACTTCGTGATATGAGTGGTGAGATGCAACTGTTTTTGCATGCCCCAGATGTTGTGGAGTTGGATGCAGCGAACAGCGTTTTGGGTATGAAGCAGTTGAGTTTGCTTGATACAGGTGATTTTATTGAAGCGACGGGTGAGGTCATCACGACGAAAACGGGCGAGAAGTCGGTAGGTGTGAAAACACTTCGTCTCCTAACGAAATCGCTTCGGCCGATGCCAACGGAGTTAACGAGTAAAGAGGAGCGATTCCGGCGTCGTTATGTTGATATGAATGTCAATCAAGAGGTCCGCGCGCGATTCATGCGTCGTAGTAAGTTTTGGCAAGCGACACGGCAGTTTTTTGAAAGTGAAGGCTTTATTGAGGTGAATAATACGATTCTTGAGGCGACGGCTGGCGGGGCTGATGCAAATCCGTTTGTGAGTCATATGGATGCGCTTGATCAAGACTTCTATCTTCGTATTAGCCATGAATTACCGTTAAAGCGTTTGCTCGTAGCTGGTTTCGAAAAGGTGTTTGACGTAGGCGCTCGGTTCCGTAACGAGAACTACACTGAGGAGCATCTGCCGGAGCATAATGCGATGGAATGGTATTGGGCCTATGCGGACTGGGAACAGGGGATGGAGCTCACCGAGCGTATGATTCGGTTTATCTGTGACAAGACGTGGGGAACGCGCCAGTTTACTCTGATGAACGGGCAGTCGGTCGATTTTGGGGCTGATGGCGAGCATTTCCCGCGCATTAGCTTTGTTGGCGTTTTGAAGGAGCAATATGGGGTTGATGTATTTGAATCGTCAATGGAAGAAATTCAGGCGAAATTGAAAGAACATGGCCTTGAAGTCGAGGAAGTTGATAATCGTATTCGTAGCCTCGATAAGCTATGGAAAAAATATCGTAAGACAATTGCCGGGCCTGTTTATTTGATTGATATGCCTGTCTTTATGCAACCACTTGCTAAGGTGAGTCGAACCGACCCGCGTCTGACAGAGCAATTTAATTTGGTATTTGGTGGTAGTGAGATGTGTAAAGCATTCAGCGAACTGAATGATCCAATCGATCAGCTGGGTCGATTCGTGGAACAGCAGGCGATGCGAGACGCTGGTGATGACGAAGCGCAGATGCTCGATATCGACTATGTAGAAGCCCTTGAGTATGGCATGCCTCCTGCATGTGGTCTTGGATTTAGTGAGCGAATCTTTTGGAGTCTTGAGGCGATTACTGCGCGTGAAGGTGTGCCGTTCCCACAGCTTCGAAACGAAATTGATGAAACAACACGCAAGATTTATCCAGAACTTCGTCTTGGGTAGCGTGTGGCAGAACTTCCGTATTCTTTTCTGATTACATTTGGGTTACTTTTTGCTGCAGAAAAAGCACGAGAGCGGCTTTCGTGGTCTCCTTTTGTGGCGGCGCTTGTCTATGTGATACCGGCGATATGCTTGAAGGTTGCAGTGCCGGTGCTGGGGATGTTTCTGGTGCAAGGCACTGTTGACTGGGGACGAGCAGGCATTGACTTCTCGATTGGTTTTGGCTGGCACTGGTGTCTACAGTACGTGCTTACGGTGGTGCTTTTGGCCCTCCTTGCGCGCTACGAAGACACGATTGCAGCCTGGATGATTATTTTCATTACCGGGTTTATCATACTTGAATATGTGATGTAGATGACTTGTGTTGCAGCAGATTATTTACTATACTAAGTATAGTATTAAAGAAAAGGGGAATAAATAATGCCAAATATTGTTGTTGTGACAGGTAGTGTCCGACCGAATAGCGTAAACGAAAAAATCGTACCACTTGTTGTGCAGGAACTTGAGAATCAGGGCGCGATGGTGACGGTTGCAGACCTCAAAGAGTTGAACATGCCATTTTTTGATGCACCGCTGCCACCAACGGCACCGGACTTCAAAGCGCCACACGAATCAACCCAGGTGTGGACACGGATGGTCGACGAGGCCGATGGTGTTCTTTTCGTGACGCCTGAATACAATCATACGATGGCGCCAGTGCAATTGAATGCAATTGATTGGATTGGTAAGGAGTGGGAGGATAAGCCAGTAGGACTTGTTGGATATGGCTGGCGAAGCGGCGCGCTGCAGGCCCATGCAACAGCACGCGAAGCGTTGGCGGTTAACCTGAAGGCAAAAGTTGGCGATACGCAAACGAATCTCTATTTTACGAAAGAGTTGAATCCCGATGGAACTGTAGCTGACCAAGAGGCAGTGCAGAAGAGTATTGCGGCTACAGTTACAGAGCTGCTCGAAGCTACTCGATAGTCAGTTATTTCAGTGCATAAGGCTCGCTTTGGCGAGCTTTTTGCATGTATGAAGGTAAAAGTATTGACAATGTATAGTACCTTGTATAACATAGAACTATAATATAAATAATACTATCGTATACAAGGAAAGGAGCGACATGATGGACAGCGGACAATATGCGGATCAGCTTGCAACACAGTTTCGTAAAGGTTTTTTAGTGTACTGTGTACTTCGTGTATGTGCGGATGAGCCCAAGTATACCAGCGATATCATCAGACGCCTCAGTGATGCGGAACTGGTTGTAGTGGAGGGCACGATTTATCCACTATTGAGCCGGTTGCAAAAAGATGGACTATTGGCACATGAATGGCAAGAGAGTGAACAGGGGCCGCCGCGCAAATACTACCAGCTGACGTCATTTGGTCACGATGTTATGCGGCTCATGACCGAGAAGATAACCGCGCTCAATAAGACGCTCAAGAAACTATAAGAAAGGGATGTTATGAAAGAAATTACACGAATCCATCTCGCCCAAGCACCGTATAATATTGAGCTTGCGGCAAAAAAAGAACTCGAAAAGTATTTAGCGGCGATTGAAAAATTGCTTGGAACCGACGCCGATACTATGCGCGAGATTGAGGCTCGGATGGGTGAGCTTTTGAGTGAGCGTGGCGTGTCGGGCGAAAAGGTGATTACAACGCACGACGTGGCAGAATTGAAGGCGCGACTGGGTGAACCAGGCGAGTTTGCCGACGAATCGGTGGCCGTGTCTGATCGTAAAAAGCGATTTATGCGTGACGAACGCCGAGGGGTGATTGGCGGTGTTTTAAGCGGATTAGCGGCATACACTGGTGTTGATGTTGTGTGGTATCGAATTGCCGCGATTATCCTGGCGTTAATGTCGTTTGGTACGATGGTTCTTGTATATATCATACTTTGGATCGCGGTTCCGCCGGCCCGAACGGCAGCGGAGCGTTTACAGATGCGCGGTGATGTCCCAAATCTCGAAAATATTCAAGAGGAGGCTAACGCGGAGGCGGTCGATCGACCAGCCCGAACCAAGCCATTCATTATGCTGATACGGGTACTCGGTGTGCTTGGTTTTGTGGGTGCGGCAGTTGGCGCATTGGCGTTGGTGGCGATTGCTTTAGGAGTGAGCATTCCAGTTATAGGCAACTACGATTGGCTTGTGAACGGATGGCTCATTGCTGCGCTGATTGTTGCGTCGATGAGCGGTGTTCTCTTTGCTGTTTTGATGGGAGTGTTGGGGTATAGTACGGGTACGTGGCGTATGAGTAAATCATTGGTTATGACGATGATTGTTATCACCGTGATTGGCTTGGCAAGTTTTGGTACGAGTCTTGGATTGGGCATGTACGGAGGTCAGCAACTTCACTCGAATGTTGAAGCACACACAAAAGTTGCACGTACATCGTTGGAACAGCTTAAGGGCGTGGAAGAAATAAAAGTATCGAGCACTAGTGCATCGTGGACTTCGGTACGTTATGTTGTGACGACTGCTGAGCCATATGCTGAGGCGCGTGTTTTACAGCGCAGTGGTGTTGCTCAGGTGCCAGTTCAGGTGACACGCGAAGGAACGGTTGCGACTATTCATACAAAACAGAATGATACGAATCCGAGCTCATGCTATGGATTATGGAGCTGTGATGCGGGAGCGCGTGAGCTGACGATCTATGGCCCTGCAGTAAAAAGCGTCCATGCTACGGAGGGAACCATACAATACGAGGCGAAGCAGCAGACGCTACATGTAGAAATTGCACAAAATGCGAGTGTCATCCTTGCCGGAACAGTAGCATCTCTCGATGGCTCTATCGCAGCGGGCGGAGGTCTCCTTGCAAATGGTGCAGCAGTCGATCATGTCACGCTTGCTGTCGAGCAGGGAAGTACGATAGAGCTTGGCACGGTGCAGACAATCGCATTGACGGTGCCCGCATCATGTGGCGCAGAGATAGAGAATCGTATCACCTATACACGAGCACAGGAAATTACAGTCAATGGTGTGGCGTGGCACGAAGCAGGAGCACGCCAACTATCATGTGCTGTGATGGAACGGCGAGACGACAGCGCAGCGCCAGGCATGGTATACTAAGCGGAATGATTTGGGAGAATATATAGAATGGAATGGTGGCATGCGGTTATCTTTGGTGTGATTGAAGGTGTGACGGAGTTTTTGCCGATCTCAAGTACAGGACACCTGACAATCGCGGAAAAATTACTAGGCTACAGAATCGATGATCCGAGTGTGACGGCATTCACGGCTATCATTCAGGTTGGTGCAGTCGTAGCGACGATCATATATCTACGTAAGGATATATGGCGTGTAGCCGTAGCGTGGCTCCAAGGTTTAGCAGATCGCAAGAAACGATTGCGAGATTATAAGTTTGGATGGGCGGTAATCATCGGATCGATTCCTATCGGAGTTGTCGGATTTCTATTTAAAGATGAGATTGAAGGTGTGCTTCGCAGTCTCTGGTTCGTAGCGATAGCATTGATCGTATGGAGTGCGGTGATGTGGTATGCGGATCGAACAGCAACGCAGCGTCGTCATGAAAAAGATACGACATGGAAAGACACACTTATTATTGGTGCAGCGCAATGTCTCGCATTGATACCTGGAGTATCACGTTCTGGTGCAACGCTGTCAGCGGGATTGCTTCGTGGATTCGACCGTGTTACTGTTACTCGACTTTCGTTCTTCCTTGGTATTCCGGCGCTCGTTGCTGCAGCGATTTTACAGGTAGCAACTGAGTCTAAGCATATTGCGGCGGGCGTTGGTTGGGCCCCTACTTTACTCGCCACAGCCGTAACATTTGTTGTGGCATATGCCGCAATTGCATGGTTGTTGAAATTTATTGCTCGGCACGATTATTCGGTGTTCATCTGGTATCGCATTGGTCTCGGTCTCGTATTAGTCGCATTGTTAACAACGGGTGTTATCAGCCCAGTCTAGGAGGTGAAGATGATTGAGCTACAGCAAGTAACAAAGATCTATGGTAAAAAGAAAAATATATTCGAAGCATTAAAAGGCATTAACATATCAATACCAAATGGTGAGATTACGGCGATTATTGGCAAGTCGGGGTCAGGCAAAAGTACACTGATGCACGTTATGAGTGGCCTTGATAGAGCGACAGATGGCACGGTAACGATTGATGGCGAAGAACTTGGTGGTATGAAGCAAAAGCAAATCGACGCTTTTCGCTCTCACACGATGAGCTTTATTTTTCAAAGCTTTTTTGTGCAGGGTAATGAGACTTGTTATGACAATGTCAGTTTACCACTTGAAATTGCTGGAGTGTCACATAGTAAACGACCAGCAATGATTCGTGCTGCGCTTAAGGCGGTTGAGCTTGAGGACAAGGAAAAATCTCGCGCTAAGGATCTTTCGGGCGGGCAAAAGCAACGTCTTGCGATTGCTCGTGCAATTGTGAACCGACCAAAAATTTTGTTCGCTGATGAGCCAACCGGTAATCTCGATAGTAGTACTGGGGAAAAAGTAGAGAAACTTTTGTTTGGCTATGCGCGCAAGCAAAAGGCTAATCTTATTATCGTGACACATGATGCGGACTTAGCGGCAAAATGTGACCGGCGGATTTTTGTTAAAGATGGATTGATTGAGAAGATTGAGGGAGGTAAAAAGTAATGAAGACGATTGATATTGCTCGTCGTGCAGGTCGCAATTTGCGCCAAGCGAAAGTACGAACCTTGCTTACGGCACTCGCGATCAGTGTAGGTGCTTTTACGATCACCCTTGCACTGGCAGCCGGAGTGGGTGGTCAGCGCTATACGGACTCGCTCATCAAACAGAATGGAGATGCGCAGAGTATTAGCGTGTATGCTAAAGTTGCTGATCAGCAGAGCCAAAAGGGCCCGAAAGCTTATGACGAATCAGGGAGCAGCGCCAGCGTAGGCCAGGGTCTTCTTAGTCGAGGTGATGTAAAGAAGATCGAAGGAATAGCTGGTGTTGAATCTGTAACACCACTCTACAATATCTCTGCCGCATATATGGTGGGGGTAAATGGTAAAAAGTATCAGACGTCAGTGAGCACGAAGGTTGATCAAACTGAAATGGCATTGACTGCCGGGTCATTGAGAAATAACCAACCCTCAGCAGGAAGTGTTGTTATTGCTGAGAGCTATGTCAAACCGCTTGGTTTTACCGATGCTCAGGGAGCGATTGGTAAAACGATCACCCTACATATTAATCAAGAAATGGCAGGAGTTTCCTTGTCGACCGGTAAGGATGTTACCTATACAATTGCTGCGGTTGATAAAAAAGCTGACACGGTTATGCGGTATACCGATGCGATTTGGGTGTCAGGGCAAGACGCTCAAGAACTGTACGAATATCAAAATCCAAGTGGTGCACAGGTCTATTATGGTCTTTCAGTGCGTACAAAGGCAGATGCGAAAATTGCTGATGTGCAAGCTAAGATTAAGGAATTAGACTACGAAGCATTTTCTATGCAAGACTTGCAGCAAATACTCTTTACGTTTGTTAATGTAGTGATGGCTGGTGCGGCCGGATTTGGGGCGTTAGCGATTTTAGCGGCGATCTTTGGTATCATTAACACCCAATATATTTCCGTACTGGAACGTACGCAGCAGATTGGATTAATGAAAGCATTAGGCGCACGCCGTAAGGATGTGTCGCGGCTCTTTCGCTACGAGGCGGCGTGGGTTGGATTTCTAGGCGGCGTGCTAGGTACGGTTGGCGCATTGCTCGTTGGACTCCTAAACCCATGGATTACGAAGCAGCTCAAATTAGATGAGGGGACGGCACTCTTGATTTTTGAGCCGTTGAACAGTTTGATTCTCATTGTGAGTCTGATGTTGATTGCGGTCATCGCCGGATGGTTTCCTGCGCGCAAGGCAGCCAAGCTTGATCCTATCGAAGCATTACGGACTGAGTAAGGAAGAGAGTATGTGATGTACAAGAGGGGCTGTTTAGAAGCCCCTTTTGTTGTTCTATGGTATAATTTGAGCTATGTTAGATATCCGATTCATACGCGAAAACGCCGACAAAGTACAACAAAATGCTGAGCAAAAAGGGTATAAAAACCTGTCAGTCAAAGCATTGTTGGAATTGGACGATTCGCGGCGTGAATTGCAGCAACAAGCGGATGAACTACGTGAAAAACGTAATGTGAATGCGTCTAAAATGAAGGGCGGCGAGCCGGATCAAGCGACAATTGACGAAGGTAAGCAGATCAAGGTGGCGCTTGCCGAGCGTGAGGAATATTTGGCAACCGCGCAGCGTGAGTTTATTGATCAGTTGCAAGCATTCCCGAATATGATCGAAGCGGATGTGCCGGTTGGCGGCGAAGAAGATAGTGTTGAAATAAAGCAGTGGGGTCAGCAGACGACGGGTGCGATCGACCACCTGGATTATGCGACAAAGCGTGATTGGGTCGATTTTGAGCGTGGCGCTAAAGTCGCGGGTGCAAAGTTTTATTATCTCAAGGGCGACCTTGCCCTCCTCGAGCAGGCAATCACTCAGTACGCCCTTAACATACTTGTTGGAAAGGGTTTTACCTTTATGACGGTGCCGCATATGGTCAACCAGCGAACCATGACGGGTACAGGCTTTGCTCCGCGTACGAGTGATCAGAGTGATGAGTATGGGATCGAAGGCGAAGACCTGGCATTAATTGCAACGGCTGAGATCCCGCTCACCGGCTACCATGCTGATGAGATTATTGATGAAAAAGACTTACCGTTGTTCTATGCAGGCTTGAGCCCTTGTTACCGTAAAGAGGCGGGTACTTATGGCAAACATACTCGTGGCTTGTTTCGTGTTCACCAGTTTAATAAGCTTGAAATGTATGCCTATACGTTGCCGGAAAAATCCCATGAAGTACATGAGCACCTTCTTGCGATCGAAGAAGAAATTTGGCAAGCAATGGGTATTCCTTATCATATTATTAATATTGCGAGTGGCGACCTCGGTGCGCCGGCTAGTAAAAAATACGATCTTGAATACTGGTCGCCCGTTGATGGCATCTACCGCGAGTTGACGAGCTGTAGCAACTGTACTGACTTTCAGACGCGCAATCTTAATATTCGTGTACGTCGTACTGACGGTGCAGTAGAAATGGTTCACTCTTTGAATGGTACGGCGGTTAGCTTGGCGCGTTCACTTGTTGCGGTCATTGAGCATAATCAGCGCGATGATGGTATGTT
>JASLDG010000005.1 GCA_030146045.1 Candidatus Saccharimonadales bacterium | reverse complement strand
GGCGAAGTTTGCGCGTCAATGACCACCTTAGCGTGTGGTGCAAAAAAGATCGCCCAGACCAAAAAGACGATCAACGCGATAACACCGGCAATAATGAAAACGAACTTTTTACGGAACTTATCAAAACTCGGCACCTTCACTCCGCTCTTGGCACGCGGTCGAGGAGGTGTACTTCCTGCCACTGGCGGTGCTGCCTTTTTAATAGGCGCGTCACCGTCATCAATCGAAACAGAGTCAAGGACACTGTCAGAAACAGTCTCCCCGTTGACGCTATCAGCATGATCACCAACAGGCAGCTGTTCGCCATCAATAATATCGTCGTCATCGTCGACTTTTAGCGCTGTAATTTCAGGAATCTCCGGCTTTGACTGTAGGTTCTTCGCCACGGGCAACTGTGCGCTTCCAGCAAGCGCCATGAGCGCCTGATTATTCGTAATCAAGACAACTCGCTTATGTCCCTGGTCTGCGGCTCTCATCAAAAGGCGCAAATTCACTGCGCTCTGGAGCACTCCAACGCGCTTTGGCGGCACAAGTGCTACTACCTTCTCCTTGGCGTCTTTAACCTTACCAATAATGGCAGTGATATCATCTTCTACATCGATATAAATGACGTCTTTTTGCATACCCTATGTTCGTAATAACCGATTTATTTTTTCTTTTATCGAATCGCCTTCGCCGTTCCCATCTATTGTATCATACCCGACACGAAGGAGCCCAAGCGCCGTAATGAACGTATGATCTTTCACATTGCCAGTCGTATCGCTAATACCAACAACATCTGATGGATTAATATGATGAACACTCGGCTTCTTGGTAAATGGCAATTCTTTATACCATTCGCGTGAACCAAGCGCTTCGACCAGTTGGTCAAGGCTTGAGCCGCCACCACAGAGTAAGATACGATTTGGCAGGTGGTCAACTGAATCGAATTCACTCAGCGCGAGCTCAACTCCTGAAATCCACACATCAAGTGTCTTATCAATCGCTTTTTCCGCGCCCTTAAGCACGGATGACTTGATATTATCGTTACTCAAATTAACTTTCAGTTTTTCGGCATCGTCATAACTCAGATCAAGCTCGTTCGCAATCGTTCGCGTAAAGCTCCGTCCACCTATACCAAACATCTTCGTGCCTTCGACTCCACCATCATTCACAACAGCAATGTCGGTCGTGCCGCCACCAACATCAGCCAAAATCGCCGTAAACGTACTGCTCGAATCAGTCCCGAGTACGCTACGGCTCACTGCAAAGGGCTCAGCAGCCACGGCAATCAGATCAAGCGCCAGATCGGTCGCCACACGCTCGAGTGCCCCGATATGCACCATTGGTGCAAATGCGGTATAAATCTGCACTGCCACATCACGCCCCTGAAATCCAATTGGATTGCTGACCTTGTAGCCATCTATGTGAATACTGACTAGTGCCGAGTTGACGAGCTTCACTTCGACATCCTCATTACCCGTCTCCAATGCAATTTGTTGCTGCGCTTTGCCTTGCGCACGCTCTTGCACCTTTTCGATAATGAATTCCATTTCGGCTTCATCAAGCGGACGATCAGGTTGCGGGCGGCGATAACGAATCGTGTTCGTCACACCCTTGACCAGTTCACCGGCAATACCAATCACCGCACGCTTCGCCTGAAGTCCCGCCTGATCCTCGGCTTCGGCGAGTGCTTCTTCGCAGTTGCGCACTACACCTGAAATGTCAGCAATTGCGCCTCCATGCATATCACTAATGTCTTGGCGCGATCGGCCCACGCCAACTACTTCGAGCGTGTCATCATTGACCCGCGCGATCAGCGCTTTGACAAATTCAGTACCGATGTCGAGGCCGACGATATAATCATCGTCACCATCATTTTTTCGTATGCTTCGTAGCTTTTCAAAAACCATAAGTGTTCTTATTATATCACCCATGCGTACACGGCCAAAACTTGTATAAATATATATTTTGTGGTATAATCGTAATATGGAATATAGCCCCGAACTATACGACAATCACGACCCAGAAGTCGCCGAAACCGAACTCACGCTAGAGGAGGATATTGTCACTCTCGCTAAGGCTCTTCGATCATCCGAGGTGACTGCCGATAAATTCAAGAGTTTTAAACTCGAAGAGGGTATCGCCACTTCAGCGCACTTTCCCGAACGGCTCCAAGAACTACTCACTCTCGATACCAAGTTCCACAACATCGAGCTCACATTTCAGCGTGACCATGACACGGGTAGTACAGAACTCATATTCGACCTCGTCGCCGAGCCACGCGTTGGGCCAACCTATTTTCTGCGCACCAGCTTCTCTGAAGAAAACGGCATTTCGAGTGCACGTATACCACTCGAAATTCCTCTCGAAGATGACGAAGAAACCGCCATTCGTCCACTCATGACTAAGGAAGAACTCGTACGTTTCATCGCCTCGATTGCCCGTCATGAAACACTTGACGACATGAACGGATTTATTCACCAAGTCCTTGCGACTCCACAACACTTCCAGGCATATCTTACAAACCCTTTCTCCTATCAACACCTTGACAGTTGGTTTGCGCAAGACACAACCATCGCCGAAGTCACCAAGCATTTCGATCTGACCGACCCCCTCACCAAACAACCCATGCACTTTAGTCTCACATTCCTCAACGATGATCTATGCACCGCACGAGCAGACTTTGCGTCCGGCCCCGACGAGTCTTACTCTGTCACCTACGCTGCGCCCACAGAAGAGCCGGCCGAAATCGATGACTTTGACGCAATTGTTCAATCATTCCATGACACTACAACCTATGATGATTTTGGCAGTGGCCCTGTAAGCGAACCTGAACGTTCGTCATTCTCCCATCAGCTTACCTTTGCCCATAATGGCATCGTTGAAAATGTTTCGCTTGCCAATAAGCAAGAAATGGCCGCACGACTCCAAGCTATATTGCAACTTGAAACACACCTTCATGTCACTGAAACGAGCTTTGACGACGCAAGCCATAGCCCAGTACAAGACGAGCAACTCTAGTATCCGGCACTCTATATAGATTGGTGCCACAGCCAAACCTCTGCCATTCACACGAATGACAGGATGACTCTTTTATAGATATAGACCTACACCAACGCCGCTTTGATTCGGCGAATCCCAGCGCTTGATGCTTCTTGTTTAGTAATTTTGAACGTTTTGCCGCCTTCACCGAGCTGACCGGTATGATCAACATGAGGACCACCACAGATCTCAAGACTCGCGATATGATCGCCTTCACCCATTTGATACACCTTTACCTCATTACCGTAGCGCTCGCCAAACGGACCGATCGCGCCCATGTCGAGTGCCTCCTGAGTCGGGTACATCGTATAACTCACCGGCAGGTCTTCGGCGATCCAGCCGTTCACTAAGGCTTCGGCATGAGTAACCTCTTCGTCGGTCAGTTTACGGTCAAGATTGAAGTCGAATCGTAAACGCTCGTCGGTGATATTACTCCCATGCTGGCGCAATTCCTCACCAAAAATCTCGCGGAGAGCCGACTGCAACAGATGCGTGGCGGTATGGTATTTCTTGTGAATCAACTCTTGACCCGCAAGACCACCTTTAAACTCGCCTTTCGTTGCGGTGCGGCTACGATTGCGCTGCTCTTCCATCTTGGCATCAAACTGCGCACGCCAATCATCAGGCAGCTCGACACCCTGCTTAAACGCCTCTTCGGTCGAGAGTTCAACAGGGAATCCATAGGTGTCATAGAGCGTAAATAGTGCAGCGCCATCTATGCTATCAAACTTACCAAACTGCTGAATACCCTTTCGGAGCGTCTGGCGAAATGCCTTTTCTTCTTTCACAAGCACCGCAATCACCTCATCACGACTCGCTTTCACTTCTGGGAAATCATCGACATAGAGATCGGCAATGACGGGCACAATCTCTTGCAAAAAGTTTTGCTCGATCCCAAGATCAAAACTAAAACGTATTGCCCGTCGTAGCAGTCGACGCATGACATAGCCCTGCTCCTTGTTACTCGGCACACACCCATCAACAGCCAAAAACGTCGCCGCGCGCAAATGGTCGGCAATAACCCGCATGCTCTCGGTATGGCTCTCGTATTTTTTACCGCTGAGTGTTTGGAGTTTTTCGATAATCGGCCACATCAGACTAATACGGAACACGTCAGGGTTATCGAGCTTGGCTGCTGCAATACGCTCCAGACCAGACCCGTGGTCAACATTCTTTTGCTCAAGCTCTTCGAACTGTCCCTCGCCCACTTTTTTGTATGCCATAAAGACATTGTTACCAATTTCCATAAATCGGCCGCAGTCACAGTTCGGATGGCAAAACTCACCATAGCTCGTGTCATGTGGCGTGCCAAAATCATAGAACATTTCACTGTCAGGGCCACATGGGTCGCCGATAGGTGTTGTTTCAGGGCTGCCGTTACGACTCCACCAGTTTTTACTGCCATCGTAATAGAAAATACGCTCGCCATCCTTCATACCGCGTGCGTAGCCAGCCTCTTCGCTGCCGATTTCGGCCTCACCCGTGCTCAACCCTTTGTCACTATACAAACGTTGCCACACTGCCGCCGCCTCAGTATCCTTAGGGATACCATAGCGATCATCACCGATATAGCAGGTGACATACACCTTGCTCATATCAAGGCCAACCACCTCGCTTAAGAACTCAAACATCCACTCAATCTGCTGCTGTTTGAAATAGTCACCCATGCTCCAGTTACCAAGCATCTCAAAGAAGGTCGTATGACGGTTGTCGCCAATATCATCGATATCCTGCGAGCGCAGACAGGTCTGGCTATCAGTAATTCGTACGCCATCCGGGTGCGGCTCGCCAAGCAAATACGGAATCATCGGCTGCATGCCGGAACCAGTAAAGAGCGTTGTCGGGTCACCGGTCAGGACAAGCGGCGCGCGTTTAACGACGACATGGTCCCTGGTCTCATAAAATTTCAGGTAAGCGTTACGGATTTCTTGGGCATTCATATCTGTTATTGTACCATTTTCCTCCCCTGGCGAAAAGCACCATAAAAGTAAGCGGGCCACTTTGCTCGAAAGCAAAGTGGCCGTAGGCTCACCGTGTAGTGTTAGTCGACAACGCTCTGGTGTCGATCCTCCTTGTTGCTAGCAGCCTTCTGGCGGAAGAACTCGTAGAGGTCATCCGGGTGTTCGATGTTGCGAAGGCGAAAGCTACCGTCCTTCCCTCGAGCGGTCAGCGAGATCGTACCGAAGCCGAAGATGCGACCGAAGAAACTCTGAGAGAGGCCCACTTCATCGATTCGGTCGTACTGGAACGTGTTGATCACCTTGACGAAAAAGGCGTAATTGTACTCCACCATGTCGGTATTGAGTCGCCAGCAGCAGCTCGTCGCCTGCTTGTACTTGGCCCATGTCGCCACCAGGACGAAGATGGCGAGCGCCAGGCAAAACAGTGCAAGCATGATCATGCCAGCAAAACCAGCACCGATGGCGATGATAAGCGTCATCACACCAATCACCCCCCAGATGCATACACCCACCATGTATGACAGGGGATGTGGCAAAATGATGCGAGAAGCCGAGTCGGTCATATTCTCTCCTTAAAGGACAGTTTGCTACACGATGTAGCGATTTCTATTTTAGCATAATATACTTAAAAAGTCAATATCTATCCCCCTATAATATAAAGACTGTACAGCATCACCTATACCGTCTATACTCAAAATACTTATGCTTATCCGCCACAAAACAGCCGGCTTTACGATTGTCGAGCTCCTCATTGTCATTATGGTTATTGGCATTCTCGCAGCCGTGGTGATCGTTGCATACAATGGCGTCACCCGACAGGCGGTTACGACCAGTTTAAAACTCGATATCCAGGCAATGGACAAGGCGCAACGACAATACATGACGCTCAACGGTGACACACCCATCACCTATGACTCTAGCACTGGCGAGGCTAACGATACGCTCGCCTTCATTGCTAATAAAGGCAATTCAATTATCGTCAAGCTCAAAGACAACAATCAGTACTGCATTTACGGTTATAATCCCGATTCTCTGTATCCAAGTCCCGACCGAGCGTTAATACGATCATCTGACGGTACTGCATGCGATCCGCTTACGAGTGATCCGCTACCGCCGACCGATTTCTTCTCTACCGTCTGGATTATTGGCCAGCGGCTCGAGCAATACAAAACACAGTATGGCTATTATCCGCACCTCGATGGCCTGGCAAGCATCGGACTCGTCATCAAGCCAAACAGTGCCAATGCTAACCAGCAACAACTTTACTGCCGCAACAATACCAAGGCTATTTATCTTCAGATTGATCCTGCTACGGATAAAATCTATGTCTACGACACAGCCACCCATGCAATTAGCCAGCCAACTGACCTCGACAAACTCTCGCTGAGTACAACTTGTCCGAAATTTGGCATAGCGCCGAGCGATCCCGGCTATGAATCAACCGGAATCAAAACACCAGATATCTAGAACTGACTACTGAACGAACTTATCTTTGATTTCTTCGGCTTTATCGATAATTTTATCGTCTACATCGCCTGGAATCTTGTCCTTGAGCTCTTGTGCCTTGTCGAGTACGTCATGTGCCGCACCTGAGGCTTTTTCTTTCAGTTCATCAAGATTCACTCGGTCAAGCTGACTCGCTGTGTCCTGTACTTTCTTACCTACATCGTCAAATACACTCATACACCCTCCTCGCTTATGTTCTCTCTTTAGTATACTCCTTTGCCATGAGCTGACACATCCCGTGCAACCGTCTGCGCGATCGATTTGCCAATTCGTTGGCGCCGCTGATACGCCCGAATAAGCGTAATGTCTTTTCTATCCTTTGCTCGATTGAGCGCCTCTTTACTGTCGATGAGGTCATCCAGTCCCATAAAGCGCACTCCATCAATCGAAAAAGCATGTTTCTGTAGCCGCTTAAGATCACGCCCCATGAAGGACGTCATAATACGATACCCTCGATGCGTCAGCACCCGTTTGCCATCATCATGCACATCCTCATGCCATCCCTTAGATCGAAATGTAGCGTAGGTATTTTTGCTCACGACAAGATCGGCGTCAATCGTATCGCGTAGCCCCAACGCTTCAAGCACGCCACCACCAATTACTACATAACTTCGCGTTGATACATTCAGGCGTCGCACCATTGACAGTACTGAGCGTTTCACGCCCGGCTGAGTCCGGAGCGCTTCGCGAAGACTCGCATAAATGTGCTCTTTGCCAATCAGCTCCACCACTTGGTACTCAACCAATATCCTCATCAGACCTGGCGATACATGCGCAATGCCAAATTGAATATCGTCATCCGCCAGCGTTTCAACCAACTTTTTAAGCGCCATTGCGCCCGTATAATCGATGTCACTCATCGCGCCAGCGTCTAAGATGACGCTGCGCACCGGTTCTTGGGCACCAGCCACCGCACGGTTGATACGCTGCGAAAAGTATGCGGCATTTTCGAAAAACAAGTCACTATCAAAATGGTAGACAAGTACTCCGTCAGGATGTGATGTGTAGCGATGACTCCCCTGGACTCGCTCGGCAGCCCACTGATCAATCTGGCCGTCACGCAACAAAATATCGTCAGATGGTCGATATTCGCGCCGCAACCGTTCGATAAGTGACGCTAGTACAGCAATCATGATACCCTGCTGTACGCCCAAGAGTGCCGTTGCGACAAGTGCAAGCATAGCAATAGCCCATTCGATTTTATGCACTCGCCAAATACTCCGCAGCTTGCGAACATCAATCAACCGAAACCCGATTGAGCAGATGATTGCCCCGAGCACTGCAAGCGGCACCATCGTTAGCGCTGAGGTCGCGCATAAAAGTATCATTCCTATCATCAGCGCAGCAAAGATATTCACCATCTGCGAGCGTCCGCCAGCTGCCTCGCTTGCAAGCGAACGAGGAGGACTACCATTGACTGCGAAACCTTGCGTTAATGCAGATGCGATATTTGCAAATCCCAGTGCCATCAAATCCTTATTGTCACGCACAGGTTCATCATACTTACTTGCAAAGCTCCGACTGACCGCTGAACTTTGCGCAAGTATGACAACTGCGATCGCAAGTGCCGAACTAAACATAAGAACCATATCCATTGGACTCATCGGAGGAATAATCAATTGCGGCAGCCCAGCTGGAATAGCACCAACCACCTGTACACCCGCATCTGCGAGCCCAAGCAACGCCGATACAGCCGTTACAATAATCAGCGCAGCCAGAGCCCCGGGTAGGCGGAGCTTGTCAAAAACAAAGATCAAAAGAAGTGTACCGAGGCCAATCGCTGCAGTCGACCACTGAGTGTCGCCAATGTGGGCTGCGAACGATCCAAGCATCGTAAGAACGTCTCCCGAAATCGCTAGGCCCGTCATTGATGCCAGTTGGCTCACAATCAGCTGTACACCAACACCCGCCATAAATCCCACAAGCACAGGCTGCGAAAGCAAGTCAGCAAGAAAACCAAACCGCAGTAAGCTCATAATAAGCAGGAGTATACCCGTCATCATGCCCAATAGCGCTACAGCACCGGTAAATCCTGGCGACCCACTCGCAGCAACTGCCGTCGTGCCACCCGCCACCAATGCGGCGGTTGCAGAATCAGCGCCAATGACTAAGTGACGCGAACTCGTAAATAATGCAAAGATAATTGGCGCGAGCAACGAACAATACAGGCCAGTTTGAATTGGCAAGCCAACAATTGCAGCAAAACCGAGGCTGCTTGGAATCGTAATAGCAACCACGACTAACGCAGCGAGAAAATCACGTCGAACCATCTGTCGACGGTAGCCTTGAAAACTTGGCAAGATAATACGATGGATGGCTTGTTTCATGTTTGTTTTTAGTTACAGCTTCGTAGACTTAGTGTAGCAAAAAGAAGAGTCTCCTACCAGCTCGTTCATCCAAAGAAACCGTCATATAACCAGACTCTATACTACGATACCGCCGCCAAGGCACACGTAGCCGTCGTACACAACTACCGATTGTCCTGGTGTCACCGCACGCTGAGCATCAGTTAATCGAAATGTATCGCCCTCAAGCCGAGCGGTTACAAGTGGCGCACGATGACGCACACGAATCTGATAGTCGCCATCACGTGGCTGCTGGCCGCTAATCCAATGAGGGGCAGCCAACGTAATTGCCTGGCGCCACAAAGCTTCATCCTGCAGGTTTGTCGAGACATAGACTTCGTTCTTGTCCATACTTTTACCTACCACATAATACGGGAGTCCACCGCCAACATCGAGTCCGTGACGCTGACCCAGCGTATAAAAAATCGCGCCATCATGCTGACCCAATACCATACCCGATGCCGTATCAACGATACGCCCAGGTTCGGTTTCAACATATTGGCTCAAAAAGTCCCGAATACCGATACTGCCAACAAAACAAATCCCCATACTCTCTTTTTTGCGTGCCGTATAGAGCCCGCGTTCTTCGGCCATGACGCGTACCTCAGGCTTCGTAAACCCACCCAACGGAAAGAGCGTTCGCTCGAGCGCGTGGTTGGTGACGCGATACAGAAAATATGTTTGGTCTTTATTATCATCAACCGCCCGCAGTAGCTTACCGTCACGCGTTTGCGCGTAGTGGCCCGTTGCAATCATATCTGCGCCGTCGGCAAGTGCAGCATCCAAAAACAAGCGGAACTTCACTTCTTGATTGCACATAATATCTGGGTTTGGCGTACGGCCGAGCTTGTACTCATCAATCATATACTGGACGACTTTATCGCGGTATTCCTGCTCGAAATCAAATACCTTGAAATCAATCCCAAGCTGTACCGCCACTCGCTTCGCATCAGCCAAATCTTCCGCCCATGGACATCGCATACCAGGTAAATCCTGACTCCAGTTTTTCATGTAGACACCCGTCACATCATACCCTTGCTCAACGAGCAGTGCTGCCGTCAAACTCGAGTCAACGCCACCGCTCATACCAACATACACGCGCGTCACCTGGTACCTCCAATATAAAATGCAATGATTTTGACAAACTCAGTCAACGCCAACCACCAGCCAGTTGGCGTGAGCCACCATACATTCGACCACTGGTTATCAGTAGCAACCGGGTGGTTAATAATACGGATCGATGAGCCAGCTCGCTTGCCGAATTCAAGCCCTGCGCGACGCTGGTGGTATGCTGACGTTACCAGAATAACCGAATGAATACCTTGCTGTTCGAAAATATTATGGCTATTGACGGCATTTTGCGTAGTTGTTTCCGATGTGTCATCAAGCAGGATGGCCGATGCGGGAACACCAGCCGCCAGAGCTTGCTTCTCCATCACTTCAGCATTACTTGGCCCCGACTTGTCAGCAGCAGCGCCTGAAAAAATCAGCGTCGGCGCCCATCCTTTATGATACATATCAATCGCCTGGGCAGTACGTGCGCTCGTGTCTCCACCACTGACTGCTACAATTGCATCAACTCGCTGACAATCGAACTTGCTTGGGTCAGGTCGTCCGCCGCACGATTTGAGCCCATCCGGTGCCAAATACACCGACAGCCCTACAATGACGATCGTAACCGCCACAACGACCGCAATGATGCCTTTGATCATCGCTTGCTCCGTTCGCGTTCAGCGATAACCGCGCGAGTAATTTCATCCGCTGCTTGATCGACAGCTGCTTGATCAGTACTCGCGCCGAGACTCAAACGCAAGCTACCATCAGCCTCACTGTCAGTGAGACCAATTGCCGTCAACACATGCGAGCGCGTACCGCTATTAGCTGCACAGGCGCTCCCGGTTGCCACATACACGCCTCGTTGCTCTAAGACAAAAATCAAGCGTTCAGCGTCAATCCCACCCCATGCGACTGTCAAGAAGTTCGGCAGACGATGTGATTGATCACCCAATACAAGTGTGTCAGGAAGTGCGGTAGTGATTTTTTTCTGTAGCTGATCGCGAAGGTCACGAAGACGCTTTGATTCACGCTTACGCTGATCAGTTGCTTGCGCCATGGCTGTCGCATACCCGATAGTGCCCGCTACGTTTTCAGTTCCGCTCCGTAATCCCCGCTCTTGACCGCCCCCAACGACTGTCGGCTGAATTACCACATGCCGGTGTGCCCACAAAAGACCAACTTGTTTGGGGCCATAGACTTTCGCCGCGTTAAGTGTTAACAGATCAACACCCAGCCGTGCAGTCTGAATATCAATCAATCCTGCCCCTTGCGACGCATCACTGTGCATATAAAGTGGTATCTTGTTGCCACTCACTCGACGCTCTTCGCGTACACCTGCAATCATCCGAGCGATATCACTGATCGGCTGAAGCGTTCCCAACTCGTTATTCGCAAGCGCTACGCTCACTAATGTCGTATCGGGACGAATCGCCGCCTTCAGCGCCTCTACTGTTACACGACCGCGGGCGTCAACTGCAACTTCAGTGTAATCATGTTGTCGTGCCGCTGAAAGTACTGCATGATGCTCAATTGCCGGTACTACCACATGACCTTCAGCCACTGAAAAAGCTAAGTTGATTGACTCAGTCGCCCCAGCAGTCATCACTAATTCATCAGGTACAGCACCAATTGCTCGTGCAATCGTCGCCTTTGCCTGGTTGTATTCATAGCGCACCTGTACGGCGGGCTCGTAGGGACTCGATGGATTATAAAACCGCTCACTAAAATACGGCATCATCGCCGCAAGCACCCGCTGATCGATCGGTGTCGCAGCGGCATAGTCAAGATAAATATCGGTCTTTGGCATGCTCATTACTTCATTAAGTATAGCAAATTATGCCGCTCGTGCCTGCAAGCGCTGGCCTGTTGCTGGGTCGCAGCGATAGATATCGCGTGCCACTTTGTCGTAATACATGCGCGTTGCTAACATAAAGTTTTCGAGCTCTTGTCCTTCAATGAAGTTATAGCGAGCACCTTCTTGCGCTTTCAAAACACCATTTTCGTGCACTTCATAACGCGTTGTTGTCGTTTGTCGCTGGCGCTTCTGATCATACCATTCCTCGTGCCAAATCCAGGTCGTTGGGTCAAGATTAAAGAATTCGCGGCGATACCCCTGGGGGACTTCCCCAAAAAGTGTCCCGCCAATCTCACTCTCGCGCTGAATCAGTTCGCGCGTCGTCAAGCGGCGCGGCTCCTTGGGCGCCGTAGGAAGTGAAAGATGGGGCATTGAAGGTATTTTTGGCGCTTCGACATGCGGCATCGGGGCGCCAACAAAAAGCTCGTAGAGTTTACCAAATAGACTCATTATGCCGCCTCCGAATCATGTACAGGTACCGTTGTACGAAATCGGTCAAGGCGTTCGCCAAGATTCTTGACAATCGCAAATTCAGGTTGCGGAGGTCGCGGTACGGCTTCAGGCGGAAGAAGTGGTGCTTGTGCCGGCTGTGCAGCAAGCGCCTCGTGCAGCAGCGCTGCAGTTTCAGGGTTCTTGAACATATCAGCCTGGGTTGCAGGTTGTGCGAAGTTTTCTCGATAAGCACCTCGGCGCCTTTTACGCGCTTGATAGGGATTTTGCCCACGGATTTGAGGTGTTGTCGCGATTTCAGACATAGAATCCTCCTCGTTGATATGTTTGACAGTTATGTCACCTCGTCGAGAGAGCAAATAAGCTCATGGCATTTGCCGACGTCACTTGAGAAATTTCCTCAAGTGATATACCCCTGGCGTGCGCATGATACGCCGCCACATATCTAACAAATGCTGGCTCATTCATATTACCACGTTTTGGCACTGGTGTCAAGAAGGGTGCATCAGTTTCCAGCAACATTCGCTCAAGCGGTACAGCCGCAAACATATCCTGCTTATCACGCGCAAATGTCGAAATGCCATTCACCCCTATGTAAAGTCCGCGCTCAAGCGCCTTTTCGAGATGTATCGGTACATCCGTAAAACTATGCAATACCCCGCGTACGCCCTTGAAATTATCAAAAATCGGCCAAAATTCATCATACGCCTCACGCACATGAAAGCTCACCGGAAGTTGATAGTCTATAGCCCACTGAAGCTGCTGCTCCAATCCGGCAATCTGCGCCTCGCGTGGTGAATGATTATAGTAATAATCGAGGCCAATCTCCCCAATTCCGACGATTTTAGGTAGTTTCTCGCCCAAAAGCGCCCCTATATCCGCCACACCATCCTTCGTTTCATGTGGATGCACTCCCACGATCGCCCATGTGTGGTCATGTAACCCCACAAAAGCAACCGCCGCTCGCGAATCCGGCTGGCTCGTCCCGACACAGAGCATATCTACAGCATTGGCAACGGCATGTTCATAGACTTCTTCAGCCCGTTCGGCAGTATAAAATTCGTGATCGTGAATATGACAGTGAGAATCGATTAGCATGTCTTCGATATACTTAGCTATAAGCTATCTTTCACCTTCGATTCGCCATCCATCGACATGTAAAGCCATTCTAAAATATCATGCGCTTCATTGATTCTACTGAGCGCCTTTTTAGTTTTCAATGGATCCTCATTATAATACGGTATCTTTCCCTGGAGTGTCAGAGATGCAAAATAGAGCTGGCGAGCAATACGCGCTAAAATATTTTTACTATCCAGAGAAGAAGGTACGGCAAACGGCTTCCCGTAAACTGTCACATTGCGCATCGGAGCCACAAGAATTTCTCGAATAATCGTGTCTTGGTGAATAAATCCATCGTTCTCAATCATCGAAGGAATATGTCGCTTTCCGAGAATATTATCCTCGCCCATAACTGTAAGAGATACCTTGCTAATACTGTCTGTCATGTCAAGAATCTCGATGCCTTCATTGAAATAGCTGTAGTCAAAAAAAGACCCTTCAAGCACTACATCAAGATCGATATCACCCGGATGTTCCGAATACAAGTACGACCCCGCCAA
Source organism: Candidatus Saccharimonadales bacterium (assembly GCA_030146045.1). GTDB lineage: Bacteria > Patescibacteriota > Saccharimonadia > Saccharimonadales > Saccharimonadaceae > JASLDG01. Next base: position 8,942 of record JASLDG010000005.1, on the reverse strand, counting down.
TGACACATGCACACACGATTGTCCAAGGTGTCCATATTTACTTTCTATAAAATCCAAAATAATTTGCAAATTTTTGTTTATATTAACTACCCTATCCAACATGGATTGACGCTGAATTGAGTTTGCTTTCTGAAACCAAAAATTTCCCGCTAGGCATTTCTCTAATTTTTTTGTATTATCATCAACTTCTATATGATCATCGGAAAAATTAATCAGTGGATATACCGCCTCAAAAGGAAGACTATCTCGATCACGATACAGCGCGTTATTCATGGATTTATTCGTTGAAAGCGTTGTGTAAGTCTTGCGAGAACTTTCTTTTTTCATATCGCTATGATAAAATATATACATAGTATAGTCAATATCATCAATGAATTTTACTCTTTCCCATTTTCTTATAGCAACCCAGGACGGCCTCCTATTACCAAGCCTCCTTTATTCGCATAACTCGCTTGAAAAACCTTTACATAAAGAACTTGTCGTACTAATTCACGGTGCAGGAAGCTCATCAATTATTCGACGTCCGTCACTCTCTAATACACTAGCATCAACACTTGCTGATAAAGATGTAGATCTATTAACTTTTAACAATCGTGGTGCAGGTTATATAACAAAATTCGACACGACAAGTGGAAAAACTATAACCAGCGGTATGACGTATGAGCTTATTACAGAATCGTCGTATGACATTAGTGCTGTTGTCTCATGGGCTACTGAGGAACGGTATGAAAAAATTCACCTTGTAGGTCACTCAACTGGAGCAAACAAAGTCGTCATCTGGGCAACCCAGGAACCAAATCAATTAAATTCCATCGCCAGCCTTGTGCTCGTTGGAGGAGGCGACGACGTTAGCCTACAACGCCAACGCTATAGCGATCATGGATTAATCACAACCGAAAAACTCCTTGCTCAAAAAAATACCGACCAGCAAATGGCAATGTCACTCGTACCCGACTTTCCTGGAGATCACCCTATATCACAACGTAGTCTTCGTGAGCTGCTAATGCCTGGTAGCGACTATGACATTTTTCCTTTCGCTCGTAGTGAAGATAGTGGAAGTTTCAAACGTTTCAAAGCTATACAACATCCCAATATTGCAGCTATATACGGTGCTAATGATTTCGGTACAATCGTCTCACCACGGGAGGCGATCGAACGTTTGTCGCGCGAAAACACCCTTTCTAGCTATATTATACCCGACGCAGATCACAATTTTACTCTGAGGGAACGCGAGCTTTCACAAGTGGTAACTGACTACATAAAAGCAGCGACACGATAATGGAAACAAGTATTCTTTTTACCAACGCTGCGGTACAAAACCAGGAGTTTTCACTTGATGAAAAGCCCTACAAAGCCGTCGGGGTGCTTGCTGCTCAAGCTTTGAATATCCTCTATAGTCCTGATGCGCCAGAGATTTATAATTGGAATAACGTAGGGTCATTTCATAAAACAAACATGACTACACCAAGTGAGCGGCTGCATCAAAAATACGAAAGTACTTTTTTCCAGCAATATATCCAACCAAAAAACAAAGAATATGCGTCCCTGACAGACGATGACCCTATGTTTAGTGAATGGGCGAAGTGCACTATAGAAAAAGCTCTTAGGAAAGGTTATATCTATCAGACAGAGGAGTATTTTACCGTATGTTCGCGATGCAGCATCACCATTGCCGAGTCGGCGGCTGGTATCTCGACATGTAGCGAATGTCGCCAAAATGATAGTTTATCAACGAAAAAAGAGCTGGCACTTTTCACCAATAAGAGAGAAGGTGAGCTCATACTTCCCTATGAAAAGATATTTAACCAAATAAACATTCGTCATGAAATCAGCACCCTCAATCAGCTCCCACACCGTTTTCTTTTATCCCGCACGAGAACCAATGGCGTGGCGCTTGATGAGTTCGGCCTACATGACAAAAAACTTGATCCCAGACTCGGCATAGGCTTGCTCGCGCTCTACACCGCGCAATCACATAACTATGACACCTCCTGCATTGTACAAAGTATTTCAACGCTCAATCGCGTCGCACCTTACCTTAGCAGCACTATTCACGAGCCTCAGGCGATAGGCCTACCCGACTATATGTATGCTTTTCATAGTAAAATTCAGCCAAATCTCCTGCATAATCCATCAATCCATCCGCGTATTCTTGCATTGTATAGTTTAGGACAAAGAGCCGATATCACTGATCGCACGATCGCAAAGATCACCTCTGAAACACAAAGCTTAGAAAACCGACATACTATTATTGCATCCACTCAGAAAATAGAAACAAGTTCGACATACCCAGATAAGCAATATGGGAAAGCCAATTTAGGAGGCATCGTGGCACTTACTGCCAAAAACCTCGGACGATCCCTTGAGATAATCAAGCATGGCCATGCAGTTAGCGCCGAGCAGGAAAAGACGATCAACAAACACATGTCAACTACACGCTCCCTTCTTAAGATGAAAGAATACTAATTAAACTACGTTACCAGGAGCTTTCCGACCGCCGGGCTTACCAGATCATCATACGCAGCGCCCGCAGCTAATCGTGCACGAAGCTCTGTAGAGCTGGTGTCTACCTGCCGCACCGATAACCGCATCGCACGAGCGCCAATCTCGATCGATTCAGTACCTGGTCGGTCAACGACCAGCATGGCCAGATTATCAAACAGCCATTCGCCATGACTCCATTCGCGCATTGTCGCTACAGAGTCAGACCCAAACACCCAGGTAAACGTGCGGTCAGTATATGTATCAGCAAGTTCGCGAACTGTATCATATGTTTCCGTTACCTTGTCCCGGTCAAGTTCGCGCGTACTCACATCAACCGTCACCGTCCTCCGGAGACAATCCTGCACCAGCGCAGTACAAAGAGCAATCCTGTATGCTCGATCAACATCGATCGTCTTGTCACGACGGCTTGCACTTGGAAGCAACCATACGTCGGCATCACGTGGCTCGGCATAATCAATACACCCTTGCAGAATCGCCTGGTGAGCGCGGGTAGGTGGGTTAAACGCACCGCCATAAATGATTGTTTCACGTGGTCGTATCTCTGTCATAGCATCTTCTTTCTTATTTAGTGTTGACTATACACTAACTATGTACTACGCTGAGTATAGCAAATTAGTGTCATATAGACAATAAGGAGAGTTACTATGCGACGTATCCAACATGAAATAATCACCGCCCTCGGTGTCGAGCCAACTATTGACCCTGCTGAGGAAATCGAGCGGCGCTCAGCCTTCCTCGCGAATTATCTGGCCCAAACTGGCCTCAATGGCTTTGTTCTCGGTATCTCAGGTGGACAAGACTCCCTCCTCGCCGGCCTCCTCGCCAAACGTGCCGTCGAAAAACGTCGCCAACACGCTGCCGATGCTGCGTTCCATGCCGTCCTTTTGCCATATGGCACGCAAGTTGACCGCGATGATGCGCTCCAAGCATGCGACATCATTCAGCCTGATGTTATCCATGATTTTGACATCAAACCCGGTGTCAATGGTCTTGCCCAGGGGTTCGAGCGTGCAGAAAATCACCCCATCAGCGACTTCGACAAAGGCAATGCCAAAGCCCGCATGCGTATGATCGCTCAGTATGCCATTGCCGGCGACCAAGGCCTCTTAGTCATCGGCACCGACCACGCCGCCGAAGCCGTGACTGGATTCTTTACAAAATATGGCGATGGTGGGGCAGACGTCCTCCCGCTCGCAGGGTTAACCAAACGCCAGGGCAAGCAACTCCTGCGCCAGCTCGGTACACCCGAACATTTCATCACCAAACAGCCTACCGCTGATCTGCTCGATGCCAAACCGGGACAGACCGACGAAAGTGAACTCGGTATCACGTATGATACCCTCGACGACTACCTCGAAGGCAAAGAAGTTAATAATAAAACAGCAAAGATGATCGAACAGCGCTACCTTGCGACCATACATAAACGCGAGCTCCCTGTTGCTTACGCACCCAAGTTGGAGAAATAGCCACCACAGCGTACAATAAGTGTATGAAATACGATAAGCCGTACGTCGCACCAACCCTGACGGTTGATGCCATCATCTTCCAGATTACTAATGGTGTGCTCGAGGTTCTGCTGATTAAGCGTTCAAACGACCCATTTCAGGGGGCATGGGCACTCCCTGGTGGGTACAATGCCAGCGGTGAGACTACCACACATGCACTCCATCGGATTGTCGAGCAAAAAGCCGGTATTGATACCGAGCGTGATCTCGCCTATATCGAACAGCTCTATACGTTCGACACCATCGACCGCGACCCGCGCGGCCATGCTGTATCCGTCACCTACATGGGCTGCGGGCGGGGTATTGAGGTTCGCGACGCCGGGTCGCACACCGCATTCTTGGATGTCGACAATTTACCCGAGCTCGCGTACGACCATGCCAATATCATCCGCTATGCCCATGAGCGTCTTCGATCCAAACTCACCTATACCAACGCTGTTTCAGCCTTCCTCGATAGCAAATTCACCCTAACACAGCTCCAATCAGCCTACGAAATCATATTCGGCCGTGAATTCGATAAACGCAACTTCCGTAAAAAATTCTTGTCACTCGAACTGATTCACGAAACAGGCGACATGTGGCGCGAGGGTGCACATCGCCCGGCAAAACTTTACGCATTCAATAGCAAAAAACTGCAATCACTTGAACGCAGTTTTGACTAACGATACAACCGCAGGTATCGTCACTGGCTATTGCCAAAGCTGCTACAGCAATCGCTCAGACTGCTCGACCTGCTCAAGCAGCTCCGCACCCGTATAGCGGCGACGCTCTGGTAGTTCAATCCACTGCCCGCCATCGGGCGAAGCATCGGGCATATCAGGATAGATGTATCGACGCCATCGAATCGTATCGCGGATATCGGTCTCATCGAGTGGATTGACGCGACTATACTGCAAGATCGTGCAGTTGCGAATTTTATGCGCTTTTTCTTTATCAATCGATTCCCATTCGCCTGGTGTCATACGCTCAATCCCGTACCGAGCTGCATTGATGAAATCACCATGCGTCACCACGAAAACCTTCTTGCCGGCCTGTTCACGGTGCAGTGTACTTTGAAAATCACGAAAACGAGCGTACACATCAAAGATGCTTTCGCCACCATCAAGCCGGGTAAAGAGGGGATTCGCGGCTTTTTCGGCAGCTGTACGTGGAAATTGCATCTTTTGCTGCTCACGCGACATCTTGCCGTACACACCCCAGCCACGCTCGACAAGACGACTATCGTCTGTCCATCCACCGAGTGTCGGTCCGCCAATATGTGCCGCTGTTTCAAGTGTACGGACAAACGGCGATACATACAGCGCATCAAATTCAGCAAGACTGCCCATCTCCTGCTCGATCCATTCACCCGCTCGCTGCGCCTGCTCGATTCCCCGCTTCGAGAGTCGGTGCCGCCAATCGGGTCGAGCAAACAATGCCGTAGTGACATCTGGGCTCACGCCATGATCAGTGCGTTTTTGGATCACGTTTGCTTCTGACTGACCATGACGGACAAAAATAAGATGATTGGGCATTGCCATAAATAGATTCTCCTTCTTGAGGTCATTGTAGCATGTTTTTTATTTTTAAGACATAGTGTTGACAATACACTAATATATCTGTATCTTAAAGATAATTAGTGTAGTAAATACACTAATTAATGAAAGGAGGTGTCATTATGGCACTTATATCACTTCAGCGCACTACTTTTCGGCGAGACGTCAGCGAGAGTATCATTATCGGAATTACACTCACTATCCTCTCGTACGTCGTCGGCATTGCATTCGGCTGGATCAGCGCAACTTCGCTCAACTGGCTCGAGGTTTTTGCTGTCCTGACGTCATATAGTTGTACGTATCTCTGTGTCAAAGAGCGGCGCATTAACTACCCGATTGGTGCTATTTCATCAGCCGCCTACGCCATCCTGTTCGTACAAAGCGGACTATTCGCAAGTGCTGTTCTAAACGCGTACCTGGTGCCAACACTCATCTACGGCTGGATTCGCTGGCGCAAAGATTCGCAAACTCGCCCCGTCTCACATGTAGAGTTCAAGATGCTTCCTGTCTACGTATTGATTGCAGTTCTTGGCTACGGCGGCGCAGCGCTTATCAGCCAGCAGTTCGGTGGTGCCATGGCGTGGACCGACAGCATTATCCTCGCCGGCACCATCCTGGCACAGTTCCTCCTCGATAACAAGAAACTTGAAAATTGGGGTATTTGGGCACTCGTTAATGTATTTGCCATCTATACGTACATGACCAGCGGATTACCACTTGTGGCGTTCCAGTACGTCTTCTTCCTCGCAAACACGGTCTATGGATATATCATTTGGAAAAGGAGCATGAGTCATGAAAGCATTCGTTCTACTGACGGCAATGCCGCCGACAACTGGACACTTGCAGCTGATCCAATTCGCGAATAAACTCGCCCCAGATGGTGTGGTGGTGATTATCAACACGCAACCACATGAACCGTTTCCAAAAGAGCGTGCCACCACTCTTCAGGCTGCACTGAAACGCATTGGATTATCAAAGCGCGTCGAGCTAATCCACTACGACAAGACGATCGAGCAAGACCCCTCAGCACCCGGTTTCTGGAACATGTGGCTGGAGATGATGAAGAGCTTCGGCATCACGTCAGACGATTATATCGTCGCCAGTGAACGCTACGGCAAGAAGCTCGCCGACATCACCGGCACGCAGTTCTTCCCATACGATATCGATCGCGCTATTAATCCTGCCAAAGCCACACCCATCCGCGTCGATCCACTGGCACATTTCGCCGATATCATCCCGGAATTCCAGCCGTACCTACGCACCCGCGTGACGATCTTCGGCGCGGAGTCGACAGGCAAGACCACACTCTCACGTGAACTCGCCGAAGCACTCGATGCCACCTGGCTGTTTGAATACGCACGTCCGTATCTCGAAGAAACCGTCAACGAAATCACGCCGCGCTCGATGACCGCTATCTGGCACGGCCAGCGCGCACTTCAGGAGCACACCGGCGAGATTAGTCCATCGCCCTATATCGTCCAAGACACCGATCTTTTCTCGACCGTCGGCTACTGGCAGTTCCCCCATTGGCAGTCCGACATCGGCGCCTGTCCGCAAGGCTTAGTTGATGACGCGCTCCGTCTCAAATCCGATTTGTATATCGTGACGAAAAGCAATATTCCATTCGAGGTCGATCCGCTGCGCTATGGTGGTGACCAACGCGAAGGAAGCGATGAATACTGGATCAATATCTGCAGGCAGTACAATTTGCCGTACGTTATCCTGGCGGCGAGTGATCGCGAGAAGCGGCTCGAAAGTGCCATGGCGCTCGCCGAAAAGTCCGCGCGAAAACGTGTTGCGTCACTCTTTTATGACCGGCATGATCTATAAGATAGGAGCGTTACGAGCCCGTCTTGATACCAATCAAACGTCCACTTTTTGATAGTCTTGCATCAGTACATCCCGCAAGATTAAAGCAACAGGGCCGGCGATGCTTGCCGGCTAGTTTTGAGATTGTTTTCTCGATTCGCACCGAACGTGTCGCCATACTCCCCGTTTCATTCACCCAGCGTACCCACTCCCAACGGGCCATCGGGGTAATATCGTGCCATTTATCCTTTACTTTTTGCGGCGCAGTATCGAGCGCTTTGCGAATATCGGCCGGTAGCGTCGGCTCTGGCCATTCTTTGGTCGTCGTAAGATCAAGCGTCGCCACATGACCTTCGCGTACGCCAGCAGCCGCCATCTCTTTCGTGACATAAAACCAATGCCCCCAATCACCATCCGGCTCCAGCACCATGCTGATCGCCTGGCCATCTATTGTACCGGTCACCGCTACTTGGCCACGTGACGGTAATTGTTTGCTCACTTCGTCGGGGAGACGGGCAATGAGTACACCTTCAAGCACATAGGGGGTGGTTTCAAAATGGACTGAAATCGGAGCTTTCATACTTCTATTTTACTACGAGACGAGTGGTACACAATGCACCATATCTTCTTGCATCATATATGCTACTTAGTGTTGACAATACAATAAGTAAGGTGTAGTATGAATAATAGTTAGTGTAGTAAATACACTATATAAGCAAAGGAGGCTTACGATGAACACATTTGAAACACCCCGAAACGTCCTGATTGGCGTTGATATTCAGAATGACTTTATCGACGGCAGCTTAGCCGTACCCGATGGCGAAGCAGTCGTCACCCCTATTAATCAGACCGCAGAAGCAGTTCGCCGCATCGGTGGAACCGTGATCGTTACCCGTGATTGGCACCCTGCCTCCACACCTCACTTCGACACATGGCCAGTACACTGTGTCGCCGGAACAGAAGGTGCCGATTTCCACCCTCACCTTGATGTTCTTTCGGACGATATCGTTATTTCAAAAGGCATGGGTCAAACCGACGGATACTCGGGCTGGGAGGGAACTACGGATGATGGCGCCACCATTGAAACACTCATAGCACCAACCAACACACAGGAGAAGGTACAGGTATTCATCGGTGGTCTCGCAACCGACTACTGCGTCAAAGCAACCGCTCTTGATGTTGCCCGTACGTTCGCCGATGACACGCGAGTTACGACCTATCTTCTTCGGGATGCCGTACGCGGCGTCAACATTCAGCCCGATGACAGCGACAAGGCACTCGATGAGATGCGTGCAGCTGGCGTCGTCGAAATCGACAGCCGAATGGCAATCGAAATGATCGAAGGAGAAACGCAATGAACGAATATCTGTCGCAAGGGCTCGACTACTACAAAGCAACGATGGGACAGCTCGAATACGAAAAGTATCCTGATGCCGAAGTGACATTTGCACTGAAAAACCGTGCTGGTGACCGGCCGCTCAGTGAGTACGTCACGCCCGAGCAGCTCAGCGCACGACTCGAGCGGCTGCAAAGCGGCTGGACACCTGAAGATCTTGCCTATTTGGCAGGTCTGCAAAATCAAGATGGC
>JASLDG010000042.1 GCA_030146045.1 Candidatus Saccharimonadales bacterium | reverse complement strand
GGCTCATCACATCCTGGAGGGGGAGCACCTTCCAAGGGTTCGGCTGTTCGCCGATTAAAGTGGTACGCGAGCTGGGTTCAGAACGTCGTGAGACAGTTCGGTTTATATCCGGTACGGACGTTAGGAAATTTGAGAAGATCTGCCCCTAGTACGAGAGGACCGGGGTGGACGAACCTCTGGTGTATCGATTGTGGCCACCTGCTGCATTGTCGAGTAGCTATGTTCGGAATAGATAAGCGCTGAAAGCATATTAAGCGCGAAACTAACTTCAAGATAAGATTTCCCTATGAGGACACAGATAGACGATCTGTTTGATAGGCGCAAGGTGGAAGTACAGTAATGTATGGAGCTGAAGCGTACTAATAGTCCCATTGCCTTTTTATGTCCTTGTCTGCTACGTTTATACTTGTATAGACTGCGCGGATAAGGTAGACTTAACTAGTAATTGGTGAATAGCAATTCATCACGTCAGTTTTTAAAAACTTACACCAAACCGTGTCCATTAATAGTTTTGGACATCGAAGCGAGGCCTATGACAATGATAGCCCACTGATCTCTTAATATCAGCGCAAAGTGCTTAGTCAAAGCCTTACTTCGGTGCCCATGGCGATGAGGAAATACCTGTTCTCATTCCGAACACAGAAGTCAAGCTCATCAGCGGCGATTATACTGCCACAAGTGGGAAACTAGCACGGTGCCGAATTATAAAAAGAGAGTCCGAATAGGACTCTCTTTTTCTTTTGACTGTATGCTGTATTTTCTACAAGCATACTTTTAAGGAGGAGTTCATAGTTCGGTGGTCTTCAGCCAGCTATCATCGTGCTATGATTCGCGCTATACTAAAAGAGTGCCACTTTTAAGGTACGAAGGGAGGGAATATGAACTATAGCGACTATAGTGCAAAAAATACCAACCATCTAAGGACAAAGCATATACCATTTGCCGTTGCCGCGACACTGACCGCTGTGACGGCTCTTTTTGTTGCAGCACAGGCTGTTCCTGCGCATGCCTATTCTAGCCAGAATGCCGCTGTAACTGCTCCAGTAGCGCAGACAAATATACAGCAGCGCTATGCGAGTGACGCGTGGTTCCGTGCACAGCTTGGTGCTCCACTTGGTGCCGAGCAGCAGGGTCCTGATACATTGGCGTATCAAAATTATCAAAATGGGCGAGCTTACTATAAGGCTGGCTTCGGGGTGCATGAGCTCAATGGATTTATCTATAGTACATATATGCAACTTGGTGCTCACCAAGCGGTTGGAATCCCTGTTACAGATGAGCTGACGACGCCAGATGGTATTGGCAAATTGAATCATTTCGCGACAAGTCAAAATGCATCAAATGTTAACGCATCAATTTACTGGTCGCCATCGAGCGGTGCTCATCTGGTGAAAGATGATATTCGAGCACGGTGGGCGCAACTTGGGTGGGAACGGAGTGTTCTAGGGTATCCGACGAGTGATCAGGGAGTGGCGCGCGATGGAGTATCGACGTACGGTAATTTCCAGCAAGGAACTATATTTAACTCACCACAGTATGGCGCAAAATATGTGGTCGGGCAAATTTATCAGAAGTGGGCGTATTATGGATATGATGGAGGTTTTCTGGGCAAGCCGACGACTGATGAATGGGTAACGCCAGACAGGGTTGGCAGGCTCAATCATTTTGAGGGCGGCTCTGTTTACTGGTCGCCATCAACGGGCGCGCATAGTGTTCAAGGGCTTATACGGGATCGTTGGCAGCAGCTTGGCTGGGAGCAATCCTATCTTGGGTATCCGGTCTCGGATGAGTACGGGATTGCTAATGGTCGAAGGAGTGACTTCCAGCACGGCTATATTATCTGGACACCAGCAACTGGTGTGAGAGACTATCGCTATTAGTAGAAGATAAATAGCCTTGTTTATATACAAAACGACCCGTCTCGCAGGCGGGTCGTTTTGTTGTGGTGGAAGATATAAGTTTTGATATCTATCCTAACAGGTGCCACTGTTAGCTCAGTACAACTGAACTTATATTCATAATATCGCACCAGATGCATAAGTGCAATAGTTTTTTCACAATAAAAAACATAACTGTAAATGTTGACAAAATGCATAAGCTATGATAGTATAAATACATAGCACAACATATGTGCGAGGTAAAAGAGAGGGTTTTCCAGTCGAAAAAGACGTGGAAAACTTTTTTAATTCGGAGGATAACTCAATATGGCAGGAACAAAAGCAGGCGGTCAAAAAGCAGCAGCGACCAACAAAGCAAAACACGGCAGTGATTTTTATGCGAAAATCGGTAAAAAGGGTGGTCAAAATGGTAAGACCGGTGGTTTTGCCGCGAACCCAGAGCTTGCTCGTATTGCAGGTGCTAAGGGTGGTCGTATTAGTCGTCGCCGAAAAGCGGCTGATAAATCAGCTCAACTTGCAGCCTAGTCTGAAATAGCATTGAGAACGGTAATGTAAAACCGACCTTATTCAAGGTCGGTTTTACTTATGGTCTGTCTCGTAGAGTCTAAGCGACATGCCGACGCAGCGCGCAAGTACGAGCTTCATTGACACGCCATGTAGTGTGGCACGCAAGGCATTTGTAATGCTTAGTCTGTGATTGTATTCCCGTAGCGTGACAATGAGGGCATGTACTGCGATCGTGAAGCCAATCGCGATAGGTATCAAGATTGGATTGGGCAATCTCGTTAGGAATGACGATATCATAAAGGGGCGCAAGCTCTTGGGTTGCGTATGTCCAGGCATCGCGCTCAAGTACGAGTAGCTGGATGTCATGCTCATACTGAGTATGTTTAAGTAAACCATGAGCAAGTTCATGCAAGAGGAAGCATTCCCATTGTGTTGCTGATGGGTCGAAAAAAACCGTGCGCTGCGAAGCAGACCAATAGAAGTTATCGGCTTCTACGAAGCGGATCTTCGGGTAGTCATGCCGAAGTTTATTTTGCAGAGACAGTGTCGAGTGCGTAATAGTAGCAGCCATATACCACAGCTTCTTCAGGATATTTTGCTTGTACGATACGTGGTGGTGGAATGTGGGGTGGAAGTTTCTCGCTTAGAAGTGCATGGAGGTATTCGCCGTATCGCTCAAAATAGGTACCAATACTACCTCCGATGATGATTATTTCGGGTTGAATCATAGGGATAACCGCTAAAAAGCCGCGGCTTATGCGATCTGCGATATGTTTCCAGGCACGCTTGCTATGGATATCACGGGCGTACTTCCCGTAGAGCGTGTAGATGGCGCGGCCACTGGCAAATGACTCCCATTCTCGGACAGTGCCATCAAATTCGACTAGGCAACGACCACCTTCGCTTAGGCGGAGGCCTGGGTCGATCACTCCATTCGTGATAACTCCGGTGCCTATGCCGGTACTGATTGTTACGTAGAGAGATGAAACGGGAGGTTTTTTAAGCAAGCGAGTTTCGGAAAGTCCTGCAAGGTTGGCGTCATTCTCAATAAAAACGGGTGTTTTACCAAGTACACCTGTAAATGCAGTTTTAGCATCGAAGTTGTGCCATTTGAGATTATTGCACCACAGTGCAACACCATCTTTAATAATGCCCGGAATTGCAATCACTATTGCCTCAACACGTTGTCCGCCATAGAGCGACTGGAGCGTGCTTCTTAAAAGCTCGACATAATCAACCTCTTGCGGCGGGGTAGGAAATTTGACCTGTTTGCCAATTTTTCCGTCTTCTCCGAAGCTGGTGATAAGCGTTTTTGTACCCCCTGTATCAACTGCGACTATCATGCTATCTAGTGTAGCATAGCTAACGCCGGAAAAAGACTTGTATTATTGAGTAAAATCCTGTATAATATAGTTAAGAGTATTGTATAGGTAAAGAGGTGAATCACATGAGACAGCGACAGACAGATCAAGCAGGTTCGGTAGCGGCTTTTTTGATAGTAGGCATTGTTTTGGCTGGTTTGGTGGTCGGTGGTGTTTATATGGCACACCAGCGTGGCCAAGTAGCGCGTTCTGGAGATACTACACCAGTCGCGGTTCATCAGGATAAGAAGGCTGATAGCGATAATAAGTCGCAGTCGATGAATTCATCTGATTCAGAGGTGCAGCAACAGGAAAAAGCTGCTGAGCAGAAAAAGCAAGAAGCGGCGCAGAAGCAAGCTGCCGAAAAAAAGGCCCAGGAAGAAGCCGCACAAAAACAGGCGCAATCGTCAACTCCTTCTCCTGCGGCGCCGTCGCAGGCACCGGTCGCGACAGTTCCGCAGACAGGGCGCACATCTACTCCTGAAACGACTACGACGGGTCAATTACCGGTTACCGGGCCTGCAGATACTGCCCTCCAGGTGATCGCTGGGGCTATTCTCGTGGGTGGAGTGATTGCTTATCTTCGTTCGTACCGTTACCGTTTTGGCTCTCTCTTTCGGTAGACAAATAATCTGTAAAGTGATACACTTACAGGTGATAGGTGAACGGTCTTTTTATAAGATGCGTTAGAATAATAATTAATGAAAGGAATTGTGAGCGCTTCCGCACCTCGGAATGCAAGGTGATGGTAATCTCACGAACTACCCCTATGACAAAAGTTACTATAACAATGGATGATCTTCTTGCAAATGCAGATACGCAGGCAAAGCAACTGATTGCTGGTGAGGTGACAACTGGTACGGTATTGTCTCTTCGTAAACATGAAGTGCTTATCGATCTTGGCGCTCAAGGTGTTGGCTTTGTGCCTCGCCGTGAGGTTGGCTTCTCTCGCAGCTTTGCGGAGGGTGATACAGTAACAGCAAGCGTGGTTGACACTGAGCTCGATAACGGTTATGTTCTCTTGAGTCTTCGAAAAGCAGCTAAAGATCGTGGCTGGGAAGAAGTTGCGGCTAAGCAAGAAAGCGGCGAGATTATTGAGGTGTCACCATATGATGCGAATCGCGGTGGCTTGTTGGTAGAATATGAAGGTGTGCGCGGATTTCTTCCTGTTTCACAGCTTTCTGCCGAGCACTATCCACGAGTTGGCTCAAGTGATAAAGATGAAATTTTGCAACGTTTGAATGCGCTTATTAATCAAACGCTTAAGGTTCGCATCCTTGACAGCGATCGTAAAGCAAATAAGCTTATCTTTTCTGAAAAAGAGGCGGTAAAAGAAGGTCTCGCTGATCGTCTTCAGAGCCTTAAGGTTGGTGATACGGTAACGGGTATTGTGACTGGTGTTGTTGAGTATGGCGCATTTGTCAATGTCGAGGGTATTGAAGGCTTGGTGCATATCTCAGAGATTAGCTGGGAGCGCGTCAATAATCCAAGTGACTATCTTAAGGTAGGTCAGACTATCGAAGCTAAGATTATCTCAATCGATAAGGATCGCTTAAGTCTTAGTATCAAGCAGCTGACGAAAGATCCATGGCTTGATGAAGTCGAGCAGTTTAAATCAGGCGACGCGGTTGAAGGTACGGTAACTCGTATTACTCCGTTCGGTGCATTTGTACAGATTAGTCCAGCGGTTGAGGCGCTTGTCCATGTGAGCGAACTTGGTGAGGGTGATAATGTTGATCCTGAAAAGGTGTTCACGCTGAATGAACGCAAGAGCTTCGTTGTCTTGGATATCGACAAGGACAATCGTAAGATCTCACTGAGTCTCGACAAGAAGAATAAAAAATAGAGTGATGTTTAAATAACGATGATCGTTGTTATAGTAACAACGATCATCGAGGAGAAAGGAGCAAGAGCATGGCTGAAAAAGTAATGACAATTGCCGATTCTATTACGGTTGGCGAGCTTGCTGAAACGCTTAATCTCCCAGTAACTACATTGATTGGCGAACTTTTTAAAAACGGTATCGTCGCTACAATTAACCAACGGATCGACTTTGAAACGACTCAGATTATCATTGAAGAACTGGGTCTTGATGTTGAAATTAAGCGTCGCGAATCAACTCAGGATGCCCCTCGTATTCGACATGAGTTGAGCGATAAGGCGGTTGATCGACCACCGATCGTGGCAGTGATGGGACATGTTGACCATGGCAAAACAAGTCTGCTGGATGCGATCCTTAAGACGAAAACCGTTGAGGGTGAAGCAGGTGGCATTACGCAGCATATCAGCGCCTATCAGACTGAACGTAAGAATCGTGTCATTACACTGCTTGATACACCGGGCCATGAGGCCTTTGCAGCATTGCGTCAGCACGGCGCAACGTTAACTGACGTGGTAGTTATTGTTGTTGCCGCTGACGATGGGGTGAAGCCGCAGACAGTTGAGGCGATTCGGTTTGCACAGAATGCCAATGCAAAGATTGTAGTAGCAATCAACAAAATCGACAAAGACACAGCTAACTCTCAGTTGGTTAAAACACAGCTTGCTTCGGAGTATAATCTTAACCCCGAGGAATGGGGTGGTGATACAGTGATGGTTGAGGTGAGCGCCAAGACGGGCCAGAATGTTGATAAGCTTCTTGATATGGTGCTTCTTGTTGCGGACCTTGAAGAGCTCAAGGCAGACATTGAGGTACCTGCCGAAGGGCTGGTGATTGAATCACATATGGAGCAGGGTCGCGGATCGGTTGTTGGTCTCCTTGTTGAGCATGGCGAGCTGAAGCCAAGTCAGTTTTTGGTAGCTGGTACTGCGTACGGTAAAGTGCGCACGCTACTAGACTTTGCTGGAAAGCCACTTAAAAAAGCTGGTCCATCGACTCCGGTTACTGTAACGGGCTTTAAGGAGTTGCCACAGTTTGGGGATGTTTTTTCTATTGCTAAAAACGAAAAAGATGCTCGTAGTAAGGCTGCGCAAGCAAAATTAGATAAGGAGCGTGAGCTCGCAAGTACGAATGTGACAGGGGCTGACCTCTTAAAGATGATGACGCAGAAGCATGAATCTCAAGAATTGAATGTGATTGTGAAGGCAGACGTACAAGGTTCACTTACCTCTGTAATGGACAGCTTGAAAATGGTCGATACAGGCGGTGAGATTACGCTGCGCATCATCGGAAGTGGCGTTGGAAATATATCAGAGAATGATATCCGTTTAGCTGCTGATGAAAAGACAATTATCTATGGGTTCAATGTTGAGCTACCGCCAGCAGTGAAACGCCTCGCTCAGCGCGAAAAAGTGCAAGTGCGGCTTTATAAGGTAATCTACGAATTATTGGATGATGCCCGTCAGTCGATGGAAGGGATGCTTGCACCAGAGGTTGTTGAGACCGAGATCGGCACGTTGGTGGTCAAAGGTGTTTTCCGTACAATGAAAGAAGAGATTATCGCTGGTGGTGAGGTGACGAGTGGTAAGGTGATGCCTGGCTTACTTGTGCGCATTAAACGTGGCGATGAGCAGTTGAATGAAGTCGAAGTAATCAAAGTACAGCGCCAACAGCAAGAGGCTAAAGAAGTCTTCGAAGGCGAGATGTGCGGTCTTAGTCTCAAAACGACAAAGAAGTTTATTCTCGAAGAGGGCGATACGCTTGAATTCTTCACGCGTGAGCTCGTAACGCGTACACTCTAAATCCTCGACGGCTTATCTATTGTTCTTTTGGGGTCGTGGTATTTTTCACCAGTCTTCTATATAATAAGGCCTAGAGTAGGATAGAAAGGTAAAAGGATCCGAGCATGTTTCAACTAGATGATCAATTTTTAGCAGATATTGGACTGAATGATCTTCCTGAAGATCAAAAGAAGCCGTTTTTACAGCATATTTATGAAGAGCTTGAACTTCGCGTAGGCACCCGTTTGTCTGATGGTCTCAGCGATGCGCAGCTTGAAGAGTTTGAGAAGATCATTGATCGTGATCAGGCGACTATCGAGGGATGGCTTGCGAACTATGTGCCGCAGTATGCTAATGACGAGGTGTTTAAGCGTATGCAGACAGCTACCGGGCTTCCAGCGAACGACCCTGGCCTTCGTGCTGAATATGTTGCAACCAAGTGGCTTGAAGTTAACCGTCCTGACTATCGTCAGGTTGTTGCAGAGGTGCTCGCCGAACTGAAGGCAGAAATCACCGCGAATCGTGATACGATTCTTGGTGGCACGGCAGCGTAGAAGCACAGTTTCAATAGAAAGAGAACTATCTTCCAAGGGTAGTTCTTTTTAAAGTAACAGTAAATGATGATAGCCGCGGAGGAATGCGTCAACTGACATAGTGCCCTTCCCAAGAGGTTTCAGTGTGTCAATTGCAAGCAGGCCTGACTGTGTCACGACGGAAAGCCCCGCGCTGCTTAGAATGAGCGATCCGGGCGCTTGTGTAGAAGTGGCGGTATGATCAACGTGCGACTGAGTGATGATAACATCAATAGAACCGAGCTGCGCTCGACACTGAGGCCATTCGTTGTATGCACGTACTCTACGGTCAATATCAATTGCATTCATTGTGCGCCAGTTGATCATACCATCTTGTTTAGCGATAAGCCGACAGTAACTTGCCGTATCGTCGTCTTGTTGTGTTGGTATGAGCGAGCCATCGAGAATTGCGGGTAGAGAAGATACGAGGAGTCTAGCGCCAGTTGCACCAAGCTGATCGTAGAGTTCAGGTGCTGTTTCGGTACCATTGAGATTGACTCGTTCTTGCAGGTAGACAGGGCCGGCATCCATACGAGCTGCCAGCTGCATAATTGAGACACCCGTCTCTTTGTCGCCGTTCAAGATGGCGGTTTCAATGGGTGAGGGTCCGCGGTAGTGTGGGAGGAGCGACGGATGGACATTAATGATACCTGGCTCAAAAAGATTTATGATCGATTGAGGGATGATTTTTCCGTAACTCACGAGCACGCCAATTGGTTGCTGTATAGCTACAATATCATCGGTAATGTCTTGTAATTTAGCGGGCTGCCAAACAGGGATGTCGTGTGCTTGTGCGAAGACTTTCACTGCAGGTGGAATAACTTTATGACCACGACCTTTTTTTGTGTCGGGTTTCGTGATAACGGCGGCGATAGAGAAGCCATTTTCTACAAGCTTCTGCAACGTAATGAGGCTAAAATTTTCAGTCCCAAAGAATAGGATTGGATGCGATGGATTTTTCATAATTAAGTGACTGCAACTCGCCTTTCTCGTCAAGTTCGTAAAACGCTTCTTTTTCATAGCGAATATGGTCGACGAATACGATACCGTTTGTATGATCGATCTCGTGTTGAATAACGCGTGCTAAAAACCCCTCGGCCTTGAAACGTATCTCTTGGCCGTCAATCGTCGTTGCTTTGACGCGAATTTTACTACTGCGCGGTACCTTGCCGTAAACGCCGCCAACACTCAGGCAGCCCTCGTAGTCGAGTTCTTTTGTCCCTTCGTATTTAACTATTTCGGGGTTGATGAATGCAGTAAACTCGCGTGTATTTTTATCTTCGAAATCGCTGCGGACGATGATTACCTTTTCGAGAGCATCGACTTGTACGGCGGCAAGTGCAGCACTAATCTCGTGCGGACGACTATCTTCCCAGTCCAGTGCAGCATTTGTCATATCGTCAACAAGTGCAAGTGTTTTTGCGGAAATACCTCGGACTTTGCTAGATCGTTCACGCAGATGGGGGTTGGGCAGTTTAATGATGTCTTCTTTTTTCATAGCTTATGTACCAGTATATCAGATTACGAAAGGAGGCTCGATGGATCAAGTTCGGCTTGCCAGTAGCTTGGCGGTATATGGTTAAGGAGCGCAACTAAATGCTCTCGTTTTGGTGATTTGGCAGTGATTTGCCAACGGTACGCGTCACGCTGCTTTTCGTAAAAAGCAGGCGCTGGACCAAGAAAAGTAACGTCGGGTGCAGCATGCTCCCGGAGGGTATGAAGGAGCTGCTTGGCATTACGGATGGCTGCATGCTCTGTCTTGTACGAGCATGTGAGTTTAAGAAGAAAGCGGAACGGTGGCCAGCCGCCACGACGCCGCTCGGCAATCGTATCTGTGTAAAATTGAGCATAGTCTTGAGTGATGCCATGCACAACCGCCGGATGTGTTGGTTGGTATGATTGTACGATAACGTTGGTCATATGTGTCGATCTTCCAACGCGGCCGACTGCTTGGGCGACCAGCTGGAATGTGCGTTCGCTCGCACTGTAATCAGGGAGACTAAGGCCAGCATCAGCCTGGGCGATACCGACTGTACGCAGATGGGGGAGATCCAGTCCCTTTGCAATAACCTGGGTGCCAATGATCAGGTCAATGTCTCCGTTATAGAGTTCCTGGTAGCGTTTTTCAACTGTTTCGTCGGTTGCTGTATCTGCATCAAACCGGGCAATTTTTTGTTTTGGAAAAAGCTTTGTAAGCTCACTCTCTAGAAGCTTCGTACCGATACCTTTATGGATAATACTTGCGAAATGACACTGTGGGCATGAGGTTGGTACGCGTTCCTGGTGATTGCATATATGACACCGTAATGTATGCACGTCGGCGTGTAATGTGAGTGGCACGAAGCAGCGGGGGCATGCAGCAGTCCAACCACATTGTTCACAGAGTGTTGTGGCGCTACTGCCGCGCCGGTTATGAAAAATAAGTGCTTGGTTGCCAGTAGTGAATGTTTTCTCGAGAGCTGTAAGGAGCGTATCGGAGAGGAATCGGTGACGATGGAAGTTATCACGTTTTGTTGCATCGATTAATGTAACGTCAGACGCCGCTGCGCCTGTGACAGCTTTTTCATTGAGCGTAATGATTGGGCGATCGAGCTTTTCGGCAATATAGTAATCACTGATGGGCGGCGTTGCGCTGCCAAAGACGGCTTTGGCTTGCGAGGTTTGTGCAATGAAGCTGGCAACACGAAGAGCCGAGTATCGAGGTGCCTGCTCCTGTTTGAAACTTGGCTCATGTGCTTCGTCGATAATGATAGCACCCGGTGTACTAACTGGTAAGAAAAGTGCAGAGCGTGGTCCAATGATAACAAGCGGAGTATCACTTGTAAGTGCTTTCTGCCATGCTATATGACGTTCTGCTTCAGTTTGGCGAGAATGAGTCAAAATGATGGTATCGAAGTGGTGAGAAAAGTCATCGACAAGCTGTGAAGTGAGCGCAATTTCGGGAACAAGAACGATAGCTGACTTGCCGGCGGCGATTGCTTGCTGGGCAAGTTCAATGTAAATACGTGTCTTGCCAGACCCGGTGATGCCATGAAGGATGGCTGCGCCGGGCGCCATACGGGTAATCGTATCAACGGCTTTCTGCTGAGCGGTATTGAGTAAAAAATGTGTTCGATCTCGTGTAATTTCTCGAGGTTGCACTGCGCGTTGACGTCGAGTTTTTGTAATACCGCGAGGAAGTATTGTCTGCCAAACTGTGGCAAGTGGGGTGTGGTAGTAGTCTTTCATCCAAAGCGCAGTTGCAACCAGCCAGGCTGGGAGAGGTGTTTCTTCAATCATTGATGTAATAGGCTTTGTGGCATAGGAGGGTTGAGAGACTTCTTTGAGGACGATCGCTGGAACCGTTTTTTTGCCGAGCTCTACCGTAACGATGGAGCCATAGTTGAGAGGTTGCTCGCTTGCATACGTAAAGCTATCGTGGCCAGCACGAGCGATTTTTGTTGGAGCAACCTCATAAAACCTCATCTTCTCTCACTATACTACGATGTGCACTATGAGGTCTTGTAGAATGTTGTAAGAAAGTGTAAGCTAGATAGTAATGAAGGCGAAGGAACGCCAAAAGGGAGAATATGTTAGACGTTTTTATCACCTCACGGGTACGCAGAAAAATTGTAGTGGTATATGCTAAGTACCCTGATTTTCGTACTCATGTGCGGGGTCTAGCAAAGCTAATCAAAGAGGATCCGGGTAACATTCAGCGGGAGCTAAAGCGCCTTGAGAAGGTTGGCTTTCTTTTGAGTGAAAAACAAGGAAATACCAAGATATACTCGACCAACAAGCAGTTTGTCATTTTTAAAGAACTGCAGAGTATCGTGATTAAGTCTCAGCAGCAAACGGGACGTTCAAAGCGCTCGAGTGCTGATGTGCAGCCCTAAATAATGGCAGTATTTGACGATATACTGCGTGCGCGTCAGCTCAATGATATTGAGCGGCGGGCAGCTTTTTTATTACCCAATTACGAGAAACGTCATGATCCATTTTTGCTGCCAGATATGCAGCTGGCAGTCGACCGATTGGTATCGGCACGTAAACATCAAGAACGGATCACAATTTATGGTGACTACGATATCGATGGGTTAACGGCTACCACAGTACTACTCGATGCATTTGAGTCATTTGGATTTAGGCATGTGTCGGCGTTTATTCCGAATCGGTTTGTTGAGGGGTATGGCATGACAGTCGAGGCAGTTGAAAAGATTGCCAAGACTGGCGCCGACCTGATTATTACTGTTGATTGCGGAAGCCTCAGTGAGAAAGAAATCATCCGCGCCAAAGAGCTCGGGATTGATGTAATCGTGACCGACCATCACAACGTCGCGCCAGTGCGGCCGCCGGCAGTTGCAGTGATTAATCCAAAGCGGCTCCTCCAGGACTACCCTGATGAATATGATCACTACATACTCAAAAAAGATGCTCTGCATCACGGGAAAATCTATCCGTTTCTCGATCTTCCTGGTGTGGGTGTCGCCTTTAAGCTGGTGCAAGCACTGCAAACGAAGCTCGATGGATTGCCAAAAGGACAGGAGAAGTGGCTGCTCGACCTCGTTGCACTTGGGACAGTTTGTGACGTGGTGACGCTCGTTGACGAGAATCGTACGCATGTCTACTGGGGACTCAAGGTATTGGCGCAGACACGCCGAGAGGGCCTACGTGCACTAATGGCGGTGTCACGGGTAGAGCCACATCAGGTGAATGCGCGACACCTTGGATTTGGATTGGGGCCGCGTATGAATGCTGCGGGACGGCTCGAGACGGCACAATACGCACTTGATATGCTGCGTGCGCCCGATAAGGAAACCGCACTTACACTGGCATTGCAGCTTGATGACATGAACCAAGCACGCCGTGCGGAGCAAGATGCAATTCTCAAAGAAGCGATCGTCCAAGCAGAACAGTTTGCAGATGATCCTGTACTGGTGGTAAGTGGCAAAGGCTGGAATCATGGCATTATCGGCATCGTGGCAGCCAAATTACTCGAGAAGTATAAAAAACCGACCTACGTACTCGAAGAAATGGAGACTGAAGCCAAGGGAAGCGCGCGAAGTTACGGTGATTTCTCGGCGGCTGATGCGATACGTGCTGCCGATGACATCATCACCAAGGGAGGCGGGCATAAACTCGCGGCGGGTGTGACATTGCCGGTCGAAAATATCGCGGCATTTCGCCAGCGCGTCAATGATTTTTACCGCGAACAAAAACTCCGTGATCAAATGGTACTTTTGCTGCCACAAGCCGATACAACTGCTCGGCTCATGCATATTACCGAAGAGTTGGTGGCGCAAATCGCTACACTTGAGCCATTTGGCAGCGGCAATCCGCAGCCGATTATCAAATCGGAAAATCTCTTAGTAACCAATGTGCGCCGCATGGGCGCCGAAGGCCAGCATGTTAAACTTGAGCTCCAAGACGATACAGTACGTCTACAGATGTTGGCGTTTAGCGCGCCTGATCATTTCTTCGTCGAGCCAGGTGAGTATGTGACTGCATGGTACCAGCCAGATATCAACGAGTGGAACGGGCGACGGAGCATCGAGGGGAGATTACTTCACCTTGAAATTATTTAAAACACAATATATTGCGTAATGTATACATCTCTGTTACAATAGTCTACGATATGGTACAAGTTACACGTAAAGACGAGAAGGAAGCGAACGAAAACATCATTCGTCGTTTCAACCGCAAGGTATTGCAGAGCGGTGTGCTGGCAGAGGCGAAAGCTTCGATGCGATTTAGCAAACCACTCAGCAAGACTGAGCGTCGTGCCAAAGCGATTATCCGCAAGGAGCGTAAGGCCGATAAACTAGCAAAAGCACGATTGGGGCTGCGCTAGAAATGTCCCTAAAGGACACGATTCAAAACGATATGAAAGCCGCTCTGTTGGGCGGCAATCGTTTTGCCGGAGATGTGCTGCGTAATGTAAAAGCGGCGATTTTGAACGAAGAAGTTGCGGCGAATAAACGCGAAGAGGGCTTAAGCGACGATGCAATCTTGAAGGTTATCACGCGTGAAGTCAAGAAACGCAACGAAAGTGCGGCGCTGTACGATCAGAATGGTCGCAGTGAGCTCGCCGACAATGAACGTAAGGAAATTGAAGTTCTGGCTGTCTATTTGCCAGAGCAAATGAGCGAAGACGATGTTCGGGCACTTGCCGAAACGGTGATTGCTGAAACAGGCGCAACCTCACCCCAACAGATGGGGCAGGTGATCAGCGGTGTGAAGGCCAAAGCTGGCAGCGCGGCAGACGGCGCGGTGGTGGCACGAATTGTCAAAGAACTACTAAACAACTAGATAAACAAGGGGAAGAAATGATTTTACTGTTTGGTCCAACAGGTGCTGGTAAAAGCATGCAAGGACAAATGCTTGGCGTGCGGCAGGGCTGGAAATGGCTGTCAACAGGCGAGATGTTGCGTCAGAGTGACGATCCAGAAGTGATTAAAGTCCTGAAATCAGGTGACTTGGTGAGTGACGAGCTTACCTATGAAGTATTTGATGCGGCGATCAACGATGCGCGCGATAAAAAGTATCCGCAAGTGATTGTGGATGGATTTCCGCGCACCAAAGAACAGGCTGAATGGTTGGCGAGCTATATGGAACAGACGAAAGAGCATATCGATCTTGTCGTGGTACTTGAAGTGCCCGAAGGTGAGATTATGCAACGTCTCGAAAAGCGTGGACGCATGGAAGACACGCCGGAAACGATTGCCAAACGCATGACGATTTATCGCCAAAAGATGTATCCGGTTCTGGCGACCTTTGCCGAAGAGGGTATGAAGATTGTTCACCTTGATGGCACTGGCACGGCTGGCGAAGTGCATGACCGTTTGTACGCCGAAGTAGCGGCCAATGGTTTAAGCGAGTAGACGATTTATGAGCGAGCCTATCACCGGACAAAAAACTCCTGAGCAGCTCGACGCAATGCGCAAAGGCGGGCGGATTTTGGCGCAGATTTTTGCTGATGTGCGTACGTTCGTACGCCCTGGTATCAGCGAGCTGGCGGTGAATGATTTTGTGGCAAAAAAAATCACCGAATATGGTGCAAGTGCAACCTATAGTGAGCCAGATCCTAATTTTCCAGGAGCAATATGCATCAGTACGAACGAACAGATTGTCCATAGTGTGCCGAGCGACTATGTGTTTGAAACAGGTGATGTGGTTAGCTTTGATCTTGTAATTACCTACAAGGGTATGAAAACGGACAGCGCGTTTACGATGGTAGTCGGTGAAGAGCCCAAAGGGGCGGTGAAGCATTTGGTCAACCTGACAGAGCGGAGTTTATATGCAGGTATCGATGCGATTCATGGTGACGGTACGACGACAAACGAGATCGGCGCGGCAATTGAGTCGGTGCTTAAAAAAGGCAAGCTTGGTATTATTCGTGAACTTGTTGGCCATGGTGTCGGGCTTAAAATGCACATGCCGCCAGATGTGCCGAATTATGTGACGCGCGGACATAACGTGACGCTCCATACCGGTGATACGATTGCAATTGAACCTATGGCAACATTGGGTGGTGAACGAATCGACAGTGATCACGAAGATGGCTGGACAATCAGTACTCGCGATGGCAGCTTGGCTGCACACTTTGAGCACACGGTGCTCATTACTGAGGATGGTGCTGAGATTTTAACTCAGGTGTAAGTAGCTGCGCGACCCGTCGACCGATAGCTTCTGATGGCTCAAGCACTTGGGCACGCCCAGCGACAAGCTCAATGATTAAATCTTTTATCCAGTGATAGTGAGTGCAGCCGAGCACGATGACATCGGCGCTTTGCGCACAGACATCGTTG
Organism: Candidatus Saccharimonadales bacterium; assembly: GCA_030146045.1. Lineage (GTDB taxonomy): Bacteria > Patescibacteriota > Saccharimonadia > Saccharimonadales > Saccharimonadaceae > JASLDG01. Next base: position 11,473 of record JASLDG010000042.1, on the reverse strand, counting down.
ATCGTCGTTTCTATGTGCGAGCGGTTCAGTTGATTATTCTCAATCAGGTACGCCCATTCATGGCAATCTGGCTCAAGGATTACGAGGTCTGCACCATATGCATCTTTGAGTGCGTGGTAGCGATGACTTGCGAGCGTGCTTGGTGTGGCGCAGATGGCAATTATTCCACTTGCCGTTGCTTGGGCAGCGGCTTTAACCATCGGTTCAATACCGATGAATTTTTGTAGAGGGTACTCTGTACGTAAGTAGTCGATTGCCTGTGCTGTAGCGGTATTACAGGCGAGAATGATGATGTCGAAACTACCGTCGAGGAAGGGCTGAATAGCCGTTTCAGTCAGCTGTCGAACTTCCTTTGGCGTCTTGTCTCCGTAGGGGACGTGAGCATGATCATTGACTGTCACGATAGTTGCATGAGGAAATGTTTGCTGCAAGGCGGCCGCGACAGCTTCGCCTCCAATACCACTGTCAAATATTCCGAGCTTCATGGCTGTAGTATACCATCTACTGTAGCGCATGTGGTGACGAGGCGAGTGCACCAAGTGCTGTAGCAAGAAGTTTGTGATGGCGGTAGGTCATGGGTTCTTTTGTGATCTGTACGGTATTTTGGCTCTGACGTATGACGGCATATGGATCGTGGATAGTGGTTTGCGGAGTGGTTGCAGTACTGAGGGGCATATTAAATTGTTCACGCTCACTCAAAAGTGCTTCGTATTCATCATCGCTATATGCCTGGTGGATAACGAGTTGATTTACGCGACGTGATAGCGTGTGTTTGGCGAGGATAAGTGTTGTTGTGTGAGGCTTAGGATTAATATCGCCTGTCGTGCCAGCAATATCAAGTGCAACTGTGGCGGGGTAATTACCCTCTTGGGGAAAATAGCTCAAATCGACAGCATCAGGAGCGAAAGTGGGCGACTGAAGATGCTTTTGCAGGGAGTGGTTGAGTTCATAAGGAGAGAGTGTGTAAGATGCGGCTTTTGATGCCTTAAGTGTATAGGTGCTGAAGTCAAAGGCATAGAGACCATCGTCGTTGTCGGCAATGGAGCGAGGTATGCGTCGTTTCTTGGTGAAGTAAGGAAAACGATCCATATTTATCTATTATATCATAATATATTTAAAAATTCAATCAAGTACAAAATTAAGTAGCGACGAGGCTCTTTAAAAAAACCATCATAAGCAGTATACTGGGTATCATGCAAGATAGTCCTCGCTATGCCGTTGGTATTGATATCGGAACGACAACTGTTCGGTGTGTTGTGGGGCATCTCGATCCGGCTACTGGTACACCCACGATTGTTGGAGTAGGTACAGCACCGAACACAGGTATGCGCAAAGGGGGTATTGCCAACTTAAACGGCCCTGCACAAGCAATTGATACAGCACTTGGTGAAGCAGAGCGTATGAGCGGCTACGAAGTAAACGCTGCGACAGTGAGTATTAATGGCGCGCATATCCTTAGCACCAAGGCTGATGGTATGATTGCGGTTGGTACGGCTGACCATGAAGTAAACGAGGATGATTTGGCACGGCTCGAAGAAGTTGCTACGGTAGGTAAAGTACCAGCAAATCGTGAAATTCTTGATGTAGTGCCGTATAGCTATCGTCTTGATGGTCAGGATGGTATTAAGGATCCGCTTGGCATGACAGGGACTCGCCTTGAGATTAGCGCCAATGTTATCTCAGCATTGGCACCTCACGTGACGAATCTGCAAAAAACGACTGAACTTGCTAAGGTGGAACCACATACTATGACGCCTGCTGTTGTAGCAGCAGCGCGTGCAGTGCTGGGTGAGCAGCAACTTGAAAGCGGCGTTGCGGTTATCGATCTCGGCGGCGCGACGACGAGCGTGGCGGTGTTCGAAGAGGGTGATGTACAGTTTGTCTCTGTTATACCCGTTGGAGGTATTAATATTACGAACGACCTCGCTATCGGCCTTAAGACTGACCCTGAGGTTGCCGAGAAAGTGAAGTTGGCGCATGGATCAGCGTTGGTTCGTTCAGCAGGTGAGACGGTTACGGTCAAGCATAATAAAGAGCAGCTTTCGTTTGATACGCAGGATATTGACGACATTATTGATGCAAGGCTCGAGGAGTTGTTTGCCGCCATTCATAAAGAACTTAAGCGGGCGGGGTATGCGGGTAAGTTACCGAGTGGAGTTGTATTGACCGGTGGCACTGCGCAGCTGAAGGGCATTGTTGAGTATACGAAGGAGGCGCTTGGTTTAGCTGCCCGTCTTGGGGCGGCCAAAGGTTTTGGCGGTGTTGCTGAGAAGCTTGATACGCCAGGCTATGCGACTGCGGTTGGGTTGATGCTGATTGACGCAACAGAACCTACTTCACATACAGGGGGGCGACAGGCGGCAAAACATGCTGGAGATGCCGCCAAACGAGCGGGCGGAATACTTTCTCGACTATTTCATCGCTTTAAGGCCTGATTGTTTGAATAAAAAAGTGATATACTAGATAAGAATAAAGACGAGGGACTAAGGAGCAATTCATGCCGGAAGTTACACCAAGCGAAATACAAACATTTGCCAGTATCAAAGTTGTCGGTGTCGGCGGCGCGGGTGGCAGCGCTGTTAATCGCATGAAAGAAGCGGGCCTCAGTGGCGTGCAATTCATTGCTATGAACACTGACGCTCAGGCGCTCCACAATAGCAAGGCGGACCTCAAGCTCCATCTTGGGCATTCGACAACTGGTGGTCTTGGTGCTGGTGCTGATCCTTCAACCGGTGAGGCGGCAGCGAATGAGTCTCGCGAAGAGATTAAAGAAGCGCTTGATGGCGCTGATATGGTGTTCGTAACGATTGGCGCTGGCGGTGGTACTGGCTCTGGCGCTGGCCATGTGGTAGCAGAAATTGCTCGTGAGCTTGGTATCCTTGTCGTTGGTGTCGCAACGAAGCCATTTAGCTTTGAGGGTGAAAAGCGTCGAACGAATGCCGACTGGGCAATTAACCAACTTGGTCGTCAGGTCGATACATTAATTACCATTCCGAACGACCGCTTGTTGCAAACGATCGATCGTCGGACGCCGCTTCTTGAGACATTTAAGATTGCCGACGATGTGCTGCGCCAAGGTGTACAAGGGATATCGGAGCTGATTACAGAGCACGGGTTGATCAACCTTGACTTCGCTGACGTGAAGGCTATTATGAGCAACGCTGGTAGCGCACTGATGGGTATTGGTCGTGCCAGCGGTGATGATCGTGCGGCACAGGCTGCGCAGCAAGCGATTGAGTCGCCACTTATTGAGGTTTCGATTGATGGTGCGAAGGGTGTTCTCTTTAATGTCACTGGTGGCTATGACATGAGTATGAGTGAAATCCAGGAGGCTGCCGAGATTATTACAAGCGCGGTCGCGCCAGACGCGAATATTATCTTTGGTGCAACACTAAAGCCTGAGCTCGAAGATGAACTTATTATCACGGTAATTGCAACGGGCTTTGACAGTGCCTTTTTCCACCAACAAGAGGTGTCGCTTGATCCAGCTGCTGATGCTGTACATACCGTTGAGGCAGAAGAGGTGAACGAGGAAGTCGTGCGTGATCTTGATATGGATCTTAGCAAGAGTGACGCTGCTGCATCGTTTGCCGAAGAGCCAACGCACAATATCTGGGATACTCCTGTCGAAGAGGATGACGAAGCTGATACGCCCGCATTTCTTCGCCGCCGCAAGAAAAAACAATCGGACGAATAGGAGACGTAACCCGTGGGGAGTGTCACGAAAATTGGTGATAGCCGGGTCATTGAATCGCGCGAGGGAAGCGACGGTGTTTCGATTCGTCGCCGTCGTGAAGCGCCAGACGGTACACGGTTTACAACTTATGAGCGCATTGAAAAGCCGAATCTCGCCATTATCAAAAAAGATGGCTCTCGCGAATTATATGACCGCGAGAAGCTAACTGGTGCAATTCGACGTTCAGTTGGTAAGTTTTTTGACTCTGAAGTAGAAATTGACCAGATTGTGACACAAGTGGAAGAAGCGCTTTACGCACTGGGAGAAAATGAAATTTCATCACATAAGGTGGGTGAGCTCGTACTGAATGAGTTGTTAACGCACAACGAAGTTGCCTATGTGCGCTTTGCAAGTGTGTATTATGAGTTTAAGACACTTGATCAGTTTGTAGAGGCGATTACTGCAGCAAAGGAGCGAGTATTATGAGTCGAGTTGTCGTTTTGTATAAGGATAATAGTGAACACGCGCGTACGGTGGGTGAGTTTTTGCGCGAATTTGAGCGTCGTTCGGGTATTAAGCTTGAGACGCTCGACCCTGACACTCGAGAAGGTTCATCATTTGCGCAGGTGTACGACATTGTACAGTATCCAACGATTGTTGCGCTTGATGATGATGGTAAATTGCTGTCATCGTGGCCAGGTTTGCCCCTGCCGTTAATTAATGAGGTGAGGTATTATGTCGGTGATCTCTAAGCTCTTTTCGCGGCCAGCTCATACGGCGTCGGATCGTACCGTATTTACGATAATGGCTGTATTTGGTCTTACGGGTCTAGGGGCAAGCTTTGTACTTGCGGTTGAGGAGTTTCATCTTTTGCAGAACCCTGACGCTGTTTTAAGCTGCAGTATTAATCTGGTTCTCAATTGTGCGAGTGTTATGAAAACATGGCAGGCGAGTGTATTTGGTTTTCCGAATATGTTCCTCGGCTTGATTGGGTTTCCACTTGTATTGATGATTGCATCGCTTGGTCTTGCGAAGGTGTCACTGCCACGATGGTTTGCTATTTGTATGGAACTGGGTATATTCCTTGCGACGATTTTTGCCTACTGGCTCTTTTTCAATAGTGTGTATGTTATTCAAATCCTCTGTCCTTGGTGTCTCGTCGTGACATTTAGCATGACAATGCTGCTTGCAGCGTCGACAGTGTATACAATTCGACATAATACGCTCCGCATCCCAACACCAACTATTAAGAATCTTAAAGAGTTTGTTGATAAGGGTTACTACCAGATGATTATTGCTGCGTGGGTAGTGGCAATGATCGCGGTCGTCATCCTTAAGTTTGGCGACGGGCTGTTTGCTTAATCTTGAAAAACTCTGCAAGCTAGGCTATTATAAAGATAAGACGTTTGAGTGGTTATCACCCACGAGTCGCGGGAAGAAAAGTATATACCTAGTAGACCCCGCCGCGATCACTGCGACAAAGCAAAAAATAAAGTGCTAAGAAATCCTTCTTAGAAACTGGATGGTACCACCCAAATGGGTTCCAGTGGCTACGAAGGATTTTTTATTTGGAGAAAATGATGGATGAATTAGAACTAGCAACACGAATGACAGATAGTGAAGCGGCTGCGGAAACACAAAGAGATATTCAAGAACATATGGGGCAGTTTGCGGTATTTATAGATATGATGAAAAGAGGAGAGGAGTAACTATGAAGTTTAAAGCCAATACCCGCCGCCGTGCACTCGAATACGAAAAAGAGTGGGCTGAGAAGTGGAAACAAGACAAAACGTTTGAAAAGTCGGTCGAGAACCGGCCGAGCGATAATGCCTATGTATTTTACGATGGCCCACCGTTCATCACTGGTGTGCCGCATCATGGTACGCTGCTTTCAAGTATCGTCAAAGATGCCGTGCCACGCTACTGGACGATGAAGGGTAAGCGCGTCGAGCGCGTTTGGGGCTGGGATACGCATGGTCTGCCAGCCGAGAATTTTGTTGAAAAGCAGCTCAATATCGTTGATCGACGCCAGATCGTGACAAGCGACGACCAGCCTGCGCCACTTGATAAAGATGGTAACCCGCTTCCAACGATTAGCCTTGAGACATATATCAACAAAGCGCGTGAATCGATGGTCGCCAACGCTGCAACTTGGGAAGATGTCGTTGACCGCATTGGTCGCTGGGTTGATTTTAAAGGCGCGTACAAAACCATGGACAAAGATTTCATGGAAAGCGTGTGGTGGGCATTCAAAGAGCTCTATGAGAAGGGCAAAATCTACGAAGGTGAAAAGGTGTTAATGTACGATACCAAGTTCGCTACACCAGTCAGTAAAAACGAAGTCACCATGGATAACGACGCGTATCAGACCGTGACCGATCCGAGTGTGTACGTGAAGTTTAAATTAACGGACGGCAGCACGCTTCTTGCTTGGACGACCACGCCGTGGACGCTACCGGGTAATACGGCACTCGCGGTGAACAAAGACCTCAAGTACGTTGAAGTAAAGACTGGTGATGAACAATTTATTATCGCGAAAGCCCTAGTCGAAAAGGTGCTGGTTAATGAGAAAAAGCAGCCACTCGAGTACGAAGTTGTTCGTGAATTAAAGGGCAGTGATCTCGTTGGTAAATCCTACGAGCCGCTGTTTGCTGACCATGGTGGCAATGCCCACAAAGTCTGGGCAGCAGACTACGTCGAGGCCGAGGCTGGTACAGGCATCGTGCACCTTGCACCGATCTATGGCGAAGAAGACTTTGTGCTAGCGCAGGCGAATGACATCCCGCGCGTGCACGTACTCGACGACAACGGCTTCTATTTCCCAGAGGTAGCAAGTGAGTTGTATAAGCTGATGCCGTGGGTTGATGCAACGCAGCCACTCGAAGTATGGGATAACAACAAGAATATTGCCAAGGGTCTCGAGAAGGCGGGCGTGGTCTGGAAGACCGAATACGTTCAGCACGAATATCCGTTCAATCCGCGTAGCAAGCAACGTATCATGTATCGTGCTATCCCGAGTTGGTTCTTTGATATTCAGGGCTCTAAGCCGCTGATGCTTGAGCAAAATGAGAATGTGAATTGGTTCCCGCCACACCTCAAGCACGGTCGTTTTGCTAAGAATATCGAACAGGCGCCAGATTGGAACCTGAGCCGTGATCGTTTTTGGGCGACTGCTATGCCGGTATGGAAGGATGACAAAGGTACAGTGAAAGTAGTTGGCTCGTATGCCGAGCTGAAAGAATTGAGCGGTGTGGAACTCGACGATTACCACCGCCCATGGGTCGACGACATTACGTTTGAGATCGATGGCGAGAAGTTCACGCGCATCGACAAAGTACTCGACTGCTGGTTCGAAAGCGGCTCGATGCCATTTGCGCAGTTGCACTATCCGTTCGAAAACAAAGAAAAGTTCGAGGCGAATTATCCGGCAGATTTCATCGTTGAATATATCGGCCAAGTACGTGCGTGGTTCTACTATGTACATACGGTTAATACGGCATTGTTTGGTGACCATGCGTTCAACAATGTTATTACCACGGGTGTTGTTGCGGGTAACGATGGCCGCAAGATGAGTAAGAGCCTCGGTAACTTTACTGATCCAAACGAGCTGATGGATAAGTTTAGTGCTGACAGTTTGCGCTTTTTGCTGCTGAATTCACCGCTTCTCAATGGTGAAGATTTTAGCCTCCAGGATAAAGATGTTGGTGATGTGGCGCGTAAACTCGGCATGGTATGGAATATGTACGATTTCTTTACTATGTATGCCGAAGTCGATGGTTGGGAGTATACGGGTGAGTTACAAGATCCACTCGAGAGCCTCAAAAACCCACTTGATCTATGGATTGTGAGCCGTGTGCATCAGTTGGTTGCTGAAGTAGAGAAGCATATGGATACCTACAATATTCCTGATGCACTCAACCCAATTTTGCCGTTTCTTGATGATGCGAGTAATTGGTATGTTCGTCGCAGCCGCCGACGTTTCTGGAAGAGCGAAGATGATGGCGACAAGAACGACGCCTACAAGACACTTCACTATGTGTTGGTACGCCTAAGCTATGTGCTAGCACCGTTCACACCGTTCCTTGCTGAGGAGCTGTATCGCAATTTGACGGGTGATAACGAGTCGATTCACTTGAAGGATTGGCTACCGGCAGGCCATGTTGACCAGCTGGTCATTGATGAAATGGCAACGGTTCGCGACTATGTAAACCAAGCGCTGAGTTTGCGCGCTCGTGAGCGGGTTAAGATCCGTCAGCCACTTGCCAGTATAGTTGTGCCTACAACGGGGACATTTGTTAATTTCGACGATATTTTAACCGAAGAGCTTAACGTTAAAAAAGTTGTTCAAGGCGAGACAATTGCACTCGACTTTACTATTACCCCAGAGCTCAAGCGCGAGGGTCTCATGCGTGAAGTTATTCGTCATGTACAGGCTGCTCGCAAGGCAGCTGGGTTGAACGTTGATGATCGTATAGAACTGAACCTGGCGACTGACGACAATGAGCTCACAATGGCTGTGCAGGAGCATAGCGAAACGATTGCGACGGAGACGCTGGCAAAGCTTGTCGATGTAGAGAAGCCGCTTCATACGACTGATGTAACGATAGAGGGCAGTGTGCTTAGAATTTCCCTGGCAAAGCAGTAGGCGGCTACTCACGCTGCTTATCGTTAAAAAAAGTATTCACCGTTACCTTCAGGGGTAACGGTGAATATGTATTAATGGACCTGTTCGCTGCTGGGATTTTGAAAGCTATCGGGAGCTCCTATCTACTTGGCTTACCAAGCTATTGTATCGGCGTATGTTTGCCAGATAGCTTGGTCGTGAGCGCTTAGCTGTTGGGCGCTGGTAATAGCTTGCTGCATAGTTGCATTGGTAATGGTGACAGTTTGACTAACCTCAAGGAGTGGTGAACCAGCCTGCGTGGTAACCTGCGATTCTGCAGCTGCGCGCTGTGCTGGTGTAAGGCTGATATTATGCGCTTGCAGGTAAGTAGTGATACATTGCCTGGCATGCAGGGTGTACGAGTCACCGGCATTTACAACTGCACTGCAATCTTTTGTGGCAGCGGACGCTTGTGGTGTTTGGGGTTGGGTACTTTCGGTTTTATTCTCAGGAAGCGCGACGCCACTTGCACGTAAGCTTTGCGCAACTGCATCGCGCTCAATGGTGACAGCTTGGCCAATTTCGAGTAGAGGAGCCCCGGCATTGTTAGTAAGACTAATCTCTGCAGACATCACTTGATCAGGAGAAGGTGTTAGTTTATGCGCAGCTGCGTAGTCGGTAACTGCTTGTCGGGCAAACTCGGTATATGAACTGCCGCTGACGGCTGTATATGAGTAGGCATCGCTCGGTGTTTGTTTGGCTGGCGTTTGGGCGGGCTGTTCAGCGGGTGTTGCTACGGGTGTTTCTGTCTGGCTTGTTGGTTGTGTAGTGGTGTCGGCGGGGCTGTCGATGCTTGGTGATGTGCTTGTCTGCTGCGTGTTCGTTTGAGCTTGCTGTGGCGCTGGTGCCGTGCGCTGCCACCAGCCCTGCTGACGAAAGGCTGCGGTCACCGAAAGCAACACCAATACTACCGCGCATATTAGCGCGATACGTCGTTCGGTTAGTCGTAATTTTCGCATACTCTCTTTTTACTCCACGTATTAATTATCTCCATAGTAGCAGGCGACGAAGAGGGGGCACAAGCATAACCACATACCGTTTTATGGAGCCTAATTGCATCAGCAGTCTATTTACAAAAAAGCAAATAAATGCTATTGTGAAATAAGTAGAAAAAGTGAAGGAAGTGGCATGGAAGAAATAGATCTATATGACCTGCTGAGGTTTTATGCAAAAAAATGGTTAACAATCGTAACATTCGTTATGCTTGGCGGTATTGCTGGCGTCGCGTATACGTACTTTGTACAAGCACCTGAATATACAAGCAAGGCGCAAATGCTTCTTGTTGGCAACACGCGATCTGCGGCGTCGGACTCGGTCGTACTTAATAACTATGTACAGCTGTTTACATCACATCGTGTACTCGACAAGGTAATCGACAGCCAGCATTATACTGCCGGTTATGACGCGCTGGCGGCACGCACTACTGCGCAAAATGTCAAAAGCACCGACATCATCAACGTATCGATCTCGACGGCCGATGCCAAACAAAGCCAGTCACTGCTTGAAAGCGCCATCGAATCATTCCGTAACGAAGCCAAAAAACTGTATGGCGACAATAACATTAAGATTAACGTTGTCGATGGTGCCAGCCAACCATCACGCCCTGCCAACGTCAAACCTGCCATGCAGATTGGCCTCGCTGTTGCGGCTGGGTTCGTACTTGCGATCATCTCACTCTTCTTTGTGTACGATTATCGCCATAGCGCAACTAAGCGCCGTACTGCCATCGAAACCCCTGTCGCGACTGAAGAGTCTCGCAAGCCAAAGGCTCGCAAAAACAAGCGTCGTTTTGATAAAACGGTCAAAAATCTCATTGTAGGTGATACCAAAGACGGCACCGCTGATAGCAACAAGAAGCAGTCAGACAAGGAGTCGTAGTATGTATTCTCGCTACGGTAAACGAGCGATCGATATCGTGACTGCCACAGTGCTGCTGGTAGTAGCGCTCCTGCCGATGGTGGTTGTCGCTATCGCGATTCGCCTTACCAGCAAAGGACCAGCATTATTCAGGCAGAAACGCTACGGCCAATATAAAAAACCATTTACGATCTATAAGTTCCGCTCTATGGCCGCACATACTCCGAGTGACCGCGCCACGAACGATTTTCACGATAGCCATGCGTATATTACGACCCTTGGAAAGATTATTCGCAAGCTCTCTATCGATGAGTTGCCACAGCTGCTTAATGTCATCAAGGGCGATATGAGCCTAATCGGTCCACGCCCCGTGGTCATGAGCGAAAAGCGCCTGATTAAACTGCGCGATAATTACGGCGCCAACAGCGTCAAGCCAGGTATCGCCGGATGGGCGCAGGCAAACGGCCGCGACGAGCTCGATGACATCACCAAGGCCGAACTGGATGGCTACTATGTCGATAATTTTGGTTTGCGCATGGACATCAAGTGTATGCTTAAAACGATATGGGTTATACTATCTGGAGCAGGGCACGCCGAAGGTCACGAGCGTGCTACTAATAAAAACGACAATAAGATTGCAACAGGGGAGTAACTGTAGCAATGCGGTGGAGTGATATGAAGTATTCGATTGTCATGGCAGTGTATAAGGGCGACCGCTCGGAGTGGCTTAAGCAAGCGCTCGATAGTTTATTGGGTCAGACGATTGCCTCTGATGACATTATCATCATCGCCGATGGGCCGCTTACATCAGAGCTTAACGCTACACTTAGTCAGTATAAGTCCGAAAAATCTATATCCCTGAAACGTTTACCTAAAAACCAAGGGTTGGGTAATGCACTGAATATAGGCATCAGCCTCGCAAAGCATGAGTTGATTGGTCGTATGGACGCTGACGACATCGCAGTACTAAATCGTTTTGAGCTACAACTTGCAAAGTTTATTGATAACCCAGAGCTCGGTATACTTGGCGGGCAAATTGCTGAATTTGTAGACGATCCAGAGAATGTAGTTGCATATCGTAAGGTGCCTACTATTCACGATGACATAAAATACTTCGCTCGTCGTCGTAGTCCCTTTAATCATCCAACTGTTATGTATAAGAAGACTGTTATTCAAGGTCTTGGTGGATATGATGCTGCAGCTATTCGTATCGAAGATTATGATTTGTGGTTACGCGCAATTACAAGTGGTGCAACATGCGCAAATATCAACGAGAC
>JASLDG010000044.1 GCA_030146045.1 Candidatus Saccharimonadales bacterium | reverse complement strand
GTCGCAGATCAAAAACGTGACAGGTGTCTTGGCGGCGAGTGCACTGCCGAGTTCGGCGCTATAGCGGCTAATGCCATCGTGAAAGTCGGTGCGAATATATCGCGCATCGAAAAATAGTTTCATTGGTACTTATTGTACTATATTTTCCTAGGTATATTGACCTACAGGCACTTTTTCACAAACAGACCGTTACGCGCCTATTATTTTTGCTTCTGGCTAAAAATAATAGGGCTGCTCTTCGCTTTTAGTCTGTTTTTAGAAAAAGTGCCTGTAGGTCGGTCGCCGACAACCCAAAAGATAACTATGGTATAATAATGACACTATGAAGATTCTGATTGCAGCCGACCTGCATTGGCCGACTATCAACGGTGTTGCTACCTTTAGTCGCAATCTTGCCAAGGGATTGAGCGATCGTGGTCATGAAGTGTTGGTTATTGCTCCAAGCCAGACAGGCCGTGCGTACGAAGAGTATGACGGCAATTATCTCATCAAGCGTACTCGTTCGGTGCCGTTTCCCTTCTATCAGAATTTCAAAATCTCCCCTACTCCTCAGATGGAAGTTCGTAAAATCATCCGTGACTTTCAGCCGGATGTTATTCATATTCAAATGGCAATGTTTCTTGGTATTGCGGCGCGTACGTATGCGCTGAAATACAATATCCCGCTAGTGGCAACCAATCATGCAATGCCGCAGAATCTGATGGACAATATTCGTTTGCTTGCGCCTATTTCTAAGCCGATTCAATACTTAATGGTTGAATATGGTGCGCGGTTCCATGCAAAGGCGGACTATATCACACTCCCGACCAAATCTGCTATCGATATGTTTGGTGAAGAGCGTGTTGGCGATGTGCCGGTTGAGGCGGTCAGTAATGGTATTGACCTGTCGCGGTTTGAGCCGACCGAGCCCGATCCAGCAATCTATGACACATTCAATTTGCCGAAGGGCAAACAGATTATTAGCTACATTGGTCGTCTTGATGCCGAAAAACACGTACCGGTTTTGCTGAAAGCTTTTCGTGATGTCCTCACTCCAGATCGTCATCTTTTGATCGTCGGCGACGGTACCGACGCCGAACATTTACATAATGTGGCTTTTAACCTTGGTATCGATGAACATGTCACCTTTACGGGTCGCGTCTCCGATGATGAAATCGTTCAGTTGCATAAAGTCGGTACGCTCTTTTGCGTGCCATCACCAGCTGAGTTGCAATGTATCGCGCTCCTCGAGTCGATGGCAAGCGGCAAGCCATGCGTAGCAGTTGATGCCGGTGCGCTTGGTGAGCTGTGCCAAAACGGTATCAATGGTATTTTATGTGAAAAAGATGATGTTGATGGCATCGCAGTAGCGCTCGAAAAGATACTTACCTCACCTGCTCTGCAAAAAAAATACAGCAAAGCGAGCCTCCAAATTGCACATACGCATGATATTGTACATACGCTCGATCGATTCGAAGAGATTTACGAACATGTTATTTCGTTAAAAACGCCTGTATTGCCGCAGCGGCTTCTGTAGAAGTTTCGTAATGGATTAAGTGACCGACGTCTGGGATGACATGCAGGCTACCTGCTGGTAGCTTCTCGACTAATTCGTATTGCTTATCGATGGCAGTAATGTCATCTTTTTCACCGGCAATCAGTAATGTGGGCATGGTAAGCCGTTCTGCGGCATGAGAGACATCATTCTCGACCGATGCGCGGAATGATTCGGCCACGACTTGCGGCGAGGCAAAGGTGCTGAAATGTTGCAGATGTTGATCATGGATATATGCGCGGGTGGCCTTGTCTTTAGTCTTGGCCATCGTAACACTCATAATTTTAACGATCGGTGGTGCCGCCAGCCATGCATGGGCGGCACGTGCTGGGAGTTTACGGCCGAGCCAGTAGTACCCAATAGCGAGACGGGTCATTATACTACGCGGTCCTTTAAGTGCCGGCGCGCCAATTGGGTTAATCAAGACAAGCTTGCTGATAGCGTGCGGCGCCGTAGCGGCAAAATGGCTGGCGACGATACTGCCGAACGAGTGACCAACCAGTATGGGTGGCTCCGGGAGTTTGAGCGCTGCGATGAAATCGCCTAAAAACGCTACATAATTATCAAGCGAATGGGTGTCTGTAAGTGGCGAACTCGCGCCAAATCCAGGCAGGTCGGGTATGATGAGTCGGTATTCGGGTAGTTGGTCGGCAATTCGTGCGAGGCCATGATGAGTGCCGCGAAAGCCGTGTACGAGCACTAATGTCGGCTGCTTTTCAGGGTGATGCTCCCAGTACTGGATATTGCCATGGGTAAGGCTGAGGGTTTTTTCGACTGATGTCATGCTAGCTTTAGTATACCAAATGAAAGCCGCCGAAGCGTGGAAAGGAGTTTTGGTAAACTCAACTTCTTTGGCTTTCGGCGGCGAGCCAGTCTGTTCAGTACGTCTTGGTGACGAACCGTTGGATCTGGATGACCGTGACCTTGCAGGCCTTGATGATCGCCATGACGATCGTGTTGATGCCATCGATTTCGTAGAGCGACATGATTGCCTTCTTTCAGGTTGGCCGGTCGAGGAATGTACGATTGTTTACCTCCTCATTATATCACTTATGATACTTTTAGTCAATATCTGCCGACATGTGACTTATGTTATAATAAAAAGTTATGATTGCCGATATTACCGTCACTGAAAAATCGTTTGGCCCGAAAGTCTTGATGTCAAACATCAAGTTCTCTATTGACGATGGTGAGAAAGTCGGCGTCGTGGGACGCAACGGGATTGGCAAATCGACCCTTTTTGGTATTATTGCGGGTACGGACAAGGATTTCACCGGTGACATCATCTTTAAGCGTGGTGTCACGGTTGTCTCGACCGCTCAGGAACACCATGACATGGGTGATACAACGGTGCTGCAGTACGTACTACAGGGGCTCCCCGAGTACGCCGAACTTTCGCATATTATTGAGACCTATCCGCTGACAATGGGCGACGATATGAAGAAAATCGAGGCGTATACTGCTGCGCTGCAACGGTTTGACGACAAAGGTTTTTATCAGATCGAAGAGCAGATTGAACGCGAACTCGATAATTTTCAGCTGACGGTCGCGCGGAGCACGAGTGAAACGAGCTTTAGTGGGAGGGACGCAGTTTCGGAATTTACTTCTGAAACAAGCGGAGGGCAGAGCCCTCCTGAAACTATCGCGCATCGTCAATTCTCTACTTTGTCAGGCGGGCAGAAGCGATTAGTTGAGGTGGTTAAAATCATGCACTCCGACGCGCATTTGGCGCTGGTGGATGAGCCAACCAACCATATGGATTATGTTGCCAAAGAGCAATATATTAACTGGATGAAGACTGCTCGCGAGGCAATGCTGGTCATTACCCACGACCGCGATGTTCTGAATGAGGTTGACCGGATTGTCGAGCTTAAAGATGGTGAAAGCGTCAGTTATAAGGGTAATTATGATGCCTATCTGAAGCAAAATGCCGTTTCAACCGGTACGCAAATGAATGACTTTGAGATGATCGAAAAACGAATCGTCAATCTGAAGGCGAAGGTGCTGGATTATCAGCGACTCAAGGAAAAGTCGCGCAACCCCGGTACTATCCAGAAGTTCAAGCGGCTTGAAAACGAATCGCGTAAGGAGCTCGCCGAACTCCAGCAAAAAGAAAAGCCAACGTTTTGGATTGACAAAGGGTCAGCTGAGCAGCTGAATTACAAAACGGCTGCGCAGTACGATAAGTTCAAAGCGCGTAATATCCGCATGAACATGAAGTCGGACGAGTCTCGCAGTAAACATGTGCTGGTAAATGTCAAAAATCTGAGTCTTGGGTATGGCAGCACTCCCCTATTTAGTGGGGTGAATATTGACTTACGCGAGGGCGAAGCGATGGAGCTCCGTGGACGGAATGGTGCGGGCAAGACGACGCTTATTAAGAAGCTGCTTGGTGATGAAACGATGATGCAATTTGACGGTGATGTCACGCTGGACAAGCAAATGCGAATTGGCGTATATGAACAAGAGGTGTCACCGACCTATTTTGATCTTCCGTTGGCCGAGGCGATTGAGCGAATGTATCTGGATCGTGGCTTGTCGATCAGTGGCACGAAAGTCCGTAATCTTATGAGCAACTATCTTTTTACCGAGGGTGATGGTACGATTCCACTCGCCCGTCTGTCGGGTGGTCAGAAGGCTCGTTTTCAGTTGATTAGCATGTTGGCGAACGATCCGCAGCTGTTAATTTTGGATGAGCCAACCAACCACCTTGACCTCCCATCGATCGAGGAACTTGAAACGGCGCTTGGCGATTACGCAGGTGCGATTTTGTATGTAAGTCATGATGGCTATTTCCGCCAAGCGCTTGGCGGCGAAGTGGTGCATGTGGGTGCGCAGTAAAGAATATATTTGCTATATTTAAAAAGGTATGGTATGATGGCACTTGTCTGTGGCGTGTACTTTTCTGTACACGTTTTCCATAGTCAAGCATTACCCTGAGCAGCGCAATTCCGCGCCTCGGGTTCTATTTACAACTAGGAAGGTCCAATCATGGGCAAGCACTCCATCCGCAAGATCAGCACGTTCTCGATCGCCGCGACTTCGGTCGCTGCGACGGCTGCCCTGGTGGCAGTTCCGGCGACGGCTTCGGCCGCCACCGTCCACCTGCCCGGTGACACGGTGGTCAATACCACCCCGTCGACCATCACGGTCGACAATCCCTACCTGGGCTCAGCCGGTGGCTCGTTCGTGCAGAACGCACTCGGTTCGATCCTCGGTCTCGGTGCGACGAACACGTGGCTCGGTCAGTACGGCACGCAGGTCGTGGTCAGTCCCGCCGGGACGGTCACGGTCAATGGTGTGGCATTGGCCACTCCACTGGGCCAGCTCATCTCGACCGGTACGGTCGGGCTGAGTGGCGCCAGTTGGACGGTCAGTGCAGCCAACGTCCCGTTCCTCGGAGCGGGTGTGGTGTCGCTGAATGCATCGCCTTCGGGTGTTGGTGGAAGCCTGGCATTCACGCCGCCGTTCATCGGTCCGGTTGCCCTCACGGGTTCGGCCGGATTGAACGGCGTCGGTGCGAATGCGGTCTTCAGTGTTCCGTTCCTCGGGTCGCAGCAGGCTGGTTTCGCTGTCACTCCGACGGGTGTTTCCGTCACCCTGCCGGGCGTCGGTACGGTCTCGTCGCAGCAGTTGGTCGCTTTGGTGCAGCTGGGTGTTCCGGTGGCTGTCAACGCGGTGCAGGCGCTGCTGGCCAATGGGGTTACGTTGCCGCTCCCGGGCGGTGGCGCGCATCTCGGTCTCGGTGGCGTGACGTACAACACCGGAGCCTTCGGTTTCGGCTCCAACGGCTCGCTTAGCCCCAACGGCGGCAGTCTCGGTGCCAGTAGCCCCTGGGGTAGCGGCTCGGGGGCGATCGACGTCGGTCTCGGTGGCGTGACAACATCACTCGACGGTGACGTCGATACGCCGTTGGTGAACGGTTCCACCTCCAATCAGGCAGGCTTCGGCCTGAGTGGTGTGGAGGTCGAGACCGATACCAATGTTGAGGTCACCACCCCGGTGGGTGGTGGTACGGTCAACGTCGATGCCAACGCGGGTGGTTCCGTGGACGGCGACGGCGTCACGCTCGGTGGCGGCGCAAACAGTACCACCGGTGCCAGTGTCGGTGATTTCGGTGCCAACGCTGGCGGTGGCGTCAGTGACTCCAGCTCGGCTGGAATCGACGGCGTGTCCGGCAATGGCAGCGGCAGCCTCGACGTTGAGGTCACCACCCCGGTGGGTGGTGTGGACGTCGATGCCAGCACCGGTGCAGACGGCTCGGCCGGCTCCGACGGTGTGTCCGGTGGTGCCAGCGCGGATGGTGGCGTCAGCCTCGGCTGATTCCACGAGAGGGACCTTCTACGCACCCCAAGAACTGCTTCGGCGGTTCTTGGGGTGCACCTCTCTTTTCTTGTTTATACCCTCATTATTTGGAGGGATTTTTTATTGCCGAAGTATACCACTCTTTACTATTTATATAAAATATGATATAATCAAGAAGTTGCCTATGTTCTGCATATGCAAAGCAATTCTCAGGTGCCGACCGGCACTTGTTTGACAATGTGAAAGGAGATGGCTTGTGAGCCGTCTACATCATCTGCTGCGATTCGTTGCGGCAGTACTCGCAGGTATGCTGGTGATCGCTGGCACTGGAAGTGTACATGCAACGGCAGCGTTGGTAACGCCGGATCATTCCGGCGTTACTTCTGCCGCTGCACCCGCAAGTACGCAGCTGCCGGCCAGCTTGGCGCAAGGAATTTCCTTGCCGGGTATCGAGGGCATTCCCTCGATCAGTGTCGGTCCGCAACCGGCTCCACCTTCGTCGTACACGACGATTCGTGGGGCTGAGGCTGGTCAACCCACTGTCATCATCATTGGTGGCACGGATGACCAGGATTCCAGTCAACAGCTGGAACGCCTGCGGAGCTCGCTGCCACGTGGTGTCGGTATTAAGACGATCACCTCACCCCAATCCGTAGGGTTCGGGTGGGATGGTATCTTGGTTGTCGGCACTGGTGCGTACACGTACAAGACATCGCTCGATGCAGGAGTGGCTGCCACCAAGGCGGCGATTCTGGCAAGTGATGGCAACGCGCCGGTCAGTATCGTGGGATATTCTCAGGGTGCGACGATCGCCCACGTGGCGACGCAGCAGCTGGCGGCAGCCGGCATGTTGCCGGCGGGCACGACAGTGGCGACGTTCGGTGATCCAAACACGCCTAACACGGGTCTGGCCTACTGGGCGCCGGCGTTCACGCCGGGTATGCCCAGTAGTCCATTCGACGTGACCAATGCGGCCGCGCCGACGACGATCACTAACATCAATCAGGACACCTGGGCGGCTAACGTGTCGAGTAATCCACTCGTCGCGCTGTTTTACGCCGCTCCGGGCGCCATCATCCACGGCAAGGCCTACTCGGCCGAAGAAATGGAACGATGGGCTGATACCGGTACGGTGACACAGATCGGGGACAACACGACCCTGGTCGTGCTGCACCCCAAGACGGCCGGTGGTAACGACATCAACCCGTGGTTCTACGCCTATGATTTATTGGCGCGGGAGTACGGATTGCCGCAGCTGAAGGGTCCTGTCTACGAGATGCTCAACCAGGCGCTCAATCTGGCAGTGCCACTCGGTGAGAGTGGCCAGCCGACCACGATTGGCGGGGTGCGTATCCCGACGGTCAACGAGCTGACGCAGCCGTTCGTGGGTTCACAGACGACTTCGTCGACTTCGGACGCTACGGTTTCACGATCTGTCGAGGTTTCCTCGACGACCACCGTGAACTCGAGCCCAGCCGAACCGCCGTCGGAAGCACCCAGTGTTCCGGTGGTGGCGCAATCGGAGCTGCCCGTCAGCTTGCCTGCCGAGTCGACCGAAGAGATCCCCTCTTCGACCGACACCACCAGTCAGCCGGTCGACGATGACACGGTAGTGACGCAGGTCGTGCCCGAGCCGTCGGATTCGTCCGATGGTGACACGGTGACCGGTGACACCTCGACGTCGCCGGAGGGGTCCAGTGGCAACGAGACGACCACCGAGTCGTCATCGGGCATCTCCGAATCGACGACAACTGACGCAGACGCCCCGAGTGGCGAGACTGAGTCGGTTGTTGGCGACAGTGGCACCGCTGATAGTAGCGGTGCAGGTAGCGACGAGTAGTTCGTCAGTAGCTACCACCCTCTCCGAGGGGCTCCCTGCACGTTGCATGCGTGTAGCGGAGCCCCTCGGGAGGGATTTTTTTATGTGTACACAGAAACCGCCGGCTGAACGGCGGTTTTCAAATGTGTTTTGTGGGCTTTAGGCGGCCACAGGCTCAATGTTATGTGCTTTGATCGCCCCTTGGATTTTTGGTCGATCAAATCCGAGTACGATATCACCAGCTACATCAGTCACCGGTACACCTCTGAAGTTTCCGTCAATTTTACCCATCAGTTCATCGTAGGCGGCTTTGTCGGCTTCGATATCTTTGGCAACATACGGAATACCAAGCTTATCGAGCCATTGCATTTCTGTATGGCAAAATGCACACCAGGTGGTGCTGTAGATAGTGATTTTTGGATCAGTTGTATCGCTCATCGTAATATACCCTCTTATTTACTATACTAAGTATAGCATATCTCTCATTATGCTTCTAGTATATCACTCTTGCTGGGCGTGCAGCGACTTTGTACGCGTCAGGTACCACCCGCCATCAAGGTCAGACTTATAGACATAGAGCTCAAGATCTGGTTTGAGGAGCATCTGGTGTGCCGCCGCTCGCTCGGCCAGCGTCTTAGTCGCAAAACGAGTCTTGCCCGCTTCGTGATGGATTGGACGATATGGAGTGTGAGGAATGGTTTTATTGCGACGCGGCATGATCCTTTTAGTATACGCTCGTTGCGCCGCCTTGCCTATAAGCCCCTCTTGGCGAACTGTCAATTCTCTGCTACAGTATAAACGTAGATGAGTGCATCACATCCAGAACCTCGTGATGACAAGCCTACGCCGCCGAAACGATCAGCGGTTGTTTTATTGCTCGGTGACCTGGGTGATACAACATGGCGAATGTTCGTGCCGACGATTGGCTTGCTCCTTGCCGGGGTGTACATTGATGATCATATGGGTACCAAACCGTGGGGTTTAGTGGCCGGGGTTATTGTCGGTGCATGTATCGCTGGTTACCTTATTAAGAAACAATTACAGAAAGTTTAGAACGAATATGGACAAACTCCACACCAGTCTTGCGGCCGAAACACTATTTCATATTGGCCCTATTGGCGTGACAAACTCAATGATTCTAGGTGGTGCAGGTACACTGCTGGTGGTGGCAGTACTCGTGTATGTAACGTCCAAACTTCGCAAGGGTAAGACCAATTTTCTGGTTGGCCTCGTGCAGTGGGCGTTTGAAGGCTTTTTGGGTCAAGCTGAAGAAATTATCGGTGATAAAAAGGTCGCACGTAAACTCTTTCCGCTGGCAATTACGATGTTCTTTGTCGTGCTTGCGACCTACTGGATGGCAGTTATCCCTGGTGTTGGTGTTTTGACGTGGCACGGCCAGCCACTATTCCGCGGACTTCCGGCTGATTTGAACTTCACGTTCGCGTTGGCATTGATCACGATGGTGACAGCGCAGGTTTACGCGATTCGCCAGCATGGATGGGGCGGCAATGTCGGTCGCTACTTGCGTAATCCATTTAAGGATCCGATCGGTGCGTTCGAAGGTATCCTCGAATTTATCGGTGAGTTTTCACGGCATATTGCACTCAGTTTCCGTCTCTTTGGTAACGCATTCGCTGGTGAGATTTTGCTGATGGTGGTGCTCCTGCTGACGGGCTTTGCTGCGGCGTTTGCCTTGCCGCTTGTGATGGTATTTGAGCTGTTTATCGGCTTTATCCAGGCGTACGTGTTCTTTGTGCTGACCGTTATCTTTACGTCACTGGCTGTCCAATCCCACGGCGATCATGCCGAACCATCGCTCACTTCTCTTGATCACTCCCCTGCTGATGCTTCTACGAAGGCCGCAGTGGCTGATTAGAGAGTGATATAATCTAAGATAATAATTAAAAGGAGTTATAACTAATATGGAACAACTAGCATTCGGACTTGCCTACGCTTTGCCTGCACTTGGTGCAGCACTTGGTATCGGCCTCATTGGTGCAGCTGCGCTGAACGCGCTTGGCCGCAATCCAGAGAAACTTGGTGATATTCGCACTTTGATGATTACGGCTATCGTTTTCACCGACGCCCTCGCGATCATTGGTATTGTCGTAGCATTTATCGCAAGAAGCTAATTTGGGAGTACCCATGGAATATTTTGCACCATTAACGCACTTTGCCTCGGCTGAACCGTCTGCGGGCGGTGATATTCTCGGCGCGCTGGGGATTGATTGGACGTTGCTTGTGCTGCAAATCGTTGCCTTTTTGCTACTAGTATGGCTCCTTGGTAAGTTCGTCTATCCGGTTTTCCTGCGTATTATCGATGAGCGCGAGAAAAAGATCGAAGCCAGTGTTAAGGCTGCTGAAGCAGCTGAGAAAAATGCTGCCACGGCGCAGTCGGATATTGAGGCGCTCCTCAAAGAGGCGCGTAAAGAAGCGCGCGAAATCGTCACGACTGCCAAAGACGAAGCGACGGCAATGATCGAAGCCAGCGATGCAAAAGCAAAAGCACGTGCTGAGAAAATTGTGAAAGATGCGCATGACCAGCTGGAAAAGGATATCGTGGCAGCGCGCAAAGCACTCCATAACGATACGATCGATCTTGTTGCGCTTGCAACGGAAAAGATCGTTGGCGGTATCGCTGACGCCAAGCTTGACAAGAAAATTATCGAGTCGGCTGTGAAGGAGGCAAAGTAGTACATGACTAAATTGAGCCGTCGCAAGATTGCCGAAACCTGGGCGCGCGAATTATTGGCAGGGCATGATATCACGCAGCAGATTGCCGCTTATTTGGTAGAGACACGTCGGACTAGCGAGGCTGACCTCATCGTGCGCGATACCGAATCGGCTCTGGCAGCTCATGGCGTTGTTATCGCTGATGTGACGAGTGCACATGACGTAAGCGCCGAATCGCGCCAGGCGATCGAAGCATTCTTAAAACATGCCAAGTCGGCACAAAAAGTCGCACTTCGCACGACGACTGACGCAAGTGTCATGGGTGGTGTACGGGTTGATACGGCAGACGAACGGCTCGATGCAACACTGCGTGGACGATTGAATCAACTAAAAACAAGCAAGATATAAGGAGAATATATGGCAACTGATCTATCGATTACAGAATTGTCCCAAGACCTCCGCGACGCGATCCAGAAGCTCGACGTCTCCGGAGATCTTGAAACGGTGGGTATTGTCACTCGTGTCGGTGATGGTGTGGCATGGGTACATGGTTTGCGTAGTGCAGGCTACAGCGAAGTACTGCTGATTGAAGGTACTGGTGGCGAAACAGTTGAGGCGTTTGCACTCAATCTAAATGAAGACGAAATTGGCGCGGTTCTTCTTGGAAGCGACGAAGCGGTTGCAGCTGGTGCTAAGGTGACGCTCAAGGGCACTGTACTTGATGTACCAGTTGGCCTTGAGCTGCTTGGTCGTGTCGTTGACCCACTTGGGAATCCACTTGACGGTGGCCCGGCAATCAAAACGAAGCAGCGTGGTTTGGTTGAACGCGAAGCCATTGGTGTGATTGGCCGTAAGCACGTGCACGAACCAATGATGACGGGTATCATGGCGATTGATGCGATGTTCCCGATTGGTCGTGGTCAGCGTGAACTCATCATCGGCGACCGTCAGACCGGCAAGACGGCAATTGCCATTGATACGATGATTAACCAAGGTCGTCAAAAGACTGGCGTCATTAACGTGTATGTTGCAATTGGACAGAAACTTTCTAAGATTGCGCGTCTTGTTGAACGTCTGAAAGAAGAAGGTGTGATGGAGCAAACGATTATCGTGGCGACTGGTCCATCTGATCCCGCTTCACTTCTCTATTTGGCGCCATATTCAGCAACGGCCATGGGTGAATATTTCCGCGATAACGGCCAGCATGCCTTGATGATCTACGACGATCTGACGAAGCATGCCGTTGCGTATCGTCAGATGTCACTCCTCCTCCGCCGTCCACCAGGACGCGAAGCGTTCCCAGGTGATGTCTTCTACTTGCATTCTCGCCTTCTTGAGCGTAGTGCGAAGCTGACTGATGAACTTGGCGCTGGCTCACTGACCGCACTCCCTATTATTGAGACGCAGGCTGGTGATATCTCGGCATATGTCCCAACCAATGTCATCTCAATTACTGATGGCCAGATTTTCCTCGAGACCGACCTATTTAACCAAGGTATCCGCCCGGCAATCAGCGCTGGTCTCTCAGTGAGTCGTGTTGGCGGTGATGCGCAGACTAAAGCTGTTAAGTCAGTTGGTTCGCATCTTAAGCTCGGCCTGAGTCAGTTCCGTGAGCTGGCGAGCTTCGCACAGTTTGGAAGTGACCTTGATGAAGCAACCAAGCATCAGATTGAAAAGGGTCAGCGCTTGACTGAGCTGTTGAAGCAGCACCAGTACCAGCCAGCTGGTGTCTGGGAGCAGGTGGCAAGCATTTATGCTGTTTCTGAAGGTGCTTTTGATAAAGTGCCGGTAGCCAAGATTAAGGATGCGCAGACTGCCCTATTGACTCGTCTGTGGACTGACCACAAAAAAGACATGCAGGAACTGACCAGGGGCGACGAAAAAATTGCCGGCGACAACAAGTATGCCACGTTGATCCTTAAGACGGCCGAAGCGGTCGCGAAGGGATTCGAGGAGTAGTTTCATGCCATCAACTCGCGCCCTTAAAACACGTATCCGCTCGGTGAAGAGTACCAAGCAGATTACTAAGGCGATGCAGCTGGTGGCGGCAAGCAAGATGCGTAAGGCGCAGGAGGCTGAAGAGGCCTCTGCTCCCTATACGCGTGCGGCGAATGAGATTTTGACCCATCTTGCTGCTCAAGGTGTCACCGACCAACATCCGCTCTATCAGGTGCGTGATCGTGTGCAGTCGCGACTCTTGATCGTGATTGCGACCGACAAAGGTCTGGCGGGTGCCTATGACGCGAATGTTTTGAAGCTCTATACAAAGCAATTGCTTGCTGATGACGCCGAAGGTGTGAAGAATGAAAGCATTACCATTGGTCGCCGAGCGAATCGCTTTGCATCAAAACTCAAGGATACGCAGATTGCCGCTGCCTATCAAGATTTACCTGACGATCCAGCTGGTTCGCAGCTCCGCGCGATTGTTGATATGGCGATCGAGAAGTTTGAGGCTGGTGATGTCGACGCGGTTGACGTGATTTACACAGAGTATATCTCAAGTGTGAACCAGCAAGCAACGATGCGCCGGGTGTTGCCTGCCGGGTATGAACAAGTTGAAGTGTCTGAGGCAGTTCGCGAAGCTCAATTTGAGCCAAGCGAAGAGGAAGTGCTTGAAGCGGTCACGTATCGCTTGATTGAGGCGCAGGTCTACCACGCACTCCTCACCTCTCGTGCCAGCGAGTACATCATGCGTATGATGGCCATGAAAAACGCCACCGATAATGCAACGGATCTCATCGACGATTTGACGCTCGCTATGAACAAAGCACGTCAGGCAGCGATTACGCAGGAGTTGGCGGAAATTAGCGGTGGCGTGGAGGCTCTTAATGAGTAACCTGGGATACGTACTACGGCCAGATACTTTGCAGGTAATCGACGATATTGGCGAAGAGCGGTCGATTCCGATAGAAGAATTCTGGATGTACGAAGCAGATGCCCTCCCCGGCTGGATAACGCCTGAAGAACACGCAGCGAAAAATGGACTACAGAACATAATTACGATACACGGTGAGGAAAGAGGAGAAAGATAATGGTTAAGACAGCAGTAAAAACTGATACCGGTCACATCACCCAGGTGGTGGGTGTGGTCGTGGACGTCGAGTTTGCTGATGGCGCTAAGCTACCAGCAAACTATGACGCGCTCCATGTAGAGCACGACAACAAGACAATTACTTTAGAGGTTGCGCAGCACCTCGACGAGCATACCGTGCGCACCATTGCGCTCAGTAGCACCGATGGTATTCGCCGCGGCCAAGACGCCGTAGCGACCGGTGCACCAATTAGCGTACCAGTAGGCGAAGAAACTCAGGGGCGTATGTTTAATGTGGTCGGCGAACCAATTGATGAAAAGCCTGCACTTAAAGGCAAACGTGCGCCGATTCACCGTCAGCCACCTGCTCTCACTGAGCAGTCAAACACGGCCGAAATCCTCGAGACAGGTATCAAGGTTATCGATCTGATTGCTCCACTGACTAAAGGCGGTAAAGCCGGCCTTTTCGCTGGCGCGGGTGTCGGTAAGACCGTCCTCATTCAGGAGCTGATCAATAACATCGCCGAATATCACAAGGGTAACTCAGTATTCGCGGGTGTCGGTGAACGTACGCGTGAAGGTAAAGATCTCTACGAAGAGCTTGCGGATAGCGGTGTCCTCGACAAAACATCACTCGTGTTCGGTCAGATGAACGAACCGCCGGGAGCGCGTCTTCGTGTAGCGCTTTCTGGTCTCGCGATGGCAGAAGCCTTCCGTGACGAAGGTAAAGACGTCCTCCTCTTTGTCGACAACATCTTCCGCTACACTCAGGCCGGTGCCGAGGTGTCTGCCCTTCTCGGCCGTCTGCCGTCTGCGGTGGGCTACCAGCCAAACCTCCAGCAGGAAATGGGTGCGCTTCAAGAGCGAATTACCAGCACCAAGAATGGTTCGATTACCTCTGTCCAGGCGGTCTACGTGCCAGCCGATGACTTCACTGACCCTGCGCCAGCGACGACATTTGCTCACCTTGATGCGACCATCGTGATGAACCGTGCATTGACCGAAATCGGTATCTATCCTGCCGTCGACGTGCTCGATAGTACCAGCAACTCACTCGACCCAGAGGTCGTCGGTGATGAGCACTACCGCGTGGCACGTGAAGTGCAGCGTGTCCTCCAGGAATACAAAGACTTGCAGGATATCATCGCCATCCTTGGTATGGAAGAGCTTTCAGATGAGCAGAAGCAAACCGTCAACCGTGCTCGCCGCTTGCAGCGATTCTTTGCTCAGCCGTTCCACGTTGCCGAGCAGTTTACCGGTAACAAGGGTGTCTACGTCAAACTTGAAGACACCATCAAAGACGCTGCTGATATCCTGAGTGGTAAATACGATGACAAACCTGAATCATGGTTCTACATGGCTCCAGGTGCGCTAAGTGAAAAGAAGGACTAGATGAAGTTTCAACTCGTTACACTTCTCGGGGTTAAGGTTGACCAAGACGTCTACGAGGTTGTATTGCCGACGGCAGATGGTGAAATCGCGGTATTTCCCGGACATGAGCCACTGGTGAGTATTGCCGCACCCGGCGCAATTGCCGTACGTCATGCTAAGGGTGATGCCGACGACAAGCTTGAATACTTTGCGATTAGCGGTGGTGTGATAGAAGTGACGACCGATTCGCTCCGTGTGCTCGTTGACGAGGCTGATAGTGGTGAAGATATTGTTGAGGCCGAAAGCAAGGCTGCGCTTGATCGTGCGCTTAAGATGCGCGACGAAGCCAAGGATCAGGTTGAACTTGAAAAAGCCTCGGCCTTGGTGGATCGTCATGCGGTGCGACTCAAGGTGGCTGACCTCCGTCGGCGCCATCGTCGGTAGCCTGGCCCCCTCGTTATGAAAGAAACTCCCGTTGGATTATGTAACGGGAGTTTTTGTCTATAAATGAAAGTTCCCTCGATCCCGCATGAAGCGGAATCGAGGGACTCTCGAGGGTGCGTACGGTAGCGTTAGCAGGCCGTGACGTCGGACGCGATCGGAGTCAGGTTCGAGCCCAGGGTGGTGCCCTGGGTGGTTGGCCCCTCGACGACCAGTCGCCACGCACCGCGGGCGGTGCCGCCGGAGCTCTGGACCACGAAGATCCGGAACTGCGCCCCGGACGGGACCTGCAGCGCTTCAGGGTCGCCGAGCGTACCGTTGACCCAGGTCATCAGGTGGCCGCGACCCATCGGCTCCCATCCTGTGGTGGTCTGTTGCTCGATGTGCATGCGGTAGTCGGCTCCGGCGACACCGTTGATCTCGGCCCCGCTGTGGGTGACTGACCCGTTGGCGCCGTCCAGCTGCTGATTGCAGATGTTCGGTACCTGCGCGAACTGGGCGATGGCCGGGTCGGTCAGGTTGATCGGATCGGCCTGCGCTGTGCCGACGCTCAGCCCGATCAGGCTGGCAGCGATCGTAGAGCTGGCGACGATGCGCGCGATGGTGTTCATGTGCTTCTCTTTCCTCGAGAGTATTGGTGTCACGACTGTGACATATTTCTATTATAGCATAAATATTATAAAAAGTAAAGTCACGTTCTCTTGCCTGCGAAAACCTCTTGCGTTCAAAAAACATATGCGCTATGATAAAAGCGTCTAGTAAAAAATAACATAAACACCGAGGAATATATGGAATCGACAAAAAAAGATTCGAAGTCACGGCTGATTATCGCTGCAGTTGCAATTATCGCTGCCGTTTTGATTGCAGTTGGCGCATGGTTTGCTCTCTCTGGCAGCAAAGATAATGGCAACAAGACAGCAGACTCTTCTCAGATGACTGAGCAGCAACGTCTGAGTAAAGAAGCAGACGAGCTTGATGCTTCACTGAAGACCAATCAGGAAAATCAAAATAATGCTAAGGCAGCTCTTGATGACCCATCGAAGCAAATCAAGGTAGGACGATAATCATGAAATACGCTTCATTTATCAATGTAAAAACAACCGCTGTTACAGCTTTTGCAGTCGTCGCGAGTGTCGCACTGATTGCACAGGCACCGGTTCATGCAGTGACCGCCTCGGCTAATGTAACGGTTAACAACCAGAAGCTCCTTGATATCCAAGGTGATACGCAGCAGCAAATTAGTGTGATCAAGAATGCGCTTGACGCCTTGAAGTCAATTCCACAAACGGCAATTGAAGGCAGTAAAGACACACTGAAAAAGACGCTTGAACAGACGATGGCGTCGCTTCAGCAAATTAATGCAACAATCCAGACGGCAACAACCCAGCCAAGCACGAGCACCTCGACTTCTACCAGTGCAAGCACGCAACCAAGTGCAAATGCAAGTGCTAATATTAATGTTCAAGATCTTCAGGCAAAACTTGAAGCTGCTATCAACAACCCTACGAGCTTGACAGCATCGATGCAGGTTGAGCTTGAGCGCCGTTTGAATTTGGCGAATGCAGCTAAGGACGCGCTCGACCAAATTAAAACACTAACTGATCAGCAAACTGCTCCAGTGAAAGCGCAGTTGACCAAGGTGACAGATCAGATTAAAGATTTGCAAGCGAAGGTTAAAGAAATGCAGACGAAGCTTGGTTCATCGGGCAATAGCTCGACAAGCACCTCAACCAGCGCGAACCCTTCTGCTGATATCGTATCTGAGATCAACAAACTTGTTGGACAAGTGAACAGTACCTATAGCCAGTTTGCAACGACACTCGGTCAATCGCAACTTGTTACGTCGGCAGGGTCGCAACAAGAGACGGTCAATCAGCTTACACAGCTTGCTGATAAGATTAAAGACACGCTCAGTAAATCTGCGACTGACGGTGCAAATCAGGCAAATGAAGATCAAACAAAAGCATTGCAGAATCAGCTTGCTAACGTCGAGCAGTTGATTACCTCAATGAGCGGTGTTGTCGCATCGGCAATTGGCTTGGCTTCGACACTTTCGAATCAAGCAAGCTTTGCACAGGCATCAACGGTGTTTCAGTCTATCTTTACACAGCTTAGCCAGAACCTGACCGGTCTTGGGTCGGCACAGTCAAGTCTTCAGGATATTATCAAGAACCTGAACGTCAAATAGTAAAGTAGTAGCATTACGAAAGTCGGAGTCGCGCTAGCCTAACAGCTGGCGCGCTTCGTTTGTGGTGGCGGTATGCATGAGTGCGTCGCGCAGTTCACTGGCACCTTCGAATTCACGGATATAGATTTTGAAGAATCGTTTAAGTGTTTCGTAGGGCCGACCTGTTTGAGCGCTGTAGCGATCATACAGATCAAGCTGAGTCTTGAGGAGACTAATGAGTTGATCGCGACTATGTAGTACTGGTGAATCTTCGAATGCATACGGATTATGGAAGACTCCCCGCCCTATCATGACGCCGTCGACACCGGTCTCTCTGACGAGTTCTAATCCATGCTGTCGATCGCGGATATCTCCGTTGATGGTCAGAAGGGTGTTGGGTGCTATGTCATCGCGCAGCTGCTTAATATCACGGATAAGTTCGTAGTGGGCGGGGACCTTGCTCATTTCTTTTTTGGTGCGTAAATGAATGGTCAGGTTGACGATATCTTGCTTCAGAATATGCGTGAGCCATTCTTGCCACTCATCGACCCGGCTATAACCAAGGCGTGTTTTGACACTAACAGGGAGCCCGCTCTCTTTGGCGCTGGCGATGATGGCAGCGGCGGCATCAGGTGTTTTGATCATGCCAGCTCCCCCGCCGCTTTTGACAGCGGATTTGTCCGGGCACCCCATGTTGATATCAATGCCGTTGTACCCGAGTGTAGCGCAATGGATACTGAGCTTTGCCATTGCTTCGGGATTACTACCCCATAGTTGGGCGACAATAGGGTGCTCGTCGTCCGTTTTAATCAAGCGTCCACCAATCGCTTTGTCGCCGGCGGCAGCCCAACCAGTCGCGTTAGTAAACTCAGTAAACCATATGTCAGGCGCAGCTGCCTGCGCGACCACATGCCGAAAGACGACGTCGGTCACTGCCTCCATGGGGGCAAGAATAAAGAATGGACGCGGAAGATCGTGCCAAAAGTCGGCCACAGTCTACTCGGCTAAAGATGATTCGTTGCTATCGTGCGAGTCGAGGGCGGTTTTTCCAAGAACGACTGCTTGCCCACGAATCATGTCGAGCTGCTTTTGAATGATATCAATAGTCGCTTGACTAATACGAATATTACGAGGCGTTAGATCGACCGAACGTTCACGGTGTGCGAATGGAAAAGGTTTTGATTCGTTTGTCATGATTCTCCTTTACTTTAACAATACTCACATACGCGATATGAAAATTGGTAAAGCACAGAGATAGTGCTTTGGTTGGTTATTGCGCCCCGGAGGGCAGCGCGAAGCTATCCCCGTACCCTCGCGCTGCCCATGAGGTGGTGTTACCATCCGGTACGCTTGCCGCTGGCCTTGAAGTCGAGGTTCTTGGCCTCCTGGTTGCCAGCGCGCGTGAGCTTGTCGACGATTTGCTGCTGCTCGGCTGTGCGATACTTCGGGTCGGTGTTGCACGCCCGACGTTCGTGATCGTACATAATGTCACCTCCTCAGGTGAACTCGTTGGATCAACTTCGAACAGTGGCGGGCACGCCCCGACCTTCTACCCTCGCAAGGATAGAAGGTATGGGGGCGCCCCGTCGGGGTAGCAGGATTTGAACCTACGACCTTCGCCCCTGAAGGGCGACGCGCTACCAGGCTGCGCCACACCCCGTCTTGGTAGGATAAACGAATCCCTAAACCATTCCATTTATCCTACCGCACGCAAGTTGGCCACACGGCCATCATAGCTTGCCAAGAGCGAATCATTGACACACTACTACTCGCATACCTGCGTGGCCGTGTTTACACTATCTCTGTTAAAGAGCGTCGTGCTTATACAAGGCGACACGCGGAAGAACTCGATATAACGCTATTTTTCTCCCAAGTATCGCCGTGTACAACACACGCACAACTAGTATCGTATCGCATTTTTAGCTATTCGTCAAGTAAATCACGTTCAAAAGCTACGATGCCAGCATAGGTATCGGGATAGTGCGAGGTGTCAGGGAAATCGAGCATGGTGATATGATGCCAGATTTTGGTGATGAGGCGGGTAAAGCGCTCGATGTCATCGCTGGTGAATGAGGTTTCGAGCGACGGGACGACTCCGCTTGTATCAGGTTCGACAAACTGCAAGATGCCACGATCGACGGTATAACCCGAAAAGCTCGACGAATGTTCAACCAGGAGTTTATAGAAGAGGAGTTGTTGACGGTACCGATGGAGTTTGGCTTTTTCGTAGTCAGCACTCCCCTTCCAGGTGTGGGCTGGCTTACCTGTTTTGTAATCAGTCACGATGATTGTTTTGTCGGATTTGTTAATATCGACCACATCGAGCTTACCGGTCAGGCGAACATCGCCAATTTGGACATGTTCCGACGCAAAATCGAGCTCGGGTTTTTGTGCGGGTGTGAATGTGCCATAGTGATGCTCGAGGAACGCTTCGAGCGCCTGACTACCCTTCTCAAGATACATTTCAAACTCATTTTTGGGCAGATATTGTTGTTCAAGCGCGTGCTGATAGCTCTGTAAAATATCTTCAAGCGGAAGGTGTCGTTCGGTGGCGCTGAGATGTTGGTGAATGCGCTGGAGGGTAGCATGTATAGCGGTGCCATAGGCGGCTTGCGGGCCTTTGTGTGATGGAAAACGCAGCAGTTGATCGAGTAGGAACATCCGGGGGCCGCCACGTGTCACATCAAGAAAGGCACCAACGTGTGTTGCACTCAGGCGATATCGTTCAAGTGTTGGGGCGAGTAGTTCCTGCATGGTATGGTCTGGGTTAAGATGAGCAAGTGGTTGGTACCAAGCAGTCTCGAGCTCTTCGGCAATGTGTTCGATGGTGTGCGCAGGTGTGATGGTAGTGGGCGTGAGTGAGGTGGCGGTCAAGAAACTCGCTGGTAGCGTGTCTTTGTTTGCATCGTCGTGTTTGGCGTAACTGATAGTAAGGTGTTTTCGTGCGCGGGTCATCGCGACGAAAAAGAGCCGTATACGCTCGTCGAGTGAGCCATTTGAGGCGGCGAGCGGCATATTGTCAGGGTACGAAATTAACCGTGGCGGACTGGCGACACGTTCTCCCCAATTAGTATCGACTGCTCCGCAAAGATAGACATGGTCAAATTCGAGCCCCTTTGATTTATGTGCGGTCATAAGATGAATGGCACCAGACAGCTGTTCGGCACGCGGACGGAGGCTGGTAATCGTACTTCCGAGCGAGCGATGGAGCTGAATAAATGCAAGGAACGAGGTAAGACGAGGTTCTTCTTGTGGCTGATAGTCCCGAAGGCGCGCCCGGATGGTTCGGAGAGCTTCGAGATAGACGAGATATTCATCAGGGTGCAGCTGAAGCTTTTTCTCAGAGAAATAAAAAGTATAGAGAGGCGATGTAAATGAAGGAGCTGGCTCATGGTCGCGCGGTGGAACTCCGATAAGCGTGTCGATGATACGCTCCAGCGGCTGTGTGAGCGACTGCGCTGCTGTTTCAATCAGCCAGGTATGAAGTTTCGCAAACTCTGGCTGTGTGCTCATGGCTTCGAGCCACGAGATATGGCTGTTTTTAGCGTTGAGACTCAGGCGCCATATCGATTCAGGCGCAATGTCCCATGCAGGATGCGCTAAGAATACGGGCAGTAAAGCATTTGCTTGGTCGAGGTCTCCGGTGGCGAGTGCGGCTATGAGTGTAGCGACATGCTCAAGCTGTACGATAACGGGGAGTTCTAATACATTATCGCGCCGCTCATAGTTCACGCTCACATGCTGCTTGGCAAGATACGGCAGCAGCGCCTCAAGCTCGCTATGTTTGCGTGCTAAGACGGCGATACTATCGGGCGTGGTACCTTCGGCAATACGATCAGCGATATGCCGGGCGATATACTGCCGCTCATCGTCGCTACTTTCACATGCAACGAGGAGTGTTGTACTTGTCGTATCGGTGACGTGCGGCACGAGTGTTTTGTCGAGACCTGTAAATCGTGTTTCGAGGCGGTCATTCGCTTGCGTAATGACTTCGCGTCCTGGGGTGAGAATCTGGGCAGTTGAGCGATAATTTTCGATGAGCGGAATCCGTATGGCACTTGGATAGGTATCTTGAAAGCCGACGATATTGCCAATTTCGGCACCTTGGAAGCTATAGATTGCTTGATCATCATCACCGACGACCAATACGTTTGGGCGCCCTTCGTTTACTGGATTATCTGCCAAAAGCTGCACGATACGAAGTTGTGCAAGGTTGGTGTCCTGGAACTCGTCTACCATAATATATTGGAATGTTTCCTGAAGGTCGAAACGAAGCTCGTCTTGCTTTTCCATTGCTTGGACCACACGGATAATCATGTCGTCAAAGTCATAGAGTCGAGCTGCTTCCATGTGGATACGATACTGTTCGTAAAGATCACACACACCTGCTAACTTAATAGTTTGAGCGCCGGCTTTGCACTCAAACTCACCGCGATTATTTTTTTTGAGCCAACGATTACGCCACGCGGTGATAGGCTTGGTTGTTCCATTCGCAGCAGCTGATTCGTCGAGTGCCGTTTCAAGGCTATCGGCGATAAGCTCGGCAAGCGGCGCAAAATTCGGCACACCAATCGGTGAAGCGATGGCACGAATCTGATCAACAGCGGGAGCAAGCGACTCAGCCGTAGTTCCCTTTTTAATGCCAGAAGCAAAGATGGGTGCCAGGATAGTATCGATAGCGCCGACTGCGTGTGCGGTGTGATCAACAACCTGACGCAGCTGGGCACTCGTGAGACCGGCGCGCTTGATGTCAGAGATGGTGTTGAGGGTACTTTTGAGATACGTAAATTCATCGCCAAAGCGTGACGCAAGCGGATGTGAGTGCGGCAGCTCTTGGAATATGCCAGTCATGATGCCATAGACAGTGAGTTCGTCGGCTGGTTTAAACTCGGCACCCCGATAGAAAAACTCGCGATGCTTGGCTATGATGTCGCTGCCGAAACTATGGAAGGTATGAATAGCGATTTTATAGGCATCTTTGCCAATGATTTCACTGAGGCGTTGACGCATGGCTGCCGCTCCGCTCTCGGTAAACGTAAGGCAGAGGATTGATTCTGGCAAGGTATCGGATCGACGCAAGATATTGGCCGCGCGCATACTGAGAAGCTCGGTTTTGCCAGTACCAGGGCCAGCTATTACCATAACGGGCCCGTCTATCTGATCGACTGCTTGGCGTTGAGCAGTGTTCAATTTTTTGTACCGAGTGTCAAAATCCATTCTCTCTATTGTACAACATGAAAACACGCCCCGGTGATATCATCGGGGCGTGTCGTTGGTGCTATGACAAGTTATAGTGCGGCGCTAAACAATGTCTGATAGGATTGCTGGCCATACGCGTTCGGGTGGAATGACCCAGCGTTGAAATCGACACGAATACCGTTGATTTGACGACCAGCGCTGAGTGAACAGGCGTCAGTTGTAAGACCTACGAGGTCTCGTTTGAGGAATGGTGATCCGGCTGCGGCTGGGTCAACGTAGGTAGCGCCGGCGCGAGTTGCGGCTGCCGCGATAGTCGCGTTGAGCGTGTTTTCCATGTCGTTGGCGACACGCTGCTCATTCCATGAAAGCCATGGGCGGCACCCGAGTGCCGGCTGACCGTAATGAGGGACAATTTGCGGGTAGCCGGCGATAGCGATGTGGGCCGCTGGTGCACGGCTTTTTATCTCATTCAGGACGGTATCAAGTTTAGCTGGCAACGCTGCGAGCTGTGTATTCGACGTAGTGATGGCGGCTGAACTTGCACTACACTCGGACGTCACGATACACGAAACAACATCGACAAACCCGATATCATTACCACCGATAGTGAGTGTGACAAGCTTTGTGTCGCTCGTGACACTTCCGATTTGGGCTGGTTCGCCAAACTGCCCCGTGATAAGAAGCGAGCTTGTTGTGGCGCCGGCGCACGATACATTTTTGAGTACAAGGCTATATTGTGTGCTTAATTTGACCGGATATGATTTGCTTGAACGGAGACATTGGTTGGTCGTTGTATTTGTCAACGGGTCATAGACGGCTTGGTTCTCGACAGGTACCCCAGGGACAATGCCTGATCCCGCACCTGAACTAAATGAATCGCCTAATGCAACATAGGTGGATCCACTTGGCGGCGCGACAGCACCTGCGCTTGTGCCGATTGAAACCGCTGCAACAAACGCAAGCACTCCGCTCGCAATGAATCGCTGCACTGATGTATGAACTCTTTTCATTGAGATATACCCTCCCTTTTAGGTATTTTTAGTATACGGTGGGTTATGAGGGCTGTAAATAGTAAGAGCGGGGTTTCTGCGCATGGTTTGATGCGCAGAAACCCCGCTGGGGCGAGCGGCTCCTTATCCGATCGGTGGCACCGTGATGGTGGTGATGGGCGGATCTGATACCGGTGTACTGGGCGTGGTGCGTGATCCCGTCGGGATCGTTGTCGTTGGCATTATTGTTGGAGCGGGCGTGAACGAGGACGGTGTCTTTTGCCAGCCATCGTTGATGCCGTTCGTGAGGTACCAGCCGGCCAGTACACCAAGGCCACCGACCAGCAAAATGCCAACAAGCACACCTCGCACGAATGTTCCAGACATCGCGAGTCCCCTTCTGTAAGATGGCGAGAGTACCGCCATGGATCCATTATAACATAAACTAGACTATTTATCAATGAATAGGTTTGTGATACACTAGTGTCATTCATGAACGATTCGATTTATGACGATATTGCTATCGAGAAGAACGCCAAAGAACAATTTGGGGTTCGGTTTGAAATTGACAAAGTCATTGCCCGCGCGCTCCCTGTGAGTCATACGGCAACTGCTACTGTTATTCTCACGACGAAAAAGCAACTTTTCGTTTATATCACCGCACGTTCGAAACAGACGCTGGGCGATGTGAAAAAGATCGTAACACGTATGGGGCTCAAACCGGAGCTCTTTGTACCGCCAAAAGATACGGTTGACTATTTTGATGAGATTGGCCGTGCACGGTTTAAAGAAGTTTTTCCTGCTCGCCGCAACCCATCGGCGGAAGATATTATTTTTTATCGCACGTTGGCACCATACAACCCTGCTCTGGTGCAAATCCATGAAGTGATCGATGGTGAAATTAAGCAATTTGACACCGATGTAAGCAGTGGCTGGCGCGTGGCGGCGAAGTTTACCTATCGCCGTATTAAAACGAGCTCATAAAAGCAACTTCTCTCTTCTTTCTCAAGGGGCGGAGCTGCTTCTTGTGAGTTGGACTTCGCGCTCTAGAGGGTGAAGATGTATGTCGTCGGTCTTGAGAGTTATTTCTTGTCAAGAATAACCAGATGCTCAATATGAGGCGTGCGTGGGAAGAAATTGTAGCCTTTATGTGCGCGTATGCCGTAGACCTCGGCGAGGCGGGCGACGTCGCGGGCTTGGGTAACAGGATTGCAGCTGAGGTAGATGATGCGGTCGGGTTGCACGTCAAGCAGGCGGTCGACAACATCTTGATGGAGGCCAGCGCGTGGCGGATCGACAATAATTGTGGCGTCACCTGTAATATATTCGAGTGCTTGTTCGCTGGCGGCGAGGACGGGTTTGGCTTCGGCGACGCGACCAAGCGCAGCAATATTGCGCTCCATTTCGCGGACGGCATGTTCGTTGAGCTCGACAAGGGTGATATCTGGGCCGCCAATAGTGAGGCCGATAGTGCCAACACCACTGTAGAGGTCGACGACTTTGCTATTGCAGTCGTCAACACTACCAACCGCTTCGCTCGCCTCGTGTGCCACACCTGACGGTGTCGGCAGGGTCAAGTCGGCGTGCGAAGGGTTGATAGGTTGACTCTTCCCTGTGATCCACTGCTCCATATCACGCAGTGCCTGTTCGTATACCGGCAGATTAATCTGGAAAAAACCTTCGGTAGCGTAGTGGAATGGCACACCGTACACCGTGTCGCTGAGGACGATATCGCCGTAGCTATGGAGACGTTTGGTGATGACGCTGGCCGGGCTTTTGGGGTTGGAATGGATAATTTCGTAGCCTTGGGTATGTGATGGTAGCGTGGCACGTTCTGTTTCTGTAAAATCATCAAATTCTTCAGCCTTGAGATAGAGTTGGAAGACCGTCTTCCCTGCCTGATTGGCTCGGATCATAACAGTTTTGAGGTCGAAGCCATTAGTATGTCGCGCACGCAAAATATCGCGGACGGCATGGGCAGTCTCGTCGATCTCGGGACGCGCCAGGCTGGTGCCCTCGACCGATATCTTGCCCTTAGTGCCACGGCGGAAAAACGCCAGGTCGATCGTTTCGGCTTCTTTATCCCACCACCAGCTGTATTCGACTTTGTTACGATATTCATACTCTCGCCCGTCGCTCCAGACCTCGATTGCTTCAGGCAAGACGATATCGTGGAGCTCGAAAGCTTCTTCAATCAGCGCGGCCTTGTAGTGCGCTTCGGCATCAAATGTCATGATTTGCCACGGACTGGTGCTAATATAGCTCTCCGGGTCGCGAGGTGCAACGCGGTTTTTTGATGTCTCAATCACCTCTATAACTACCCCTTCGTTATAGCTGCTCTTTTTCTTGGTTGTTTGTACACGGACACGCTCACCAGGGAGTCCGCCCCATACAAAAATTTTCTTACCATCTTCAAGTGTGCCGAGCGTCTGCCCGCCGCCAACAATGCGGTCGAGTGTGACATCGACAATAGGATACGTTTTTCTTGCCATCTTGCTTACTAGTATATCAGACGGAACTCATATATTAGCATAAACATAAAATTGCACATATAAATAATCTGTGTTTATACTATTGACTTTTTGTCAAATAAGTGATAACATGGATACAGAAATAAGGTAAAGGTAGTAGCATAATCATGAAAGTACAAGAGAAAGCACCCACCGAAACCCCTCTCTCGCCCAACGAGGTGACTGATCGTTTCAATGATCAAATGACGCAAGATTTTGGCGATACGCCAGGTCTATTTGAAGCACAGTCGATTCCTGAGATCGACCAGATAACAAGTAAATATATTAATGCGATAAAGCAGTACGGTGCCGAGAGTACTCCTGTAGTAAGTGAATCTACACCTACCTTTTCAGATACAATAGAAGATCAAGCAGCAGCTGAACAAGAAGCTCTCGAGCACAAGAAGTTCTCGCTACGCCGAACACTTGGTCGGTTGAGCCTTAGTCGTCTTGGTGCTGAGATGTCTATCACTCAGATGAATATGGCTGAACGCAAACAGCAATTGCTTGAAAAGGCCGAAAATCCTAATGAAAAACTGACTCGTATGGAAAGAATCCGTCTTGCGATCGGTCGACGTGGCCTTGCTGTTGCAGCTGGTGTTGTGTCAACAGGTGGTATTTTCTTGAACGCGCTCGCGTTAAGTAAAGGTCTTGATTTAGGTACCTCGCATGGATCAACGCGAATCGAATACGAAACAGCCGCGGTCGTGAAGCCATTGGATCCTAATGCACCAAGTAATCCAATCTTTGTACCTGGACATACGCAGGGTCGATCTAATGTGATGCCGGATGCAGCTCGTCAAGCTGGTGTTGCTGGATTTAACGGTGGGCCACGCGTTGCGCGATATGATGCTGAAATCGGTGGTATTATTCCTGGCGAGCGCCAAACATGGGATCAGTCCGGTGAGCAAGCAAAGCAAGCTATTTTGGCACAGGCACGCCCTGGTGATACTGTAGTGAGTCACTCGCAAGGTGGTACTGGTGCACTGAAAGCTGCGGCTGAACGTCCTGATTTGAATGTAAGGGCAATTGCGACGCCATACGCACCAAACAATGGTCTGTTTGCTCCTCATAGTGTTGCAAACAGCAGTACGGTAAGTCCTATTTTGAAAGCCTTTGGCGTATCAACAGAGAATCCCGGTCCAAAAAATGGGAGCAAAATTACTTATGATGTGAACGATGGCGGCATGGCTCATGGTGGTCGCGGTACGGGAGATGTATGGACGGCAACTGTCGATAAAGACGGAACAATTAATCCTTTCCGTGCACTTTCGAACGGACTCGGTACCGCATATCTCGGTACGCACGAACTTGATGCGCATTCAGGTACACCATACGCTATAACAAAGAATGCCGATGGTTCAACAACACGTCACTTCAATAGCGGCACTCGAGTCATTAATCCGATGACTGGTAAGGCTTACGAATCGGGCATAACGGCAACTCTTCAAAAGAATAACGGTATTGCGACTCCTGCGAATATCGATCATGCAGCAAAATTGCTCGAAGGTGATTCGAACGGTAACATTAATGCTCGTGAGGTTGGTGATACTGTAGCACCGGGCCTCGGCAATGTAACAGCGGCATTCCAACCACTTGCAGATGCGATCAAGCCAGTTCAAAAGGCAATTGCAAACCCAACGCCAGAGAGTATTAATACGGCAATCAGCACAGTTACCCAAGGTCTTGGTGGTGCTGCGCCTGTTGCTAAACCACAAGGTGGCGGCAATGGTGTTGCAAATACGATCAATCAGTGGATTGCGCCTTCGAACGGCAAGCCTGCTGCGTCGGTCAATGCAACAGTAAACGCCCCTGCGCCAGTAGTACCAACTATTCCAAAGCTTCCGACTCCACAGCAGTTCCAGGCTGATCCAATCGGAACAGGTATGGGTCTCCTCGGTACCTTTCTTGGTGGTAAGAAATAATTAGTCGTTAATATTTAAAATATTTAAAACACCGCTCGCATCAGAGCGGTGTTTTTTTGCCCTGATTTTGGTACAATTGAAAGTACTTATGGCAATACAGGCATTGATCGACAAAGACCCGTGGCTTGAGCCCTACAAAGATAAGCTCGAGGCGCGCCAGAAAGCTATCGTGCAGACGGTAGTGAAGATTTTGGATGGTAAGAGCGTACAAGATTTTGCACTGGGACATCTGTACTTTGGGCTTCATCGTACGTCAGATGCTTGGGTGGTTCGTGAATGGGCGCCCTACGCTAAAAAAATGTATATAGTGGGTGATTTTTGCGGGTGGAAGGATGAAGAGGCATATGCGCTTACCAAAAACGATGATGGCATATGGGAGGGTTCGTTCCCGCTCGATACGTTGAAGCATGGCGATACGTACAAGCTCCATCTTTTTTGGCGCGGTGGCGACGGCTTCCGTATTCCGGCATATGCAAAGCGTGTGATACAAAACGACGACAAGACGTTTGTGGCAGGGGTGTGGCACCCTGACGTACCGTTTACATGGCAGCACGAAACACCCGTCTCCTCCCCTACTAATCCGATGATCTATGAAGCACATATCGGTATGAGTGGCGAAGACGAAAAAGTAGCAACGTATGCCGAATTTACTCGCGATGTACTGCCTCGCATCAAAACGGCCGGGTATACGATAGTACAACTCATGGCGATTGCCGAACATCCGTACTATGGCAGTTTTGGGTACCATGTATCGAATTACTTTGCGCCGAGTTCGCGATTTGGAACACCTGACGATCTAAAAGCGCTGATTGATACAGCGCATGGTATGGGGCTTCGTGTCATCATCGACATCGTTCATTCGCATGCAGTCAAAAACGAAGAGGAGGGCTTGAGTAAGTTCGACGGAACATTGTATCAATATTTTTACAAGGGTGCGCGCGGAACGCATAAATTGTGGGATTCGCGCACGTTTGACTACGGTAAGCCGCAAGTGGCGCATTTTTTGCTCAGCAACTTGCGCTACTGGCTTGATGAATTTCATGTTGATGGGTTCCGATTCGATGGCGTGACGAGCATGCTCTATACCCATCACGGCATGGACAAGGCGTTTACAAGCTATGATGATTATTTTAGCGAGGCAACCGATATGGACGCGCTTGCCTATTTGGTAATGGCGGCGGCACTGACGCATGGTTTACGGCCCGATGCGCTGATGATTGCCGAAGATATGAGTGGTATGCCAGGCCTCGCTGCGCCGCAAGTGGACGGTGGGATTGGATTTGATTATCGTTTGAGTATGGGAGTACCCGATCTTTGGATTAAGCTGTTGAAGGAGCAAAAAGATGAGGATTGGGATTTGGCGGGGCTTTTGTACGATTTGACAGCCCACCGACCCGAAGAAAAAGTGATTAGTTATGTAGAAAGTCACGATCAGGCACTTGTGGGTGATAAAACCATCATGTTCCGGCTTGCCGACGAAGCGATGTATTGGCATATGAGCGCCAATGATACCGATCCAAGTGTCGATCGGGCGATGGCACTCCACAAGATCATTCGACTTCTGACGGCGACAACACACGGCGGTGGGTATATGAACTTTATGGGGAACGAATTTGGCCATCCGGAATGGGTTGATTTCCCCCGTGAAGGTAATGAATGGTCGTATCAATACGCGCGGCGGCAATGGTCACTGGTCGATAATCTTCATCTGAAATACCAGTGGTTGGCAAATTTTGATCAAGCATTGGTTGAGCGTGCAAAACGACTGGAAGGGCCGATTCACTATCAGTATATTCACCAGGACGATCATGTGATGAGTTTTGCGCGCGACGACTACGTGGTTGTGACTAATCTCTCCCCCACCGAATCATACCAAAGCTATGCAATCCCTGCGCCGGGCGACATGTACGAAGTAGCCTTGTCGAGTGATGATTCAATCTACGGCGGGCAGAATCGAATTGATAGTGTGATGCGCTATTGGACGGTTGATGGTAAGCTTCTTCTCTATCTGCCGGCTCGGACGGCGATGATTCTAAGGCGGCTCGAGTAGTGATTGGTATTGTGGCGCACCGTGGCCTATATACTTGAGTGATATAATTGAAACAAGTAGGTATAAGCAGGAGGACGACATGAAGATTGCTATTTCGGGACTAGGCCGTATGGGCGGACAGATTGCTAAAAAACTGGTCGAAGGTGGCCATGAAGTGGTGGCGCACAACCGGAGCCCCGAAAAGGTTGACGAAGCTAAAGCGTTTGGAGCGATTCCTGCCTATACTGATCAAGAGGTGGTTGATGCATTTGGCGGCGAACCGGTAGTGCTCTGGATTATGCTCCCTGCGGAGGTGATTAATTTTAAAGTCAACGAGTGGTTGGAGATTTTACCAGCGGGCAGCACGATCATCGATGGTGGTAATAGCGACTATCGCGGCGATGCGCTCAGAGCGAAACATGCACATGATGCCGGCTCGGAACTCCTTGATATTGGTACGAGTGGTGGTGTATGGGGGCTTGAAAACGGCTTTTCTATGATGGTTGGCGGTAACCGCGATCATTACGAGCGACTGGTGCCAGTTCTCGATACGCTAGCGGCGCCGCGCGGTGGACACCAGCATTTTGGTGAAACGGGCACAGGGCATTTTGTTAAAATGGTGCATAATGCGATTGAATACGGCATGATGCAGAGTTTAGCTGAAGGCTACCGAGTACTCCGCGAAGGTCCATATAAAGACCTCGATTTGGCGGCAGCTGGCGATGTGTGGCAGCAGTCAAGCGTCGTGACGAGTTGGCTGAATGATTTAACACGCCAGGCACTTCATGAAAATCCAAATCTTGATGGCATTAGTGGCGTCGTTGCTGAAAGTGGCGAAGCTCGTTGGACGCTCGAGACGGCGAACGAACTAGGTATCTCAATGCCAGCAATCCAGGCATCATTTGATGTGCGTCTTGCATCACAGCAAGGTACTGTAGACTTCTCTACCAAACTACTTGCCGCAATGCGCGCGAAGTTTGGTGGCCATGATATTAACGGCAAGCAGTAGTATGCAAGAATATATTGAAATCAAAGGCGCACGCGAAAACAATCTTAAAGATGTGTCGGTGCGGATTCCGAAGCGAAAAATAACGATTTTTACGGGCGTTTCGGGATCGGGTAAAAGTTCAATAGTTTTCGATACGATCGCCTCGGAGGCACAGCGTCAATTGTATGAGAATTTCAGTGCGTTTATTCGTGGATTTTTGCCGAAATATCCGCAGCCAGACGCCGACGAAATACATAATCTCAGTATGGCGGTAATTGTTGATCAGAAGCGACTTGGCGGCGGCGCTCACTCGACGGTCGGCACGATTACCGATATTTATTCGGTGCTTCGACTCCTCTACTCGCGCATTGCCCTGCCCTATGTTGGCGCGTCGTACTATTTTTCATTCAATGACCCGAATGGTATGTGTATGGAATGTGGAGGGTCAGGCACAAAGCTGACGATCGATGAAGATGCGTTGATTGATAAGTCGAAATCACTGGCCGAAGGCGCGGTCAATGTGCCGTTTTTTGCCACATGGGAAATGAATAGCTATGTGGCATCGGGGTATTTTAACCAAGATAAAAAGCTCTCTGACTATACGGCCGAAGAACTTGAGCTCCTTTTGTGGGGTAAAAATCGCAAGTTT
Source organism: Candidatus Saccharimonadales bacterium (assembly GCA_030146045.1). Lineage (GTDB taxonomy): Bacteria > Patescibacteriota > Saccharimonadia > Saccharimonadales > Saccharimonadaceae > JASLDG01. The sequence continues at coordinate 2,280 of JASLDG010000044.1, read as the reverse complement.
AAGATGGCAATGGGGACAAATACGATTAACATTACCTATCTTGGTGTGCTCGAGAAAATCACGCAAAATTATATCAAGCGTGACTTGAAGTCTCTTTCAGAACGGACACAGAAAGCAGTCGCACCATATATTCATGAAGCTGAGTGTCCTGTTTGTCATGGAACGCGTTTAAACCAGACAGTACTTGCAGCTAAAATCAACGGGCTTTCAATTGCCGAAATGGCGGCGATGGAAGTTGAAGCGCTGATACCGGAGCTCGCTAAGGTTACCGATCCGGTTGCGGCGAGTATCGTTCAGACGTTAACTGAACGCTTGCAGCATATGGTGGATATTGGGCTTGGGTATCTAAGCCTCAGTCGTGAAACCGATACACTTTCCGGTGGTGAATCGCAGCGCATCAAAATGGTGAAGCATCTTTCGAGTAGTTTGGTTGATGTGACGTACATTTTTGACGAACCGAGTGTTGGGCTCCATCCGCGTGACGTCCATCGTCTCAACGAGCTGCTTCAGAAGCTGCGCGATAAAGGCAACACGGTGCTGGTTGTCGAGCACGATCCTGATGTTATCAAGATTGCCGACTATATTATTGATGTCGGTCCGCACGCCGGTAGTAAGGGCGGTGAAATTGTGTTTGACGGGTCGTACCAAGAGCTGCTGGCTGCTGATACGCTTACCGGTCGGTTTCTTGGCAGACAGCTGCCGGTCAAGGATGCCTTTCGCTCTGCCACGGGTGCGCTCGCTATCAGGAATGCGACACTTCACAATCTGAAGGATGTCAGTGTAGATATTCCGACGGGTATTATGACGGTGGTGACGGGCGTTGCCGGTTCGGGTAAAAGTAGCCTGATTAATCAGGTATTTTTACGAGAACACCCCGAAGCCGTCGTGATTGATCAGTCGGCAGTTGGTGCAAATCGTCGCTCAAACCCAGCGACCTATACGGGTATTATGGATGCTATCCGTAAAGCCTTCGCCAAGGCAAATGGGGCGGCACCAGGCCTCTTTAGCTTTAACTCGAAAGGCGCGTGTGAAAATTGCCAAGGTGCGGGCGTGATTTATACTGACCTTGCTTTTTTGGACGGCGTGCAAACACCCTGCGAGGTGTGCGGCGGCAAACGATTTAAAGCCGAAGTACTCGCCATGAAGCTGAACGGTGTGTCAATTAGTGATGTACTTGAAATGACCGTCGATCAGGCGCTTGAGTTTTTCGATCAAAAAGAAATGACGCGCATATTGCAAGCGATGCATGATGTCGGTGTTGGCTATCTTACCCTCGGACAGCCATTGAGTACGCTCAGCGGCGGCGAATGTCAGCGTATTAAATTAGCCGGTGAGCTCCATAAAAAAGGCAGTATCTATGTTATGGACGAGCCAACAACGGGTCTCCATATGTCGGATATTGAGCACTTGCTTGCTATTATGAATCGTTTAGTGGAGAGTGGTAATACCGTAGTGGTGATTGAGCATAATCTCGATGTGATCCGTCAAGCGGACTGGATTATTGACATGGGTCCTGAAGGGGGTACGCGCGGAGGCCAGGTTTTGTTTGAGGGTACGCCGGCTGATCTAGCGAAGAATAAGGTGTCATTAACAGCCCATTACGTGTGATATATTATATGTTGCCACTGAAATCACGAGATAGTTGATCGCTGAGATCTTCGTAGTCTTGCCAGACATGGTGACTTGACGCGAGTTGTGGCAGATAGCTTGTACCAGCGGCCGATGCCGATTCGTAGAGATCAACGACAACATGCTGAGCAAGTGCGGCACCTACTTCAATCAGCTGCCCAACGCTTCGCTGGGGCGAGCTAACAATCACGATAAGGCGATCCATAGCGGGAATTTTTGGAAGCAGATGATCGAAAATTGTTTTAACATCACCCGTTTGCTGTGCAGTAGCGAGGACTGGGTCGAATCGGTCGCAGTAGACAGTATGTCCGAGCGACTTTAATGTCTCGACGATCAAGGTTGCTTCACGCGTAGCCTCTTCAGGATTACGATCGGTATAGGCGTAGGAAAGAAATAAGTTCATAAGCTTAGTATAGCACTACAGATTACCCTCACCTGTGCAGCCTTGGTGAAGTATGTTATACTGTATATCGCGTATCAATAAGGTGTCGCCACGTGTAAGATACAGGGCGATTATTAGCGAAGTTCGCAATGACACATTGGGGTGTCGCCAAGTGGTAAGGCACATGGTTTTGGTCCATGCATTCGGGGGTTCGATCCCCTCCACCCCAGCCACGAAAAAACCCGACCTGAAAGTCGGATTTTTTCGTG
>JASLDG010000037.1 GCA_030146045.1 Candidatus Saccharimonadales bacterium | reverse complement strand
CGAATCTGGTAAGATATTTCAAAGTGAACAGTCTTATGATATGGAATTGATTATTGATTTGCGAATACATGAGTTGAATTTCGGAAAACTAACAGGCAAACCATATAGGGACTTTGACAACCATAAAGCCTATTCAGAATTTGATATTGAGGATAAGATCCACTTCTACGAGCGTATCAATAGTTTCTATGAGGATATTAAGAATAAGGATGAAAATTTATTGATAATTGGTCATTCGGGTGTAGCAAAGATGCTTAGAACAATTATTGATGGTGAAGATATAGAATCTTATAACGAAGTAATGTCTATTGAGCCGTATATTATATATCGACTATAGATTTGTACACTTCTTCTGGTGGTCTATTTCCATCGACAATTTCAATATTTGAGCGAACAGATTTAGGCATAGTATCGATTGCCTTATCGAATAAGCCCTCTTTTTCTCTAATATTTTTTCTACGAAAATCAGCCTTTGGATCATCATCAGATACTCTTTCAAGAAGAACTGAAGTGGGGACTTTGAGGTATATTATTTTACCAAAGTCGATAGACTCAATATTTATAACATCACCACGAATTGCGCCATCTTCAATATCAAGATTATACGCAGGATACATATTATTGAGTAATTCTTGACCATTAAGGCCAGTTGATAAGAGGAAAGATGCTCTCGAAAGAGGTCCTCTATCAATCAAAATATCCTGATTCTGTAGATTTGGGTGCATGACTACAGATGCGCATAAGTTAGCTGCAACAGACCATAGATGCTTATGTACTTTTTGGTCGCTGCTGTTGTATAGATGCCTATTAAGCGATTCACGAATAGCAACATCTTCTTGGTCTAAGATATTATCTAAGCCGCCCTGATATGATCCATCTCCTCTGATTATTAATGGGTCATGCATGCTTCTCTTTTTGTAAAGGTTAATTTGTGTCCCCTTGCCGGAGCGGTGCTCACCTTCAAATGTAATGCGCATTTATATACTCCTTTCAATCTTACTTCCGGTGCATATTGATAGATAAATACTACTCATAATTAAAGAACTAAAATAATGGTCCGACAAATCGCTGATTTGTGAGCGAGTGCCTTTTGCAGAAGTTGAGAAAAAGTCATCCAGAGAATAATAGCGTGCCTCCTCTTGGTGTCCGCGGCTGTACCCAAGGTCTGTAACATTCATAAGTTCATCAATTCCTTCTTCAGTTATAATCTGCTTTCTACTTGAGGTATGGTTGAAGCGAATAAGTTGAAAGTGATGCTCTCCACCTAATTCCGTAAGGTCATTACTACCACTAAGGTCTATTTGCTTAGACTGGAGAGAGTCAATGTATGCTGCGTAGACAGGCCCTTGCATGATGATCTGCTTCTCGTGACGTATTCTCCCATTGCCCTTGTACAGGTTATCCCTATTTGACGAAAAGTTGATACGATCACTAAAACCGCTATGTAGCATATCTAGGCGTACAGTTGATACGAGCTGACTATCTTTTTTAAATTGGATGGTTACATATGCATCTATTTCACCATCTGATTTCGCTATGTATGGACGAATAGTATCGTTAAATCCAAAGATTCCCTCGATATTTTTGTGATTAAGTTGTTTTGAATAGTCTGCGGGGCTTAAATGATGTGCGATGAGTGAGAAATTATTTATCTGTCCATTATTTATAAAGTATTTTAAATATAGGTATAAAGTGTCTATGAAATGGTAGCCGCTATGAGATATTTTTCCATATCCATGGTTGAAACCGTGATATGTAATGTCATCAATCTCGTTCAGGATCCGCAGTTGTCCATCACTGTGCATGAGATATAGATAATGAGGTATAATTTTTGTCCGGCTGTAGTTCTCGATAACATCGTCGGCAACTTTATTGTATGCAGGATGATATCGTCTTTGAGATAAAACCACGACGTTTGCAGCTTTGTGCTTCCTGTAAATCTCGTCCAATTCATTATACTGACCTAAGATAAGATTTGCAGCTTGTTCATTCTTTATGGCATTTGGGATGGCGACTATTGGTTTGTCCATAATCACCTTTAAAGATTTGCCTATCGCGTATTTCGCATATTCTAAGTGATGCTCTGGATCGGTACCAAGGACTACATGGGTAATTGAGTGGTTGGTAATAATCGTATCGAGTAGACTAGTGTCTATATACTTATTTGTATAGTATTGGTTGACGGCCACTCCATTAGGGGTGTTATTAAGCAGATATCCTTTAATAACGTCTTTTTGCCGAGGAACATCTAGTGTCGTGACGCTTTTAATATTTAGCTCTTGGCGTTTTCGTATGGCGTATGGAAACTGGATACGTTGTGTATGTGGGCCCATCCCAATGAATAGCAGATTCATGTTCATTTATAAATTATAACATAATATATGATATAATACAATAATATTTTGCTATATAATTAAGATAATGCTACTATAAGTGATAATAAATGAAAGGATTAAAATGATCAACGTGTTTAAGGTTATTGTGAGTGGCTTCGTAGTCAATAAAAAAAATGAGCTACTGGTCATTCGACGATCTGATGATGAAGAGTCTTTCCCGGGAATGTTGGCGATTCCTGGTGGAACTGTCGAACTAGATGCAACTGGTGTGTTAGAAAAAAATGTTATTGAAAACACGCTAATCCGTGAAGTGCTCGAAGAAACAAATGTAAACATTACAGTGTGCGATTGGCTAGAGTCTACGGCTATTGTTAAGGGAGATCCTGGCAAGATTTATCTCTTCTTCTCTTGTGATTTAGCAGAAGAATCGAGTACACTAATGACTTCAGATGAAACTCCGCAAGTATTTTGGGCGAACCTAAGCGAAATAGATGTTAGTCAGTGTACGCCTACTCTGCGAGAGTATATCGAGAAGCGCGTATAAATATCTTGTGTATACTGAAGGTATGACAATCGACGAATATTCTAAAACCGCTATTACAACGTTACTCGGCGAGCATGCAATTACGGATATGGACGCCACACTACTTTCGCAGGTATTTGGCCTGGTGGGCGAGAGTGGTGAAGTTGCTGAAAAATTTAAAAAACTAATCCGCGATAAAAAAGGTCAGATCACTGACGAAGACAAGAAAGAGATCATCAAAGAACTCGGTGATATTCTATGGTATGTAAATACTGTCGCGGTCCTGCTTGATTCGAGCCTCGAAGAGGTTGCAAAGGGCAATCTTGATAAAGTTCTTAGTCGAAAAGCACGTGGTGTAACGAACGGAAGCGGTGACAACCGCTAGGAGATCACAAAAAATTTCACATAATTACCGATAGTCAAATTGGACAATCTAAGAGGTTATGGGTTTGTGGGCATATTCGGTAATGATGGTACGTGCCAAGAGCGAGAGTGGCTCGTCGCGGAGATGATCGGGTTCGACGGCTACCCATGTATCGTCAGTCTTAAGCGAGAATGACGACGGATCGACATCATCAAGGACGTAAAAGACGCGGTAGCCGTTGGTTTGAGCGGTATCGGGGATATGGGCATCAAGTTTGAAAAACGTCGGTTCGCTGTCTGTAGTAAGCGATAATTGCTCGCTCGTCATGCGTTTGGCGGCGGCGAGCGGCGATTGATCGGTTGGCAACAGGTCGGTTGTAAAGAGGGCAAGTTGTGTGGCGTCGGGCTGCTTGCGAAGAATATAACTCCCATCTGTCGCTGCAATCAAAAGCTGAACGACATGGGGTGTGTGAGCCCGTTCACGCACCCAGGCGTCGATCGAGCCAGCGCCCATACAGATCACTAGCTTACCTTCGTCGCGGGCACGTTGAATTTCTTGCCAGAGCTCATCATCAAGATCGGCGGTATAGACGCTATCAATGTTGGTAATATTCTCAGTGAGCTCATCGGCGGTGAGAATCGGCAAGCGGCTATCTTCGCGCGAGAGATAGGTGGGAAGCCAGTAGACCGTTTCGGCTATCTCAAAACAATCGGTATATAATGCTCGTACCTCATGCTGACGGACATTCTGGTGTGGTTGGTAAACGAGCACGACCTGTTCGTTGATTTCGCTTGCCATCTGGAGGGTGGCGGCAATTTCGGTTGGGTGATGGCCATAATCTGTGTAGAGGTTTGGAAGGAGCTTTTCGAACCGACGATCGGCGCCCGGGAAGCTCTCAAGTGCTTCTGTGCGATTACCGGGAATACCAAGTTTTTCGAGTGCGTGCGCAACCAGGGTGGCATTTTGCCGTGTGTGAAGCCCAGGAAGCTTCAGCGGAAGCACATCAGCATCATCGTAAAGAGTAACATTATCAGCATCAAGGAGCGATCCATCACGCCGCCACATAAGTGCAGCCTCAGATTGTTTAATAAACTGTGCAAATGCCTGGATATAGCTTTCGGCGGTCGGATACGTGTCGGGATGGTCATAGTCCATCGAAGTAATTAGCGAAAGATGCGGATGGTAGTAGAGGAAGTTACGATCGTATTCATCGCATTCGTACACGAAATAGCGGCTGTCAGGGTCATAGTGGCCACTTTCGCCAAAGGTAAGCGTACTTCCTACCGAGTAACTCACCGGTACGCCGAGCTGCTTAAACGCCCAGATGAGCATCGAAGTGGTTGAGGTTTTTCCGTGAGTGCCGGCAACAGCGACGAGTTGCAGTCCTGTCTCTTTCAGGAGGTGTGCAATAAATTCATCGCGTTTGCTCGTACGGATACCAAGCATTTTTGCCATCACGAGTTCGGGATGATTTTCAGGAAGTGCCGACGAATGCACGAGCCAGTCAATGGGCTGCATACTATGACACGCTTGCAAGAACGCACCTTGTTGTTTGTTGTTCACTGGAATGTTGCGAGCACTCAGTCGGTGGATCATTTCGCTGTCATTTGGATCAGATCCCTGTACCTTATGGCCAGCATCAAGTGCAATCAGCGCAAGCGGCCCAATACCGACACCGCCGATCCCAGAGAAATAGATATTCATACCTCTATAGTATACCACTTGTGTTTACTGATAAAGATATGACATAATAGCACTAGTACATAAAAGGGTGAGACACAAAAACAATGTTACAATCCATGATTTATCGCTTGCTCAGGCGCCGACATTTTTGGCGTTATGCTACCTTCGATGAAGTAGCCGAGCTGTATGCTTCGCGTACGATGCGCATGGTCGCACAGAACATGATTTCGTTGTTTGTGGCGGTGTATCTGTATCGTGAAGGATTTACACTGTTGTTTATCGCTCTCTATTTTGCCGCCTATTTTCTATTGCGAACGGTAGTGTCCTATCCGGCGGCACGGTATGCGGCATATTTTGGCCCGAAACACGGCATCCTTATCGCAAATTTGCTGTATATTCCTGCGCTGGTATGTTTTGCCTTTGTGCCAGAGTATGGTATTTGGGCAGTGCTTGCGTTTGGATTTTTCCAGGCATGGTCAATGACGACCTATGATCTCTCATATCTTGTGCAATTCTCTAAGGTGAAACATGATAAACATGCAGGCAAAGAAATTGGTTTCATGCAAATTCTTGATCGCGGTGCGGTGAGTCTCAGTCCGCTGCTTGGTGGTGCGTTGGCCTCGTTCATCTCTCCAGAGGCTGTCATGTTGGTATCGGCAGCATTCTTTGCGATTGCGAGCTGGCCGCTGTTTCAAAGTGCCGAACAGACGGCAACGCGCCAAAAACTTCGGTTTGATGGCTTCCCGTGGCGTACCACCTATCGTAGTATGATTGCTGAAACGGCAATTGGTGTGGACGGATTTGCAAGCAACGCCGTATGGGTATTGTTTTTGTCAGCGGTTGTTTTTGCTGGATCGGCCAATGATGTTTATGTCAAAATTGGTGGTTTATTATCGATTTCTGTCATCACATCTTTCTTGGCTGCCTACGCGTTTGGCCGACTGATCGATCGGCGTCGAGGGCGTGATCTTCTGCGCATTTCAACCCTTGCGAATGCGTTGACGCACGTGTTTCGTATTTTTGTTATATCACCGGCGGGAGTTGCAGCAGCGAATGCGCTTAATGAAGCAGCGACAACAGGGTATAGTATGGCTTTTAGTCGAGGACTTTTCGATACGGCTGACCGGTCGGGGCATCGTGTGGCGTATTTGTTTTTAATTGAGATTGCTCTCAATATCGGATCAATGATTGCAGCACTCATGATGGCGGTATTGTTTCTTGTGGTGCCAGGTGGTGGTTTGGCGATGCAGATATTTTTCGGTGGTACCGCGCTCTACATCCTATTAATTATGAGCGCACGATTCCAGATCTATCACAAATAGCAGTTCCGAGCCATGATATACTAAATAGTAACGGAACGGTGGGGTATTGTGGCAGATAAACGGCAACTAAAATACGATCTTCGTCGCCTCCAGCAGGTCAAAACGTGGCAACTGGTGGTGCTTTTAGTGTTGGCTGGTTTTATCGCAGCAACCTTTTTGCGGCTGAATAACATTGGTATGGTGCAGCGTCGCGAGGCGGTGCTCGAGGCCGATAAGTCGGATAACATCACCGTTACGCAAAACCGGTTGTATGATTTGCAACGATATGTCGCAGCGCATATGAATACCGACATGAAGAAGATTTATCTGGAAAATCAGTATAAGCGGGATAGTCAGAAAGTTATTGATGCAGCTTCGGGTGACAGCAACCCGAATGGTAACGTGTTTAAAAAGGCGCAAGAGGTGTGTGCTCCTCGTTATGCCCATCTTGGCAGCTACTCACAAGCGTATCAGCAGTGTGTCGTGACGGAATTGAGTAATTTTTCTCCTGCGAGCGACCCGACGCAAATCGTCAAGTTGCCTAATACAGATCAATATGGATTTAGCTTTGTTTCACCGGTGTGGTCGCCAGATTTTGCTGGATTTTCGGTGCTCGTTTGTGTTCTGATTGCGGTAATTATCGTAGTGCGTTTAGGTGCCTATGTCGTACTTAAGCTCATTCTCAAATTTAAACATCAGAGCGTATAGGTGTTGACAAGGGGTGCCCGGGCGCGGTACTCTTACCCTTGTATAGCACTTAAGGAGGTATAAGACCACATGGCTTACAAGCATACAAACTCGAAGGGTATCACTTACTACTTGCACAAGACCGAAGTAACACTTCGCGGTGGCAAGCCACAGACTATCTACTTCTTCGCGAAGGTAGAGAAGAACGAAAAGGGCGAACCAACTGATTTGCCAGAAGATCGTGTTGTCAAAGAAAACCCACGCAACGGTTTCTTGACTATTTCTAAGAAGAAATAATACAGGGTAACCTGTGCATAACCCCGTCTCACTTGAGGCGGGGTTTGCTTGTGGAAAAGAATGAACTTGCGGCATAAGCGTATTTGGTGGTACACTCGTATCAAACAAACAGGTGCCAAAATTGTCTCGCTGGTGGGAGGTGACGCATAACACCTCCCGCGCGGGGCTTTTTTGTTATCTTAACATAAGTAGTATTGTGTAAAATGTGTTTTTGTGATATAATGAAGGTATGACTGAAGTGCTTACATATAGCGATACACACGATTATATGACAGATGAGGGTGATGTATTACCCCTTGATCGGCCAGAGCCGACACCAGATGTCTTTGAGGATGACGGACTGGCATTGCTCGCAGATAACGAGATAGTCGGGGCGTCGGTATCACTTCGAGAGCGTGCTCGAGTGATAGGTGCTGTCGCAGCTCGCTACGGCTATATTAACCAGGCTGAGGGCATGAACCGTGCCAAGGATATGCCATCTCTTCGCCCTAAGATTCAGCAGCGGCTTCGATGGAATATTGATATCGTGGCTGACCATATGACTAAAAAAGGCGACCTGACATTTGAAGCAGAAAAGATGATGATTGCGCCACTGGTGCAGCGAGAGGCACTTCGTGCAGAAGGCTTTCTTGATGCGGATATCGATTTGGCAGAACAAAGCGTTCTTACGGAAGTCAGGAACTCTGTGGGGCAGCCGGTAGTATCGGCCGAACGCCAACGAGCCGTCAAGCGGGCAGACAAGACTGCGCGTAATAACTGGAAAAAATAGAGAAGACCCCGCACCGATAACTCGTGCGGGATCTTCAGACTGGTAGCCAGAAGACCCTTAGCGGGTGATTGGTGCGGGGTGTGTGGAGAGGTGCGTCTCGATCTTTCGAAATCGACCCCATGCTGCTTCGGCCACCTTGCGTGATATGCCTTTCTGGCGCTCGCATCTCATGGCAAATCGGTGCTTGTAAATGGTGCATTCCGACTGAAACTGAGTGCTGCTGATTGCGTCGTAGGCGTATTCGTATGCCCAGGCGAGCGGCTGATCGTTCCCTTCTCGCGTAGCGCGATACCGTTCATTGAAATAGCTCAGGCTCTCTCCATTGACCGGGCAGGTCATGGCTTCGAGGCCACTGATTTCCGTGAACATGATGCCCTTGGCGATGGTACTATGACCTCGTGTCATACATGATTCCTCTACGGGTAGGCCTGTTCGAGACGATTTGCCTCAAACTTGCTTACTTTAGCATAAAATGACAAATAAAACAACCCGCATCATACAATGGGGCTGTTTGTAGTAATGTCTTTTTGGTGGGGCAGAAGATAAGAGATTTGAACGAATAGTGGCATGCTTGGCAGATTGGCTAATACAGAACCCCACCAACCCTTGGCACAGCAATTTACGGCAAGCGTCAAAAATAGAATATGTTCAGGGGTATAGATATTAAGAAGCATTATTATATGTATCGGGTGAGGGTCATTGAACGGGCTATTAGTGTGTATGCCTGACGACGTCGTGACTTATTTTTGCTTAAGGGGTGATAAGATATAGTAAGTTGTATGAGAATTGAAAAGAAAATTTTACCTGAATATTTCGAGTTTATCTTAAGTGGTAAGAAGACGTACGACTTTCGACTGGCGGATTTTGATATTGAAGAAGGTGACACGCTTGTTCTGAGAGAGTGGGATAAGCAGACGCGTGATTTTACTGGACGGGAAATTGAAAAGCAGGTTACTTATGTTGGCAGGACGAAGGGCGATACCACTTGGTCGCAAGAAGATGTAGAGAAGTTTGGCTATCAAATCATTGCCTTTAAGTAATCAATACGGAAGAACTATTATGTATAAATCTATCTCAGTAATAAAAGAGAAAAGCGCGGGCGAACAGCGCGTTATTTTAACTCCACGCGAAGTTGGGCAGTTCATTGATAATGGATTCGAGGTTTTTGTAGAAGCAGAAGCGGGTGTAAGGCTCGGCATATCTGACGAGTCATATGCGAATGTGGGCGCGCACATCGTGGATACCGAAGCTGCATGGAATTCAAGTAAGTTGATTTTGAAATATAAACCACCAACTGACGAGGAATTTCAGTATCTAACTGAAGATAAGGTCGTGGGGGCTGTGTACCATGCCGAGGGGAACAGGACTTTAGTTTAAAAGCTGCCGCCTATAGTTATGAATTCTTTTGTACGCCAGACGGGGCCTTCCTCGCCTGCGTCAGATCCAGGCTGACCGCGAACATGCTTCCAGCGGCCTCGTCGACACCACCAGCGAGCTCAAGCTCGGTCGTGACACGCTCCTCGACGCGGTAGAACGCCTCCGTCACCCCGATCGTCTCTACGCCGCAGCCGATGACCCTGCCCGCAGGTTCATCAACGAGACCTTCTTCTCGGCGTTCTACATCGACCAGGATGGCATCCACACATCCGAGCTTGCCGACCCATTCGACAACCTGGTGGAGTCGCTGCGTACCTTCCAGGCAACCCGTACCCCAGACACCAAAAAAGGCCCCCGACCTGCGGAAGCCTTAGATGGTAATGCCGTTTCTCACAGTGTCTCGGACTCGGGTTCGAGTACGGACACCTTGGTGGGGGCGGTTGGAATCGAACCAACTACCAAGTGGTTATGAGCCGCCTGCTCTAACCGATGAGCTACGCCCCCAACATAGAGCCTATTTTACCACGAGTACTCCTATTCATGCTAGCGGGGTATCTCGGGGTTAAGAAGAGGGCGGGTGGTGTATACTTGAAAGAGTGAACCATATCCGTTTTCGTCACCTCCTCTATGTTATTCGTCACCGTTATGTGACGATGAATGTAGTGCTGGCGGTAGTAGCGGGATTCATTGCGCTTGGCTGGGCATGGTCGTCGGTACAGGTGGTGCAAAAAAACTACGCATTGCAGCGTGAGGTTGATGATAAGCAGCGCCAGAAGCAGTTGATTGAACTTGAGACGCAAAACTTGGCATACCAGAAGGCCTATTATCAGAGCGCAGAATACCAGTCGCTCCAAGCGCGGAAGCTGCTTAACGTGGCCGATCCAGGTGAGAAGCTATTGATCTTGCCACCTAATTCTGCGGCAATCAAAGAAAGTGATGCCAAAGCTGCAGCGCCTCGAGCTGAGGTAGTAGCAGCCGAGGAGCCATCAAATATCCAGCAATGGGCTGACTTTTTGTTCGGTGGGCGCCATCGGGCGGCCTCAGGAGACTAGTTCCTTGCAATTGTATAGCTTCGTGTGGTACAATAACATAATGTATCGCGGGGTGGAGCAGCCTGGTAGCTCGCTTGGCTCATAACCAAGAGGTCGTAAGTTCAAATCTTGCCCCCGCAACCAAGAAAAAACACTACTTTCGAGTAGTGTTTTTTCTTGGTTTACCTATAGGTATCTCTGTATTGATTTATAGTCATCAGGCTTTGCGCTAGGGTGGCTTTTGCTATAATGGAGGAGTCTACATCAACATCAGAAGCCGTACTGCACGGTATTGATTGCTCTTAGAAATGGGCAGCCATTCGATATGCAGCAGGGAGCAATCTTCTGTTGTTGGTGTAGACAGCCATAAGAGTGGCTGTCCTTTTTATTGTAAGGAGAATTACATGCAACCCAACCATTCAAGAACCCCTGTATCAGCAAAAATTATATTCGGAGTAGTGATTATAGTCTCTCTTTGGACAATCGGCACGATGGCCTATAACAAAGGAGAAGATGATGGTAGACAACAAGAAATCATAACGACCGCTGGTGCCCAAGAAGAGGTAGACAGACAATATTTCAATAGCCTTATGAGTAACTGTCTTGTGAACCAAAGTATACCTTTTGACCTATCGTCAAATAAGCCGCTGAATAAGGTGTGTGGCTGTGCAAACACGACAATTAAAGAACAGGCAACCCGTGCTGGTATGCGCCTCTCAGATTATCACAGACAGCAAGTGACAGCCGCTATGGAGAAAGAGATATATCAAGGCTGTATCTAGCTTACGGGGGCTTTACGCCTCGTAGGGCGTGCGGTGCATTAAAAAGACCCCCAGAAGGAGGCGGATCTGATTTGAGTGTGGTCAGGGTGGCGAAAGAGCCACCCTGACCACAAGGTGAAGGCTAGTGTGCGACGACGGAGGTGTTCAGCGCGGCCGCCTGGATCTCCGCCAGCAGTGCCTCGGGGTCGGCGAGCGGCCCGGAGTAGACCACCTGGATCATCTGGAGATCGTTCAGGACCTCGGGCTTCTGGCACATGCCGTCGTAGCGGTGGTCGATCATGTCCTGGATGCGCCTCCGTGCCTCCTTGATGGAATCGGGGATGGGCATCGGGTACCCCTTGCACTTGTAGGTGTTGAGGTTCTTGACCATGACCGGAACGGTAATCGCCACTAGGTTCTCCTTAGGTTGGTGTGAATACGAATATTCACAATGAACAAGGTGTGTCGGAATGGCACGCCTATAAATATACTATAGCAATAAATATATAAAAAGTCAAATATAAGGGCAGGGGAGACTAGCTCAGCTTGGCGGCGGCCACGCGAATGGCTTCACTCCAGCTGAGAAAGGCATGCGGTGTGGTGGCAATGTCCTGCGCGGTCAGGCCGTGTTTAACGGCCAGTGCCAGCTCATGGATCAGTTCGGTAGCGCTTGGCGCTACCACCGTCGCCCCAAGGAGCACACCCTTTTTATCGGTGATCAGTTTGACGAATCCATCATGGAAATCACTAGTGTTGCTGCGTGCGATGATACTCAGCGGTGCGATCGATTTTTTGATATCAAGATCACGTTTAAGGCAATCGTCTTCTGTTAGGCCGACTGAAGCAACACTTGGATCGGTAAAGACGATGTGCGGCGTGGCGGTGTAATCGGGGGTCATTTTATTTTTGGCAAATAAGTTATGAGCGGCAACACGGCTTTCGAGCAGTGCGGTATGGGTGGAGCTGTGCTTACCAAGTACGTCACCGGCAGCAAAGATGTGTTTTGCTGAAGTCTGGAGATGTTGGTCGGTTTCGATGCCTTTGGCGGTGTATTCAACCCCTGCATTTTCGAGTCCGAGGTCGACGCTTGGCTGGCGACCTGTGGCTACGAGAACATCGTCAACGCGGAGCGAGTGTTCAGTACCGCCACGATTATAGGTGACACGCTTGGCGATGTTTTCTTTTTCGACCATAAGGGTACGTGTGTGCGTTAGGACGGTAATTCCTCTGTTGGCATGGAATGAGTGCTCTATGAGTTGGCCAACTTCTTGATCGTAGCTCGGCAGTAGACGCGCAGCGATATCTGCCAGGTAGACTTTGGTACCAAGGATTGAGAGGAGCTGTGCTAATTCAACACCGGTTGAACCGCCACCGATAATATAGAGTGACTTGGGGGGTTTGGTTGTGGTGAGGATGCTCCGTGGTGTCAAAAAATCAACATCACCAAGACCTTGAATGGCAGGTGTTTCCCAGTGAGAGCCGGTCGCAATCAGGAATTTTTCGCTGGACAGATGACGACGATTGACGCTGATTTCGTTGGGTGTCAAAAAGTGTGCCGTGCCGTGAAATGCACTAATACCCTGCTGTTCGTAGTAGCGCTGATTGCCACCCGCACCAGTTCGCTTGACAGCGAGTTCTTTCCAGGCGCGAAGTGATGGATAATTGTAGCTCATGGTGCTTGAGCGTAGGCCGAACCGGGCGCCACGCTTCGCTTGGTCGTATAGCTCGGCAACATGTAAGAGCGCCTTGGTTGGAATGTCACTCCAGTTCGGGCTATCACCACCAAAAGTATCCGCTTCAACGATAGCGACGCGTTTGCCGTCGCGTGCGGCAATGGTCGCCGCAGCGCTTCCGCCGGCGCCGCTACCGATAACAATCAAGTCGTAGTCATATTTTTGTTTTGCCATATATAATTCCTTTAAAGTATCAGCTGATGATGTTTGTAGATATACGCGGCTTCGGGATGGTAAATGGTTAATCGGTCACTCGCAACACGGCGCAGGTCGTCACTGGTGACTTCGGGGTGATTTGTCAGCCAGACGATGACAGTGTCAGTGACGGCCAGGGCAGTCATATTGGCTTCACCGACGGGCGTTTTGGTGCTGAGAAGAGCGGCACGAATACTCGCATGGAGCTTCTCGGGGTTAAATGCTTCAGACGGTCGTCGACCGCCGCGTTTGACGATATCGATTGCTTTTGGGATAAGAGTTGTTGTTTTTTTCACACTATCTACCCCCTATTGCTTGAACGGTCGTCGCCATAATCTGATCGACGTACACGTAAGCGCTGAGTACAAGCAGCCCGGTACCAGAAGCAAACTGTAGAAAGCGCTTGTTGTCTTCGCGCCACTTTTGGATACTGCTGAGTTTATGACCGCCGCCAACCAATGCACTGACGATCAGGAGCGGCAGCATGGAGATGCCTGTATAGAGCGTAATGCCCGCAAGTTGCCACAAGGGTGCAAGGTGTACAAGGGCAAGAGTGGCAATGAGGAGTGGGCCAGCGATAAAGATCAGTTCGCTGATAATGGCACTCAAGCCGAGGCTGAAAGCTTCGGCGGAACGTTTGGTGACTTTACTTCGATCTTGCAAAAACCGCGCCATCGAACGAGGGAGCCATAGGGTTGTTCCCCTGCCCCGGCGGTAGTAAAAGCGCCAGACCGATACGCCAATCCCAACCAAGCTGCCGCAGGCAATTGACCATATGACGAGAGGGGTATATTCGCCGTAGAAATGTGTCAACAAGAACGCCGGCAGTGTGATAAGAAGAACCGTCATGGTTGCGGCGCCGGTCATATAGCCGGTCATCAGACGCATAAGTTTAAGGTGGCGAGTCCGCGCGCCAATTGCATGACTGCTCATAAGAGTAAGGACGCTCACACTCAGCTGAAAGCTGGCGTGTATCAGTGCGGCGAGAGCGATAACGGCGAGACTACTTTCGAGTGACATGTTTGTGTTTATCCTTTTTCTTATTTATAGCACAAGTAGTATAATTGAGTCAAAAGGATGGGAGAGGGAGAATTTGTATGAGCGAAGAAACGTTGAAACATGAGCCGGAAGAGGTGGCCGTTACTACCGAAAAGGCCAAGACTAAGCCATCGCCAGAGACTAGTGCGGCAAAACCGGCGGGTGCCTCGGCTGGCGTGATAGTATTGCAATGGTTGACGTATGCATTTTGGGGATGGGCAATTATTGCGCTGGCCTTTGTGGTGGGGTTGGTGCTGACATCGTTCATTATGCACGAAAATACTGCCGGTGCGGTTCCGTACGCTATGGCATCAATGCTTGTACTCTTCCCTATTGCTATTGCGTGTGACTTATTTTATAGCCGGTTCGAAACGGCCAAAAAGACAGGTGCGTCAATGGTCATCATGGTAATTCATGCGGTGATTTTTGCATTGTGCGGCATTGGCTCGTTGGTAGTTGCAATCTGGCTGATTATCGCGCTGTCAATTGGGCAGATTGACGTGGATGGTGATAAGCCGACGATGGTGGGAATTTCAACAGCACTGATTATCGCGGTTGTCTATGCAGTGACGTTTGTGCGGACACTGAATCCCTTTAACCGTTCAGTTACTGGCCGTATTTATACGATTGGTATGTCAGTACTTGGCTTACTGTTTATTGTATTGTGTTTTGCAGGGCCGATTGCGGAGTCGGCACGCCTCCGTGATGATCGTCTCATCGAGCGTAATCTCAGTAGTGTTTCAAACGAAGTCGAAGACTACACGCGAACAAACAAAGAACTGCCGCGTGACCTATCGCAGCTCAGTCTATCATCGGATGCACGTACCTTGGTGGAGCGGAATCTAGTAACGTATAAGGCGGAGGGCAAGTATGTTCCATCATCGCCAGCATATAGCGACAAGACGACAAACCGCACGACTTACCGCTATCAATTGTGCGTTGAGTACAAGGGAGCAAAAAACGAAGACCGTGACTATAATTCGTCAGACGCGTACAAAAGTTACGTGAGTACCTATAGCCATTCAGCGGGCAAGACGTGCTATAAACTCGAGGCGAGTACGTACGCAGCATACAATAATTAATGTGTCAAAATACTATTGCTTTTTATACAAAAATATGCTAGTATAAATACATAACCAATCAAACACAAAAAGGAACAAAAAATGCCAACACAAGATACATATGCGAGCAGTGTTGATGCTAGCACTGTTGACCGAGTTGATACCTGGAACGTACAGCGCAGCAGTTCGGATTTGCGCCAATTTATCGAAGTGCGCGCCGGTCGCCTGAGCCAGCATCACGACTTTTTGCTTGACCTTGACGCGTAAAGGCTAGAAAAACCCCCAGCTATCTGTTACAATTGTCACTGCTGTTTATATGATGGCTTTGGCACTGTAGCTCAGTTGGTTAGAGCGTAGGACTCATAAGCCTAAGGTCACTGGTTCGATTCCAGTCAGTGCTACCAAGAAAATATACCCATGATTTCATGGGTATATTTTCTTGATATACTGAATACTATGAAAACCCTCATCTTTATTCGCCATGCCGAATCGCAGGCGAACGTTAATCGTCATCTGATTGGCGGGCGAGTCAACCACGTGCCGTTAACCGAGCGAGGTGTGCGACAGTCTCGTACCTTGGGTCGACATTTTATGAAGGCGCGCGTGACACCGCATATCGTATATCGCTCCCCTGCCGTGCGTACGCGGCAGACAGCTGAGATTTCGCTCCACGAGGCGGGGATTGAAGTACCAGTACACGTGCACGATAGTTTACAGGAAATGGGACAGGGTCGGTTTGAGGGTATGCTGCGCGATGAGGTGTATACGCCTGAAGTGATTACCGAAATGTACCAGATTGGGAAATCGGCTAAATTGCCCGATGATGATGCCGAATCAATGACAGAAGTGGGTGAGCGTATGTATCGGGCGACGTTGGAAATTGCCGATGCATTACGTGATGGTGAATTAGCTCTGATATACGGGCATGGGCTGGCAATTCGTTGTCTGGCATCACATATCGAGGATTGGTCGCGGCTTAAGACATTTGAGACTGAGACTGACAATACGTCGTGGACATGTATCGTACAACACCCAGATGAGACGCTTGCGGTGGAGTACGTGGGGCGGACCGACCATATGATTGACGACTCCTTGTCAGGACTCGTATAATAGAAGTATCAGGCGATACACACTCCCCTATGTGGGTGAAGCGTCCCTCGTCATTGATTCATTCATATTCGTCTTCGGATTCCTCGGCTAGAAACGGGCAGGGAAAACGGGCGAACAATTCAACATTCGTTTCTTGACATTAACAGTGTCCGCGAAGCACGAGCTTTAGCGGGAGGAGCGAATCTTCGGATTTACTCCGAAGATGAAGTGGAGGGCTGGCTCTCCTGGGGAATTGATATGGATGATGAAACTTTTTTGAATGAACGGATTGATGTAGTGGCGACGTTTGGTACGGGGCTCAACCCGTGTGTACCGGTACGGTTTCGACGCAAAAATGGGCGAGAGGTCGTGGTGAAAGAAATTGGCCTCAGACATCCGACGACGCAGGGGTATCGGACGATACACGTGTTTGACGTAACGGACAATGAAGCGGATTATCGCTTGGAATTTGATACGGAGCGGTTGACGTGGCGACTGACACGTGAAGGAGATCGAGGATGAGAATGCTCGTATTGACATCGCTTGCGTCGTTACAAATTCCTTTAGAATTTGCACGTAGCTGCGCTGCTGCGCGGGTCCTGCCACTGCGATTCAGCAGCTGCGAAAAATCGTATACGATTTGTTCTTGCTGCTCGGATTCTCGTGCCACCCGCTTTTGCGCTGGCGTAGAACACGGACACGGAGTGCGGAGATGAGGGACGACTACAATACCGAGCCACCACTTATCATGCATATCGATCTCAATAGTTGTTTTGCGACAGTCGAACAGCAGGCGAGGCCGCGATTACGTGGGCGGCCAGTGGCAGTAGTGAACCGGCGGACGGAGCATACGATGATCGTGACGGCGAGCTATGAAGCGAAGGCAGCAGGGATCACGCTTGGGATGAAATTACGCGAGGCTAAGCGACTCTGCCCTGACCTGATTGGTGTGGAGAGTGACCCGCCAAAATATCGGTATGTCTATCACAAGATGCTCGATATCATGCAGGACTATGCGGCGCACGTACGCATGAAAAGCATTGACGAGGGCGTGATTGATTTTCATGAGGCACCGGAGGCTATAAAGGCACGTGGCCTGGAAGTAATCGGCTATGAGATTAAGCAGCGACTACATGATGAGATTGGGCGGGCAATGAAGTGTAATGTGGGGATTGCGACGAACCGGTTTTTGGCGAAGACGGCTGCTGGGCTGCACAAGCCGAATGGACTTGATATGATAACAAGCAAGAATCTGCGTGACACGTTGGGTGGCTTGAAGCTGACTGATCTCACTGGTATTGCATATCACAATCAACAGCGACTCAACAGCGTCGGAATTATGACACCGCTGGAGTTTCTTGACGCTGATGCGGCAACGCTTCACGGCATTGTATTTAAAAGTATCGACGGCGATAAGTGGCATCAGCGGTTGCGAGGATGGGAAGTCGATAAGGTTGATCATGAGATGAAGACGGCAGGGCGGCAATACGTGCTGGAAAAGCGGGGTATGAATCGGACTGAAATAATGAAGCGACTGCATCATTTGTGCGAAGCGACGGGGCGAAAGATCCGGTCACAGAGTAAGGTGGCTCGGGGAGTCTTAGTATGGGTGACGACGTACAGTACGGGTGATGCTGACATACCCCCTACTCCCCTTGCCTACCATGGTGGCTGGGAGACAAAACAACGAGGCAGGTACTGGCATGCGCGGCGGATGAGTACGATGCCATTTTTTAGCGATCAGGCGATTTATGCGCAGGCAGTGCAGCTCTTTGCGGCTGCCCCGGCGGATATTCGAACAATCGGCGTGACGGCGTATGAACTCGGAGATGACAATGATCCGCAATTGAGTCTTTTTGGCGATCAGTTGGCACGCCAACGATTAGTGGTCGAGGCGGTTGATGAGATTAACGAACGCTATGGTGAGCGAACGATTCATAGTGCTGATACGCTCGGGACGGACGAATATGTGAAGACGAAGATTCCATTTGGGTCGACGCGCTATTTGTAGCCTGAGACGTAGTCGAGCCTCAGAATTTCCGCCCGTTCTCTCAAACAGACCGTTACGCACCTGTTATTTTTGCTTCTGGCTAAAAATAACAGGGCTGCACTTCGCCTTTAGTCTGTTTTCGAGAAGAGTGGAAATTTCGAGGCTCGACGCTTGCAATCGTATAATACTATAGCTTCGGCGTGCGACCTTCGTACATATCGAAATAGGCAGGGAAAAGGAGTGATGCGCGAGAGGCGACTTCGGTATTTCCGAGGCTAACGATATCGTGCATAACCTTCCAATCAGCAGGTAAGTGACGCTCGGTGTAGGGGATAGTATTGGCAGAGGTAATGCGGGTTGGTAAGGTGTGCGCGAGCGGCAGGTCGATCTGATCATCGCTGTCACTGATAACGACGCTCAACTGTTTGAGTTGTTTGGCAGTGTCATTTATACGGAGATTTTGTACCAGTGCGAGATAGTTACCGAGTGCATGATACGAGAAAGGGGCATCTTGAGGAGTGGCCGGCTCGATAAAGGTATCAGGGAGAATGCCCCACCCGTATACTTTCCGAAGAAGCGGGAGTTGCCATTTTGGTGCCTTTTCTGGAGCGGGCTCGTAAAAAGGCGAAAGCGCAAGCACGCGTTTTACTTCGGGGCGATATTCCCCTGCCCATGTGGCAAGGACACCGCCGCCCGATAGGCCAACAACACCAACTTCGTCGCCAAGCCCAGTGGCGGTAGTGATTGACTGATTAACAAAATCAACCAGTTCGCGTGCGGTCACGGCGCCATGGTCTTTTTTATTAGTAGTGCCGTGATGTGGTGTCAGCGGAATGTAGACATTATAGCCGGCATCAAAGAAGTACTTTCCCAGTCCTGCAAATTGCGTTGGGTCGGCGGTAATGCCGTGGAACATGACAACTGATTTCTTCGTCTTTGTGCCATGGGTGAGGAACTGCGTGTGCTTGGTAGGCACAACTGCACGGGACGATTCTTGCTGTCTAGTAGCTTCGAAGCGATGGACCGATTCATCATAGCTGACGGTTTGCGGTGTTCCTTTTTGTAGAGAAGCATTATGTTCGGGCCAAAAATAGAAGGCAACAGCACCGATGATAAGGACACCAGCAATAACACCGATGATAATGAGGATACGAGTAATAAGTGGATTCATGGTGCTAGTATGGCGTAAGCGCTTTATAGTGTAAAGTACTCCCCGCTTGATATACTGAAAATATGAATAGATCTGTCGTAAAAATCATGGCGCTTGTTGGCATGACAATTGGTGCGTTTGTACCGGTTGTTCTTCTGCATGATGGCGATCTTGGTTTCGGAAGTATCGTCGGTGGGTTTATCGGCGGTTGTCTTGGTATTTGGCTTGGAGTCAAACTTAGTAAAAGGTATTAGGCATGACCGAGCGCCATGTAGTAGCGGTAAGTGGTGGCATCGATTCGATGGTGCTTTTGGATGCATTCGTGCATGGTCGTACCATTGCTGGACGACAGGTGCGAGACGAGCAGCCGGGTGAGATCATCGTCGCGCATTTTGATCATGGTATTCGCGGCGATTCGGCAGGTGATGCGGTATTCGTGAAGCAGAAAGCCGAGCGGTATGGCCTACCATACGTTTCGAAACGCGAAGAGCTTGGCAGTGGTGCGAGCGAAGAATACGCTCGTACACGCCGGTACGCGTTTTTGCGTGAGGTGAGTCAGCGCGAACATGCACGCTTGGTGACGGCACATCACGCGAATGATGTAGCGGAAACAGTTGCAATTAACTATCGGCGTGGTACAGGCTGGCGTGGTCTGGCGGTGCTTGGTACTCAAGATGTGTGGCGGCCGTTACTTAGATGCACTAAATCTGAGATCAGACATTATGCCGAGCAGCACAATGTGGCGTGGCGCGAAGATAGTACCAACGCGAGCGATGCATATTTGCGCAATCGGATACGTCGCACAATGGATGACAGGTTAACGGATGATACGTTGTGGCAATTGGCGGCACTGCGCGATAGTCAGGTTCAGTTGGCAGCTGAAATTGACAGCCTGGCACGACAGTTTGCAGGTGATTCGCCCTACTCTCGCTATTTTTTGAGTACATGTGGTGATGCGGTAGCGGATGAGCTGTTACGCGCGCTTTTGATGCAAGAGCTTGGCACAAGCCCGGAGCTGCCGGTGCGGCGCCGGTTATTGCACGCGATCAAAACGGCGCGTCCTGGTGCGCGCACGTCAGTTACGAAAGGAGTTTTCTTATTATTTACGGCACGTGAGTTTATTGTCGAGCGTCCCTCATAGATGATATGATAATAGGAGTGGGATTAATCTACCGATCGAGTTTCAGAAAGGAACAGTGCTGACAGTATGGCAACGAAAAACAAGCTACCAAAAAATAAACCGGTGAATATGCTTCGCCTTGGGCTCTTTTGGGCGATTATTATCGTCTTGATATTGATGATTATCGCTATTGTGTCGCCGCAGACGAATCTTAAATCAGTACCAATTTCTGAAGTGATCCAGCGTGCTAATAAAGGCGAGATTGCCAAAATCGAAGGCCAGGGCGGTGAGTTGAAGATTACGCCGAAGGGTAAGGATAAGCCGACCGAGAGTTCGTATGTACAGGGTGGTGTCGGCACATTGCTACGCGATAATACACTCAGCGATCAGGCAAAGGCAAAGGTTATATCTGATAATCCGCCATCAAATACCGGCGATATCTTCTGGAATATCGCGATTATTGCTATTCCAACATTAGTGATTATCGGCTTCTTCTTGTTTATGATGCGCTCGGCACAAGGCCAGAACAATCAGGCGATGGGCTTTGGTAAAAGTAAGGCGAAGCTCTATGGCGCTGATAAAAAGAAAGTTGTCTTTAATGACATTGCCGGCAATGAAAGCGCCAAGCAGGATCTTGAGGAAGTTGTCGACTTCTTGAAGCATCCAAAAAAATACGAAGAACTTGGGGCCAAGATTCCAAAAGGCGTCCTGTTGGTCGGTAGTCCAGGTACTGGTAAAACGATGCTGGCGCGTGCAGTAGCAGGCGAAGCTAATGTGCCATTCTTCTCTATCTCTGGTTCTGAGTTTGTCGAGATGTTTGTTGGTGTCGGAGCCAGTCGTGTGCGTGACTTGTTTGCCAAAGCTAAGAAAAACGCTCCTGCAATCATCTTTATTGATGAGATTGATGCGGTTGGCCGCAAGCGTGGTAGTGGTATGGGTGGCGGCCACGATGAGCGAGAACAGACACTGAACCAGATTTTGGTTGAGATGGATGGTTTTGAAGCTGATACAAACGTGATTGTTCTCGCAGCAACGAACCGTGCCGACGTACTTGACCCTGCATTGCTTCGCCCTGGTCGTTTTGATCGTCGGACAAACATTATGCTGCCGGAGCGCAAAGACCGCGAAGCGATCCTGAAAGTTCATTTCAAGAAGAAACCGACTGACGATACCGTCAATCTTGATAAACTGGCTGCTAAAACGGCTGGTTCGAGCGGTGCTGACCTTGCGAATATTGCCAATGAGGCGGCGATTATTGCGGCACGCGGCAACCGCAAGAAGATTACGAATAATGATCTAACTGAAGCATTTGAAAAAGTAGCGATTGGTCCAGAGCGCAAAGCGAAGGTCATGAGTGAAAAAGAAAAAGAACTGACTGCATATCACGAGGCTGGTCATGCAATCGTCGGTCATGTGCTACCCGACAGCGACCCTGTTCATAAGGTAACGATTATTCCGCGCGGTGGAACCGGTGGTGTCACATGGTTCCTGCCACCAGAAGACAAGAGCTACACCAATGTTTACGAATTTAAAGATGTTCTCGCACGTGCGATGGGTGGTCGTGTGGCAGAGAAGTTAATGTATGGTGACGATGGAATCACAACCGGTGCTGGTTCAGATCTCCGCAAAGCGACCGAAATTGCCCGCGATATGATTATCGAGCAGGGCATGGGCACGAAGCTCCGTGACCAGGTTTTTCACGAAGACAATGGCGGCATGGTGTTTGATAAAATTACCCATGAGCGTCCGTATAGTGATGAGACGGCGAAAGAGATCGATAAAGAAGTCGAGGCGTTGATTAAAGAGGCAGCTAAGCGTGCTGAGGCAGTCATCAAGCATAACTGGGTGCATCTAGAAGAGCTGGCAAAGGCGCTGCTTGAAAACGAGACCGTCGACGAGACCGAAGTGGATACTATCTTAAAGGATACTACCCTACCAAAAGAAGCTGTGTTACACGCATAGATTGAAAGCGACACAATGGGAAGAGTACGAAACGCTGTTGCGAAAGCCAATATGCGCCTCACGGTGCAACTCGCGGCTGTTTTACTTGCAAGTTCAACACTTGCGGTGCAGCTGGTTGGTTTTCTGCGTATGCGTCTGCTCAATGCAAATTACTACGAAGTGTTTCGGGTGCAGTACGATGCCTATATTGCGGCATTTACAGTGCCCGATTTCGTCTTCTTTCTGCTGACCTCAGGCGCATTAAGTGTGACGTTGATTCCTGTTTTTAATCAGCGTATGCTATCAGGCAATAAACGTTCGGCGTGGGAGCTCTCGACCAGCATGATTAATTTCATGGCGCTGCTGACATTTGTTACGAGTATCCTGATTATTATTTTTGCAGACCCATTGATTCGTTACGTGATTGCGCCGGGCTTTACTGAGGCAGGTATGGCGCTGACAATCAGTATGACCCGTGTTATGGCGGTCACACCGATGCTCTTTGCGATTTCGGCAGTACTCGCCAGTATTCAGCAGGCAGTCGGGCGCTTTACCTTTTTTGCATTGGCACCGATATTATATAATGTCGGTATTATCCTTGGTATCACCTGGTTTTCGCAAGGTATCTCGATCTTTGGCTGGCAGGTATTTGAAGGCGGTATTATGGGGGTTGCGCTCGGTGTGGTCTTTGGCGCGATTTTGCAGCTGATCGTCAGTAGTATCGGTTTGTTTGGCCTTGGTTTTGACTACCGGTTTAAGATTTATTGGAAAAATAAGGGCTTTCGCAAGGTTTTGCGTTTGATTCCTGCGCGGTCAATTGATCAAGGTATGGATTATCTTGTTGGTATTGTAGAGGTTAATATCGCCTCTCGTTTGGCATCCGGGGCAGTGGCTGCATACAATCAGGCAACAGCACTGCATCTAGCACCGATTAATCTTATCGGAGTAGCGATTAGCACGGCGGCATTTCCACGTATGACCGAGCGCCTTGAGCAGAACCGTCCTGATTTGTTCAGAAAAGAGCTGCAAGATATTTTGCGTGTGATTGTATGGCTCGCAATGCCGATTGCGGTACTCGTCTATTTTTGTCGCGGCTACGTTGTTACGTTTATTTACAGCCCTGGTGATGCACTCATGGCCGGTCTCCTTGGTGCGTTAACGATAGCAATTCTTTTCCGGTCGGTCTATTTTATCGTAGCCAGGGCATTTTATGCCCAGCAGGATACAAAAACACCGCTCTATGTGTCGGTTGTGGCGATTGTACTTAATATTATTCTTGCTGTTTGGTTTGCGCTCGGTCTCGGTATGGGTGCGTACGGTCTTGCCTACGCACAGTCACTGGTGTCATTTGTTGAAGTGATTATTCTGGGATTGGTATTGTCAACTCGTGTACCTGGTTTGCTTGATCAGCCACTTCTTCGTGCTCTTGGCCATATGATCATTGCCTCTGTCATTATGGGGGTCATTGCGTATGTTACGATTCAACTTTTTCAGCTACAGAATAGTGATAAGAGTTTCTTCTCGACATTTCCAAAGTTCATTCTGATTATTACGATTAGCGTGGCAAGCTATGTGTTGCTCAGTCGATTGCTTGGACTAAAAGAAGCAAACCCAATTTTGGCACGTCTGAAACGCTTCTTGTTTAATTCTTCCCGTTCGCATTAGGCTGGCGACTTTTTGCGACCTCTGTTATACTATACATTAATGACCGAATCTCATATCCGAAATTTTTGTATTATTGCCCATATTGATCATGGTAAGAGTACGCTTGCTGACCGCATGATGGAGCTCACGGGCACGGTTGAGAAGCGTGATATGAAATCACAGTTGCTTGATAGCATGGATCTTGAGCGCGAAAAAGGAATCACGATCAAGCTGGCACCTGTCCGTATGCACTATCAAGGAGTTGATCTCAATCTGATTGATACACCGGGGCATGTTGATTTTAGCTATGAAGTGTCACGCTCGCTGGAGGCCTGTGAAGGTGCTGTATTGGTGGTGGACGCGAGCCAAGGTATCCAGGCTCAGACACTCGCCAATGTGTATTTGGCGATGGAATCAGGACTCGAAATTATCCCTGTGCTTAATAAAGTTGATTTGCCTGCGGCTGACGTGCCGCGTGTGAGCAAAGAAGTTATCAATTTGCTTGGTTGCGCAGACGAAGATATTATTAAGATCTCTGCCAAAACTGGTGAGAATGTCGATCAAGTACTTGCAGCGATCGTTACCCGGATTCCGGCGCCGCAAGGTGATGCGCAACAGCCGACGCGGAGTTTGATTTTTGACAGTTACTACGATGACTATCGTGGTGTCATCTTGTACACGCGTACGGTGGATGGATCGGTCAAAAAAGGTGATACAATCGAGATGTTGGCAACAGGTGCCAGTGGGCTGGCGCTTGAAGTCGGAGCACTCGCACCGACGATGACCCCCGAGGCTGATATCGCAACCGGGGAAATTGGCTATATCGTGACCAACCTCAAAACAACACGTGATGCAAAAGTCGGTGATACGATTACTACCAAACGTGCCCGAGCTAATGCGCCGCTCCCGGGTTACAAAAACGTCAAACCATTTGTCTACGCTGGGTTTTTCCCGGTCAGTAACGAAGATTATAATGACCTCAAAGACGCCATCGAAAAATTAAGCTTGAGTGATTCAGCGCTCCAATTCGAGCCAGAAAATTCACCAGTGCTTGGCTTTGGCGTGCGTATTGGTTTTCTTGGTTTGTTACATATGGACATTATTCGCGAGCGTTTGGAGCGTGAGTATAATCTTGATTTGGTAGTGACGAATCCATCAACTGATTACCAAGTGACACTGAACAATGGTGAAGAGCTTGATATTAAGTCGGCGAGTGATCTGCCTGATATGAGTAAGGTGGCTGAGATTCGCGAACCGTGGATTAACGGCGAAATTGTGGTACCGAGCGAGTATATCGGTGCAGTCATTCAGTTGATTGTGGGTAAGCGTGGCCGGCAGAAGAACCTGAGCTATATCGACGAGCGCGCGTTGATTAGTTTTGAAGCGCCACTCGCCAATCTCCTGACTGATTTTTACGATCAGTTGAAAAGCGTCACGAGTGGATATGGGAGTTTTAACTACGAACTTGATGAGTATCGAGTGGAAGATTTAGTACGTATTGACTTCTATGTAGCAGGTGAAATCGTTGATGCATTGAGCGTGATGGCGCATCGTTCCGAAGCCGATGGACTGGGGCGTGTGGTCGTTAAAAAACTCAAAGACGTCATACCGCGACAGAACTTCCAAGTGGCTTTGCAAGCGGCGATTGGCGGACGTTTCATCGCGCGCGAAGATTTAAGCGCGTATCGCAAGGATGTGACAACTGGTCTCTATGGCGGTGACGTTTCGCGCAAAAAGAAAGTGCTCGCTAAACAAGCTAAGGGCAAGAAGCGTATGAAGCGATTTGGAAAAGTTGATATTCCGAGTGAAGCATTTACGGTGATGTTGAAGCGGGACTAGTTTGCTATACTAAGTAAAATGAATCTTGAAACTATGGTTACTCAATATCACACGCCGGTTGAAGCGCGTGAATTAATCGAAGCAACGCGTATTGTCTTATTGGTGGGGATTTCCGGCGCAGGCAAGGACACGATTAAATCTCAACTGCTTGCTGGTAGCGATTTTATGGATATTGTTTCGCATACGACGCGTGCGCCGCGTAGTAATAATGGTGAGGAAGAGCAGAATGGCATCGATTACCATTTCATCAATACGCATGAAGCGGAGCTCATGCTTGAAAAGCAAGCATTTATTGAGGCGAAGTACGTGCATGGCACTATTTACGGTACGTCTATCGCAGCACTCCAGACGGTCCATGATGCTGATAAAATCGCCGTGACAGATCTTGACGTACAAGGAGTTGACGAATACCGAGCAATTTCATCGGCAGTTACGGCGCTCTTTATTGTGCCGCCTGACTTCGCGACATGGCGTGAGCGCTTAGCAAAGCGATATGAATCAACCGAAGCATTCGAGGCGGAGTGGCCGAAGCGGCGTGAAAGTGCCATCAAAGAGCTCACCCATGCGCTTGATGAGGTTCCCTACTATCACTTTATTATTAACGATGATCTTGAGCGAGCAGTACGAGTAATAAGCGAAATCGCGCATCGTAAAGATAGCTTTAACAGGCATGATGACGAGGCACGACTGCGGGCACGTGATTTGCTTGATACGCTTCGGTCGGTAAATTAGCACTCATATTGCATGAGTGCTAATTCTGCGCTATAATAAAAGTATGACCGAACGCCAAATGCAGATTCTGATTGCGATTATCGAGCAGTATGCTGAAGTCGCTGTACCTGTTGGGAGTGTCACGCTCGCAAAATTGTTCGGAGTATCAAGTGCGACGATACGGAGTGAGATGGTGCGGCTTGAGGATATGGGACTGATTGAGCAGCCGCATACGAGTGCTGGCCGCATCCCAACCGACCAGGGGTATCGTATGTATGTCAATCGACTCACGGAGGCGCCAACGCAAGACATGGCCCTCGATCGCAGTGCGAGAGCGATCGAAGCGCGCGTCGCAACGCATGGTGATCGTGCCGACCGAGCAATTCGGAGCGCGGTCGACAGTCTAGTGGATTTGACGCATAATTTGGGTCTTGCGACGATTGGTGACCAACTCTACATTAATGGTATGGGAAACCTTTTCTCGCAGCCAGAATTTATGCAAGGTAATCATGCGCAAGCGGTTGCTCGACTACTCGACAATCTCGAGCCATGGCTCCGTGAAGCAGCGCCGAACGAACCGCTGAATGTCTTTATTGGTTCTGAAAACCCAATTGGCAAAACCAGCGGTGCGAGTCTTATTGTTAGTCGGTTTCGTTCGCCGTACAGCGACCGCAGCTATATCGGGGTACTGGGACCAACACGCCAAAGCTACGCCAGAGTAATGCAGCTTGTGCGCCATGCCGGTGCCATGCTCGAGGAGGTGTTGTAGGATGGATGTTGCTGAGTGGCTCGGACACCTTATTGGTGGTTGGCCAGTGTGGCTCGTTGCTATCGCAGTAGTGGTATTTTGTATAGTTGGCGGCCTGCTGATTATGATGTTTAGCGCTGGTAGTATAGATGCCGAAGCATGGTGGCCGTTCAAGCGTACACAACGAAACAAGAAATAGGAAAAGGAACGATACGATGGCAGATACTGTTGATACGAACAACGAAGAAAGAGACGAACAATATGAGGTGATGGCGCAGCAAATTGCTGAGCTGACCGCTGATGTGCAGCGGACACGTGCAGATTTTGAAAACTACCGCAAGCGTGTTGAACAGGAGAAGTCGGTTGCGCGCGATGCAGGTCAGACAAGCGCGATTATGCAGCTGCTCCCTGTCATTGACAATATTGAACGTGCCATTGCTCATACGCCAGAAGAGCTCCAGGAAAATAAATGGGCGCAAGGCGTAGCGAGCTTGGTGAAGCAGCTCAATACATCGCTCGAAAAGTTGAATGTTCGTCGTATCGACGCGACACCAGGAGTTGAATTTAATCCCGAACTCCATGAAGCGATTCAAATTGACGAAGAAGCAGAGGGTGAGAACGAAGTTGTCGCTGAAGAGTTGCAAGCAGGCTATACCTTGAACGGCTATCCAATTCGCCACGCAATGGTGAAAGTCACTCGTCAGTAGGTGATGCAACTATAAAGATACCCCTCTAGGAGGGGTATTTTTGTTGATAGTGCAGCGCTCTACATTGTGCAACTGAATTTGTCGATCTTCCAGGTAGTACCATCCTTAACGAGGCTCACCATGATCATGGTCTCATCACCCATTTCATATTTACCTGAAATGTGTACCATACCAGTTGCCCCACTGATAGTTGGCTCGGCGAACGTATATTTATCGTAGTCCAAAGGATTCTGGCTACAGGTCGTGATATCCATACCGGTCGCATTCTTATATTGATCGGCTGCCGCTTCCGTCACATAGCCGTCACTTACCCACGCGCTTGGTGCATACATGGTGCGATCTGGTTGGCTGAGAATTTTTTTATAGAATGCTTGTACGGCTTCAAGTGCCACCTTTGATTCGTCATTGTTAGATTCTGGTTTTGTTGTCTTCGACGCGTGAGTTGGTGTGGTGGTATTGTCATTGCCTTGTTGTTTTTGTGCCGATTGTACAAACAGATAGCCGACAGCTGCGAGCAAGCCGATGACTGCTACAAGTAATATTATTTCAATCGTACTAAATCCACTTTTACGCATACCCATCCTTTTCTCGTATTATTCTGCATGCAGTATAGCATGAATATGAAGAAGAAAAGCGTTAGGATTCTATTGTACGACGTAATGTACGCACCTGATCAAATCCTATTACCCAGCCAGTTTGACGAACACTTCGATAAAAGGCGGTCTGCATCATGTCTCCGTGTGCATCATAGAGTTCAGGAAAGCCACCGTACTTAACTATCATTTCTTCGTATTTTGCGATGTGATAGTCGGCTTCCTCAAGATACCACTGCTTTTTGGTGATACGATACAGCGCAAGTAATGTTTTGATGTATTCCATTCCCCAGAAGCTCCAGATGCTGTCGCCTCCATAGCTCGCGACCACGAGTCGTACGGCGGCGAATTGACGATGAGCACGGGTTTCATGCTGATACTTGATTGCGAATGGTCGGTCGATGTTCATGGTATGGATATAATCGATGCTGCGAGTGAAATACTGACGCTCCCCTTGTTTTGATGGCGACAAAAATCCGGTTGCGAGCACTATCAGCCAGTCACTCGAATAATATTTTTCATCTTTGCCTTCTTTCGATAAATCCTCAAGAAAGTAGCCCTCATGTTCGAGCCAAAATGTCTTTAGAATTCGCGCTTTGAGCGTTGCCAAAAACTTTGGGTCGTGTGGAATGAGTCCAAGTGTCATCGCAAGCTCGGTTGTTTTCCAGAAAATCACATTATCGTAAAATGCAGAGCTGCGCTTGGTGATATCCTTGGCGCCGGACATGCGTACCATGGGATTAACGAGCCCACGTCTTTCGTCAAAGACTTTTTCACGGTAACGATGATAATGCCCTATGAGCGATGTTTTATAGGTATCAAGGAGGACATGCGCAGCCGGGACGGTATCCAGCGGCCGTGAAATGCCACCGTATGTTACTGGACGCCCTGACTCTTTGTCGAGTACATGCGCGAGCGCATAAAGCATGCCGTAGAGTGTGTCAGATGGATATGCGTAGAAATTGACGCAGGTAGCAGTACGGCGGCCGGTTGGAACAATGGTTGTTGTGAGCTCGGACTGCTTGGCAAAGGTACCGAGCGCATAGGCAAGTGTTTGTATGTATACCATTTGTCGGTCGTGCCACTGCTGCTCGGTTGATGGAATGTGTGTGTCGAGCGTTGGATAGTAAAAAACACCGAGGTTACGTACGAATAAGGCACTGAAGTGGTCGCCAGATGTTAAAAGCAGTTTTTTCGGGTTAAACCGGAGTGTATAGATATCAGCTATGATTTCATTGACTGTCGTATTGCGGCTTGCGGGGCTTTTATGCCAGCGACTATTTACGATATGGATGCCGTTTTTCAGGACGGCAAACCAGCGGCGAGCGCGTGATTGTTTAACCTGCAGTAGGTGATTGTCATCAATGGCGGTGAGGATTCCTCGCTTCATCTCGGCGCGGTACGTATGGCGAATGATCGTCAGGCGGTTGAACGGATTGGTAAAGTAGGCAGCCAACACGAGGCACACCACCGCACATCCCGCGATGATAAGGAATATCATGCCACGAGTGTATCATAAGAGGTGAAAAAACAAAAATTAGCACTCTTGACATTAGAGTGCTAATTTATATATACTAAAGATATTGGCAATCTATATAGTAGAGTGCTAAAATGAATACATACTATTTGATACATTAATCTAACTGAATAGGAGAGATACATATGGGTAAGATTATCGGAATTGACCTCGGTACGACGAACTCAGCGTTTGCCTACATGGTGGCAGGCAAACCAGAAGTTATCGCCAATGCCGAAGGTAACCGCACGACGCCAAGCGTGGTTGCGATCAATAAAAAAGGCGAACGCCTCGTCGGACAAGTTGCGCAGCGTCAGCGCGTGACTAACGCTAAGAACACTATTTACGGTGTTAAACGTCTGATCGGCCGCAAGTTTAGCGACCAAGAGGTCCAAAAAGACCATGACATCATGCCGTACGAAATCGTCAAAAAAGGCGACGGTGTAGCGGTCAAGATGGGCGACAAAGAATACACACCAGAAGAAGTCTCGGCGATGATTCTAAGTAAAATCAAGGCTGACGCAGAGGCGTTCCTCGGCGAAAAAGTCACCGAAGCGGTTATTACCGTTCCTGCGTACTTCGATGACTCGCAGCGTCAGGCGACCAAAGACGCTGGCAAGATCGCTGGCCTTGAGGTCAAGCGTATTATCAACGAGCCAACAGCGGCAGCTCTTGCCTATGGTCTCGAGAACAAAAAAGAAGAGAAGATTGCTGTCTTCGACCTTGGTGGTGGTACCTTCGACGTCTCAATCCTCGAACTCGGTGATGGCGTGTTTGAAGTTCGCTCAACCAATGGCGACACACACCTTGGTGGTGAAGATTTCGACAATCGTATCGTCGATCATTTCATCGCAGAGTTCAAGAAAAACGAAGGGGTGGATCTCAAGGGCGACAACGCTGCACTCCAGCGTCTCAAGGATGAAGCAGAAAAGGCCAAGAAGGAGCTCTCGACAACGACCAGCTATGAAGTGAATCTGCCATTTATTACCGCTGACGCTGATGGTCCAAAGCATTTCGAGTATACGTTGACTCGTGCCAAGCTCGAAGAATTAGTCAAAGACCTAATCGGTCGCCTTGCGGAGCCTGTCGAAAAAGCACTCAAAGACGCTGATCTGAGCGCGAAGGATATTGATGAAGTCGTGCTTGTCGGTGGTATGACCCGTATGCCAGCAGTGGTAGAGAAGGTCAAGGGCATCTTTGGCAAAGACCCGCTCCAGGGTGTGAACCCAGACGAGGTCGTGGCGGTCGGTGCGGCGATTCAGGGTGGTGTATTGCAGGGTGATGTCAAAGACGTGTTGCTCCTTGATGTAACTCCGCTCAGCCTCGGTATCGAGACAATGGGTGGCGTATCGACCAAGCTGATCGAGCGTAATACCACCATCCCAACATCGAAGAGTGAGACATTTAGTACCGCCGCTGACAATCAGCCGCAAGTTGAGATTCATGTATTGCAAGGTGAGCGCGAAATGGCGAGCGACAATAAATCCCTCGGTCGATTCATCCTCGATGGTATCGCGCCAGCACCTCGCGGTGTGCCGCAGGTCGAGGTGACATTTAGCCTCGATGCCAACGGTATCTTGAACGTGACTGCCAAAGACAAGGGTACGGGCAAAGAAAACTCAGTTACTATCCAAGACAGTGGTAACATGAGCAAAGAAGATATCGAAAAAGCCCAAAAAGAGGCCGAAGCTCACGCGGATGAAGACAAGAAAAAGCGCGAAGCAGTCGACGCGCGTAACCAGCTTGAGAATGGTATTTACCAGGCAGAAAAGATGCCCGACGAGTACAAGGATAAGATTTCTGATGACGACAAAAAGATAATCGAAGAAGCGGTGACTGAGGCGAAAAAAGTCAAAGAAAACACGAGTGCAGACAAAGATGAGCTCGAGGCAGCCGTAAAAGCATTGAACGACAAAATCATGCCAATCGGTGCCAAGATGTACGAAGCCGCAAGTAAGGACGAGGCACCTGTTTCTGAAGATGGCGACGCAAAGGCTGACAAAGACGAGCCAGTTGAAGGCGAAGTTGTCGACGACAAAAAAGACGAGAAATAATCTCGCCTGAAAAATCTCTAAAGAGGGACGAGCCCCGCACCGAGTGATCGGTGCGGGGCTTTTGGGTGGTGTCCAGGATCAGGACGCGAGGCCGCGGATGCCGGTGGGCTTGCCAATGCGAATGTTCTCGCGCTGGAAGAATCCGATGACCGCCTGGTAGATCGACTCGACGTCACCCTGCTCCACCGCGATGGTGATGGTGAACAGCTCGTCGTCGTAGCCGACGGTCGGCTTGAACGCCTCATCGAGGTACCGATGTACGGCTCGGACAGTGGCCGTAGCGGCCTCCGTCCAGTTGCTGCACGTCTTGGCGGCCATACCGATACCGAGTCGACGCATGGCCACGAGCTGTCGTAGTGGCATACCGCTGAAGTCGATGACGATCGTGTTG
The DNA here is from genome assembly GCA_030146045.1 of Candidatus Saccharimonadales bacterium. Lineage (GTDB taxonomy): Bacteria > Patescibacteriota > Saccharimonadia > Saccharimonadales > Saccharimonadaceae > JASLDG01. The sequence continues at coordinate 14,275 of JASLDG010000037.1, read as the reverse complement.
TTGTCGACCATCGCGGTGCCGTCGTTCTGAACCTGAATGTGCGGGTGGTGCATGGCACACCTTTCCTCATTGAGCTGATTTCTCAGCAGGTGATATCGATCAGTCACCCGATCGACCACTTGGCATACACCAAGAATATTCCTCGAAAGGATTGTGAATATTATATCAAATTAATTATATTATGTCAAGTATGGAAGAGGAGCCGCCCGAAGGCGGCTCGTTCCGATGATGGGACTACTGTCCGGCAATCAGGGCGAACTTGTACTCGAACATGCGCCCGAGCTCGCCAATCGAGAGCGGGCATCTGCTCTGCGAGCGGTTGATCTCGAAAAGCCCGCCATACCACCCGTCATTACCTAAGGTAGCGTGTCGCTGTATCTTTGCATGGGGAAGATGAATTTTTGATTGCCTCAACCTGCGAAGACGTGAGCTGGCAGTCTACCTCGAATGACATTAAGCGCGCGTTGTGGCCGATACGGCGAGTGAACACCCTGAGGGGGCGAATCACTTCAGCGGCCTTCATGATCTCAACCGCGATATCTTCGATCGATCCATGACGTGGTCGGATGGTCACACTGTTCTTGTGGTACAAGATCGCTACCTTGTACTGAATCGGGCTTGAGAGCAACAGATCGCTCAGCCACTCGCGCCAGAAATTATTGAGTTGCCTGCGACCAAGCAGTGTCGGCTGTATAACGAGTGCTTTCCCTTGTGGAGCGATCATCTCCAGGTAGACGGCTGGGCGATGTGCTACGGACAACGACGCCGTACTGTTCGTGTTCATTGTAATTCCTCTCATCGGAAGGGCTTCCCGAGTGAAGCTTGGAATGATTTTACAACCTTATGTGCGGTATTGCAAATAACGTATGACAACAAAAACACCCAATAGTGGGTGTCTGTAGATAAAACAAGGGGGTAAGCCCGTGCTGGTCGCGAGGGACACGGCACGGGCTTTGACCGGAAGGTTAGACCTCCACTTCCACCGGAGAGCCTTGATACAGGAAGGCAACGCTGCTTCCCTGCTCGATGACCTCGGCGTCGAGCATCGTGATGATGCGCTCGATGTCGGCATGGTGGAGGTGAAGCGACTTGCACTTCTCTCCGTAGTTGCCACCGCGAACTTCGCGGCCCAGGTCCTTGCGGAGCCGGCTGATTCGGTCACCGACGAGAGTATCGAGCGCGGCGGTCTGGCCGCGACCTGACCCCAGAATGGTTTTGATGAAGATCTGGCCATTGTACTGGCAGACCTCGATCTGGTTCCTGTAGATCCAGACCAGGGTGCTGGGTACGATCCCGCACTTCTGAGCGTGAGCCTGAGCGCGGTACAGCTCCTCGTCCGTCGGTCTGGGGATGACCTTGGCGATCTCGCGCGCTGCGCGACCGTTGATGAGGAGTTCGGCGACGTACATCCGGTTGCCCCGGACGACGGTCAGGGTGGTGGGCATGTGCTCCCTTTCGGTCATAGTGCCAACGGTGATGTTGACACTGTTATAATTATATCATATTTACATAAAAATAGCAATATAGGGCTGTCGCTCAATTGTAAAGAAGAGTATAATAGAAGCTACAAGTATAACCAAAGGAGGGTAGCATGGACGTAATGGGACCAATCGGTTGGATCATCTTGGGCGGATTTGCAGGCTGGATTGCCTCAAAGTTTGTCGGTACCGATAAGAGCCAAGGGGTCATCGGTAATATTATTGCGGGTATTTTAGGCGGCGTTGTCGGTGGCTGGGTTTTTAGTTTGCTAGGCGGGTCAGGCGTGACTGGCTTTAATATCTGGAGCTTTGTCGTCGCGGTGGTGGGTGCAGTGATTGTGCTGCTAATCTGGAAAGCGATTACCGGCAAAAAAGCCTAGTTTCTATCGGATGAGCTCGCGGCAGGTGCGGGGAGTTCAAGCAAGAGCGCGGCCCAGACCATCCCTGGGTCGCTTTTGTAAAATGGCGCTTTGTACCACGTGCCGTCAGGGTTAAGGAGTTCTGGATAGGTGCCGTGACGCTCAATTAAGCTGGCGAATTTGCGATATTCTTCTGCGTACTCGGGTAGATTGTAGCGGTCGAGTATATGGAGATAGAAGGTAGCGTGCCAGGTCCAGATAGTCGTGCCAGTGTAGTTGGGCATAATCCATGGTCCCATACCTAGGCGAAATCGAAAGCCTTTCCAGTCTTTGCAGTACTCAAGTGGTGAGAGCTTCTGGTAGCCCTCGCGGCGCACGTAGGCGACGGTGCGCTTGAGCTTTTCGACATCATCAATGATATTGAGGAAAAACGGCATCAGAGCACATTCGGAGCTATAGGCGCCATTTTTGCGGTCCGCCTTAAAATACTCCCCCTGCCAGTATGTGTCGAGCAGAATGTGCCGGTACGTATCGGCACTGAATGGAAAATCAAGACCAAGCTGTTCGGCGCAGACGCTCATGCGCGCGATCAGGGTGATGGCGTAGGCACTCCGGTCGTAGTAGACGGCGTCACGGAGCTCGGCGTAGTGAAGACCAGGCTTGAGGTCACCGGCCGTAGGGTCGAGGTAGACCTGTACAAAATTGGCCAGTCGCTCGTTAAGGAATGTTTTCTCGATACTACGAAGCTTGTATTCGCTCACCACCAGGCTATGGAGGAGCCATGGCAATGCGTCGACGCTTTTTTTGGCCGGTGCGTTAAACGCGTTACCGGCACGGTCGATACACTGCGTGACATGATTTGATTTCATGTACTGCATAAGTGCCCAGTTGAGGGTATGGCGCACCCGAGCGTCGTGGCCGAGCGCACAGAGTGATGCGGCGACTGTGCCGAAATCGCGCATCCAAAAGAAATTAAAATGCCCAAGACTGGTACGATAGAAGTCTCCTTCCCAGAGACGGTCAACGATCTGTTTGCAGATCATCTGAGCGTCGCCATCAAATCGTTCAATGGTGCCAAAGTAACGGTTGACGATTTGACGGTATTCCGCGCGTAAGGTGCCAAAAATGATGCCGATGGTTCGAAAAAAGCGTTGCATAGCCCAACTATAGCACAGTACTACTTGTGCTATAGTTGGGCTATGAAAGCACGCACCCATGATGCCGCTGCTGTTGCGGGTTTGATCGTCGTGACGGCCATCGTGGCGCCGCAGTTACCCCAGTTGAGCTTGGTGACCGTCGTGGTGGCGTTTTTGGCAAATCAGCTTGGGGGTATTGCACCAGATATCGACCAGCCAACCGCGCCATTTTGGCGAAACTTGCCCATTGGTGGGGTAGTGGGGCGGATGATTGCTAAAATGCTGGGCGGTCACCGGTTTTTAACCCATTCGCTGATAGGCATGGCACTGGTCGGGTGGTTGTTATGGCTTCTTTTACAAACGGTTCATCCTATTACGCCGAGCCTTGAGATAGGCATTATTTGGTGGGCGTTTATGATTGGCATGTTCAGTCATTTGATCATGGATAGTTTTACCAAAGAAGGTGTGCCGTGGCTCTTGCCTATTCCGCTGAAATTCGGATTTCCACCCATGAAGAAGTTTCGTATTACCACCGGTAAGTGGGTTGAAGAATGGGTGATCTTTCCGGTGCTTGTCGTGGTAATTCTGCTCCTTTTGTTTGCATCGTACCAAGAGATATACGGCATCATTCGACACATTATCCGGTAAGTGTAATGCTTGTGTTAATCTGCGCCGCCGTGTACAGTGGTCATATATGGATGATATGCGTGATGCCCTTGCACAGATTTTTAAAGGTGAGCTCGATACTACTGACGAGACTCGTGAATTTTATTCTCATGATGCGAGCTTATTTGAGCTTAAGCCGCAGGTTGTTGGATTCCCGAAAGATGCCGACGATATTAAAGCTGCGGTCAAGTTTGTTGCCGAAAACAAGCAGGCACACCCAGAGCTGAGCATTACGCCACGTTCGCGCGGGACCGATATGTCGGGTGCGGCGATTGGTGAATCGATTGTCCTCGACGTCAGTAAATATATGAACAAACTCGAGGACGTATCACCTACAGCCGCACGTGTGCAGCCGGGTATGCTGTACCGTGAGTTTGAGGTTGAGACGTTTAAGCAGGATGGACTCCTACCAAGTTATCCGGCAAGTCGTGAGCTGGCAAGTGTGGGCGGTATGGTGAGCAATAATTCGGGCGGTGAGAAATCGCTTGAATTTGGTAAGACTGATAATTTTGTGACCGAACTCAAGGTTGTGTTGGCTGACGGTAACGAGTACACAGTCAAACCGCTAAATAAGCAGGAGCTTGCGGCTAAGATCAGTCAGGGCGATTACGAAGGTATGTTGTATGGCAAGACATTCGAACTGCTTGAGAAAAATTACGACACCATTCAAGCAGCGCGACCAAATGTCACGAAAGATTCAACTGGATACCATCTCTGGAACGTCTGGAATCGTGAAACGGGTATTTTTGATCTTACAAAACTGTTTGTTGGTGCTCAAGGAACGCTTGGTATTGTGACAGACATTACGTTTAGTTTGGTGCCGCGACCAAAGCATTCAGGTACATTGGTGTGCTATATGAAAGATATCGATAATCTTGGCGAGGTGATTCCGGCGGTGCTTACCCACAAGCCAGCGACGTTTGAATGCTTTGACGATAATACGCTGTGGCTTAGCTTCAAGTTTATCTTTGCCTTCATTACCCGTATTGGATTTTGGCCGTGGGTGCAGATGTGCCTACAATTGATTCCAGATGGGTTGGCATTGATACGCGGAGTGCCAAAAATGATTCTATTGATTGAGTTTACGGGTGAAACACCGGAAGAAGTTGCGACGAAGGTACATGAAGCCAAAAAAAGTTTGGCGGTATTCAAAAACTTTACCTATATGGAAGAAGACAATACAGAGGCTAAGAGTAAAAAGTTTTGGCTTATGCGCCGAGAGAGCTTTAACTTGCTGAGAAGTAAGGTAAAAGACAAGCACACGGCGCCATTTATTGATGATTTTGTTGTGCCGCCAGAACATCTAACTGCATTTTTACCGCAACTGCGCACAATCATTAAGAAATATAAACTGATGGCGACGATTGCCGGACATTTGGGTGATGGAAATTTCCATGTGATTCCACTGATGAAGATCGAAGATCCAAAGGAGCGAGCAAAGCTCGAGCCAGCCCAAAAAGAAGTAAACGAATTGGTACTGCACTACGGAGGCAGTATTAGTGGCGAGCATAACGATGGTATGGTACGTGGGCCATGGCTTGAAGCGCAGTATGGCGCTGAAGTTTTGGGATATATGAAGGATGTAAAGCAGCTTTATGATCCTCAAAATATCTTTAACCCGAAGAAAAAGACCGACGCCGACTGGGAATTTAGCTTCTCGCATATTCGTCAGAGTTTTTAGCACTCTTGCATTATGAGTGCTAAAAGTCTATACTAGTAACAGATGAGTAAGCGTGATTATTACGAAGTTCTTGGGGTGCAAAAAAGCGCCAGTGCTGATGAAATCAAAAAAGCCTTTCGAAAAGCGGCGGTCAAGTATCACCCTGACAAAGAGGGCGGTGACGAGGCCAAATTCAAAGAGGTAAACGAGGCGTACGAAGTACTCAAAGACCAGCAAAAGCGCCAGCGATACGATCAATTCGGTCATGCGGGCGTAGGTGGTGCGAGTGGCGGCGCAGCGGGCGGCAATCCGTTCGAAGGCTTTGGCGGATTTAACGGTCAGAACGTGAATTTCGATTTTGGTGATGGCGGTCTCGGTGATATCTTTAGCCAATTCTTTGGTGGTGGTCAGCAAGCGCACCGTGGTCCGCGGCGCGGTCGCGATGTTGAGACCAGCACGACGCTCACATTTGAGCAGGCAGTATTCGGGGTTGAAGAAACGCTGGAACTAACCATGGATGACGAATGTTCGCATTGTAAAGGCACGACGGTCGAACCAGGCTACAATATGAAGACCTGCCCGACCTGCAATGGTGCTGGTCAGCAAACACGCGTCATGAATACGATGTTTGGGCAAATCCAGCAGGCAGTGACGTGTGAAACCTGCCAAGGTCGCGGCAAGGTGCCAGAAAAGGTCTGTACGGTGTGTCACGGCAAGGGTACCGAACGTCGCAAGCAGTCGATCACAGTTAAGATTCCGGCCGGTATCGATGACGGCGCGACGATTCGTCTCCGTGAACGTGGCGAGGCGATTGGCGACGGTGCACGTGGTGATTTATATGTGCATGTACGAGTTAAGGCGCATCGTAAATTCACGCGTGAGGGTGATCTTATCTTGAGCGAAGAGCATGTATCAATGATTGATGCTGCACTTGGTACTGAAATTGATGTCGAAACGGTGGATGGTATGGTACGCATGAAAGTGCCGGCAGGTACGCAGAGTGGGACTGATTTTAAACTGTCGAAGCATGGTGTACCGCACCTGCGCAACGAAACACGCGGCGCGCATATTGTGAGTATTGTCGTAGATACGCCAACCAAGCTGTCTAAAAAACAGAAGGAATTGCTGGAACAATTCAACGGCGCCAAAAAGCGCAGCCTTTTCTAAATTGACTTAATATTATAAATATGCTATAAAGGTGCTATACAAGAGAGTCTTGTATAGCATATTGAGAGGAAGGTGAGTACTATGGGTGGCATTATTTTCTTTGTCTTTGTGGCGATTTGCTGGTTTGCGCTCCATGAAGTGCATCCGTTCATCGCATGGGCGCTTGTCGTGGTTTTCGCGATTTGGGCTGCCTGGTTCTACGGATATCGTGAGCAGGTCAACGATTCCGATGAGAACGACGCCAAGACCGACGAAAAGGTCTACACCGCGCAGACAACGCTTCGGCCTGGCAGGTTCTGGCAGAAGAAATACTGGACCCAAGGCACCAAGGTGAATACCCGCGAGCATACGTGGAAAAACCTTGGTGGCCACTAAGGGTGCTGACCGCATAACAGCGGTCAGCACCCTTATCGGGACCCCCTCCTCTCAACTTTTCACTGCAGTAGGTATCATAAGCATAATATACTTGACTATTTTGCTAAAACGTGCTACAATGAAAGGGATATGTGGGAAGTGTACAGATTGCCCCTTCGAGGTAATTTTTCTCTGCGCGCCCTTGCTGCGCTTTTCACGGCCGCCATTCTGACGACCCTGTTTGGCGCACTCCTCTATAGTCAGCCTGCTGCCGCCGCTCCGGGTAAAGCGGAATGGCAAAACGATAATATCGTCTACGACGGTAAAGAGTATCAACCCGATTCAACCCAGAATATTCCTGGTATTCCTGCGGGTGCTACGGTATTTAGCCGCAAAGACGAAGCTGCTGGCAAAGTCAGTGTACTGTATTACGAGCAAGGTGCTGATACGACCAAAGAAACGAAACTAAAAGTTATCGAATATACGTTGAATAATGACGGTACGTATTCGAGCCCTGGGCCGCCAACCGATGCAACATTGGGTGAGAAAAAGGCGAATGATGGTAATAAGTCGCAATGTGCTATTGCCGGTGTTGGCTGGATTGTGTGCCAGATGTCACGCTGGATTGCGACAGGTATGGATGGCATCTTTAAGCTGATTGCAAACTATCTTGTCGTACAGCCGATTACGACTGACCGAGATAATGCCCTCTTTAAATCATGGGAAATTGCTCGAAGTCTTGCGAATATGTGCTTCGTGCTGGCATTTCTGATGATTATCTATGCGCAGATCACTTCGCAGGGCCTTAGTAATTATGAAATCAAGAAAATGATTCCAAAGCTGATTGTGGCGGCGGTATTAGTAAATATTTCGTATTATATTTGTGCGATTGCGGTCGATATCTCGAACATTTTGGGACAAGGTATTCAGCAAGCACTGGTGGATATTCGAAAATCAATCCCACAGACAGGCGGCACTACAGCCATATCTTGGAAAAACTTTACTGAGTATATTATGAGTGGTGGGGCGGTTGGTGCCGCAGGCCTCGTCGGACTGAAGGCGTATGCTGGTGGCACTATTGCCGGTACATTTAGTTCGCTTGGCCTTATGCTTGCGCCTGTCTTGGTAGGGGCACTCATTGCGGTTCTCATTGCGGTTATTATCCTGGCTGCTCGCCAGGCACTTATTATTGTCCTGATTGTTGCATCACCGCTCGCATTTGTGGCGATGCTGCTTCCAAATACCGAGAAATGGTACGAAAAGTGGAAAGACCTGTTGATTACGATGCTCCTTGTTTTCCCGATGTTCTCGCTTCTCTTTGGTGGTTCGCAATTGGCATCACATATTGTCATGGGCAGTACGGACGATTTGAGCGTGAAGCTCTTGGCATTGTTTATTCAGGCAGCGCCACTTGTTGTCACGCCATTTTTGGTGAAGTTTAGCGGTTCATTGCTTGGTCGATTTGCTGGCATGATGAACGATCCAAAGAAGGGTCTAGTCGACCGTACGCGCAACTGGGCGACGGACAAGGCAGAAGCAAAGCGTGGTCAGACATTTAAGCGTGTTGCCAACGGTGGTGGTAATCGATTCCAGAGGTACGCATATAATCGCGCCAAAGATCAGAAACATCGTGACAGCTGGAAAAAGCAGGGCGAAGAATGGCTGGAAGCAGGTTGGGAGAATGATCCTCGTAGCCATCGCCACCACAAGTCAATGGCAGAGGCAGACGTTATGAAAAATGTTGGAAAATCGGTGTCGAATCTCGAAATTGCTAATATGAAAATTAAAGACGCTACGATTTCGAATGCAATTGCGCAAACAAAACTGAACGAAGACAAGACGAAAAATCTCGAAGCACGACAAGAAGCTGCATGGCAAGAAATGCGTGCTGGTAAGAACACGCATCAGTTTGGCGTGACGCCAGGTATGATGCCGACAGCTGAGCAGCTTGAATTTGGTAATCGGGTAGCTGCACAGGCAGCCCGGGAGAGTAATGAATCAAGAGCGTTGGCACAGAGAGCTGCGTACGCTCAATCTGCTCAGGGTGCTCAGTATGCTAAGGCGATCTTGGATGATTCTGATCTTGCAGTTGAGGCAGGCGGTATAGGTGGTGAAATGGGCAAGATGATAGCAACAGCACGGGCTACTCAAGACTTGCGTGAAGATTTTGGCAAAAAACAAGCTGCATCAACAGAGCTCCTCAAGCACTTTAGTAGAGGTATTGATACTGATCACCTGAAAATTCTCGCAATGGGTGGTAGTGGAGTGGTTGGTAAAGACAGTGAAGGTCGTACCTTCACCTTTGACGCAAGTGCGATCGGTGATGCAATGCACGATGCGGCAGCGACTAAGTTTATGCAAGAATCAAGTGCAGCAGATTTCCAAATGTTTATGCAGCACGTGTCCGACAACCAAGATGCTGGGTATAGCTCTCTCAACAGTACGGTGAAAGAGATTGCTATGAAGCAGTTCTCGGCCAAGCTGCCGTATGTCGGTAGCAAGTCGCTTGATCTGATCGATCAGGGTAAGGCAGGCTCGTCTACGACTCCTGGAGAAGGGTTCATTAAGATGGTTGTACAGACTCTTGAAGGTGGTAAAAACGGACCAGAGAAGCTTGTTGGCGCAGACCCTGCGGCAATTAAGCAATACATTGATGTTATCAAGCGCTATAACAACAATGAAGAGGCTGTTGTGAGGCAGGTTAGCAATGGCGTGGAATTTAGCTCTGAGGTTTCAACTCTCATAGATAATGCTAGAGAGGCATTGAATGACCCTCAACTCAAGGGAAGTATTACCTCTGCTGCTCGAAAAGCCCTTACTGAGCTTAGTAATCTAAACAACATATCATAGACAGAGTTTGTAGTTGATATTAAAAACACCCCGCCCCGCGAGGTGTTTTCTCGAGCAGGGATGGGGTTAGGTGAAGGGTGGGTTGAAATAGCACCCAATCTCGATAATAGCGGTTACGACACGTGAGTTGGAGCGCCATATCGGATCTTCGAGACGTATATTCGTATACCAACCGCTATCGATAGCGGTTATTGTCTCGACGTCTGTGTGCTCCTTGCCAACTCTTTCTGCTTCAATTTCAAGCGTACTGATGCTCTGGTTGAATGCTTCCCTTGCGGCCGCGGTTAGCCAGGTTGTTAGGGCTGATTTTGGTTGGTCGTCACTTACGCGGAACGAATTCATCCATGTGAGATGGGCATATGGCACTGATCCAAACTGCGCACGAAATGCACGAATATCTCCGACAAACTTGTCATGGAGTGTTTTCGTGATCTCCTGCTGCATCGCTCGTATATCTCCGAGACTTGACTGCGGATTCATGAGTAATCCTTCCCATAAGTAGGTACGCCAACAAGGTGCTGGAATAGTACTATAATAGCATAAATTTATATTTTAGCAAGTATCTGGCCCTAGATCGAATGTGAAATGATAATCGATGTGGGTTTATGTACGAGTACTGATTTGTAGTAATTATAAATTATGTTATAATAATTTAGTCAGGGTGCTGTATACAGATAGGATACATCATGGGTTTTGTGGATGACGCGTTTCGTCGTCGAGAGGAAGCGGCATATGTTGATCCGCAGATTTCGGTCGATGAAGCGTACGTAAAGGTCTGCGAGGAAATTCCTCGCACGTTACAAGCGCTTATAGCCAACGGGCTACCGGAGCATCGCTATGCGAAATTTCGAGCTCGAGAGGTGTGGCATGGTGACAAGAAGCGGTGGGCGTGGGTAAATATCATCGGCGTCACTCGCCTGATGCACGAAGGCGTACATGTGGGCGAGCGCGATAGTAAGGCGCTCGCGGTATGTATCAATGATGAAGTGACTCCACCGCAGCTACAGATTCTGTATAACGAGGACATTGATCGCTACAGCTATGTCGAGGCTAACTTGCGCAAGCTGAATCCGCCTCAAGCATGGAGTCTTCTGGTATTCCTCAAGGCGCTCCAAGAGCCGCCGAAGGTCATGCCGTGGGATAACTGACAACACAGGAGCTGACCGGGAGAGTTTAATTTCCCGGTCAGCTCCATGAACCTTGTTCAAATGTTATTATTTGCAATTAAAACACCCCGCCCCCGCGAGGTGTTTTCTCGAGCGGGTGGACGGGGTTAGGTGATGGGTGGAGTGAACTTAATACTTACATGTATTCGTAGGCCGCTATCCCACCCACAGCATTCCATTTGAGTCTCAAGGTAAGGTGGTGAGCTCCACTGATAGTCTTGACCATGGGACATATCCAGGGCATGGTCTATGGCAGCGATGAGTAGGATTGGATCCTCCTCGTATATATTGAGAGCTGCGTCATCATGCGGGTGGCATATCTTTACCTCGGATGAAGAAGCGTATTCTACTCTCCCGTCGCTCGCTATGTAGTTTTTGCGAGCAGAGGCGACAAGACTGGTGCCGATCTCTCGGAATGCTTCGAGAAGTTTTTCTCGTGCCTCTTTCTGGATTCTGGCTTCTTCTGCTGTTTTGTAGACGGCATACTGGCGCTGCGCTCGACGATCGTCGTCACTGATGAATCCCATGATTCTGCCTCTCGGTTGGCACTCCGACGGAGTGTCGGAATAAAAATACTATAACACCAATATTGTAAATATACAAGTATACGTTTTGCGGCTTGTCGACTACAATACAAAGGGGTATAGGGTATTGATTTTTTGCCATAAAAATGATAGAATAGCAAGGTTATATTATGAAGAAGATTTTGATACTTTCGTCAGCCGAGCAGGCTGAAACACGCACCATTAACGATGAGTTTGTGGCGCATCTGCAGAACCGTATGGGTAGTGCGGTGGAGCTTGAGTGGCATAACTATCATGACGTGCGAGTGCGGTTCGACACGACGGGTGATTCGATATCGCTCGCTGACGGACGGCCGCTTGATTCGTTTGATTTTGTATATTTCAAATCATTCTTTCGCTATTCGGAAATTGCATCGGTGATTGCTCGCTATTTAAACAGTCGCAACGTGACGTTTGTTTGCACCGAACTATTGCAACACGGTATTACTACCAAGTTGAGCCAGTTGAGCTATTTGGCGCACGAGCATATTCCGATTCCACAAACACTTTTTATGACGCGTACCCAGTGGGCACACGAATATGCTACCTGTGTAGGCGAGCTTGGCGCGCCGTTCATTTTTAAATCAATCGACGGATCAACAGGCGAAGAAAACTACTTAATTAGGAGCGAAGCAGAGTTCACTGATACACTTGCCAAACATGCGGATGAGCCACTTGAATTTATTGCGCAAGAGTTTATTCCAAATGACAGTGATTTGCGCGTACTCATTGTGGGTGATGAAGTGAAGCTCATTATTAAGCGGCAACGTCACAATCCAGATGAGACACATCTTAACAATACTTCTCAGGGTGCAGATGCGAGTTTGCTGCCAGTTGATTCACTCACGCCAGATTTGAATGAGATGTGTCTACGTTCGGCAAGGATTTTAGGTCGTGAAATTGCCGGGGTTGATCTGCTATTTTCGCTGCCAGAGATGAAGCCATATATTTTGGAAGTGAACGCCAGCCCGCAAATTGGGAGCGGCGCATTTACCGACGAGAAGTTGGCGATTTATACAGATTATTTTGCACGCATGGTTAGGCAATAGATATGGATCATTCTGCTAAAAAAGCATTGACGACGATTGGACGCGCCGAGAACGTCACGTTTCGAGAATTAGAGGATGCGACTGTTCCGGCTCGGATTGATAGTGGTGCGCGCACGTCTTCAATTTGGGGTAAGGCACATGTTGACGAAGCGCGGGGTGGTTTGGTTGTGCAGTTTTTTGGTCATTCGCACGAGTATATTTTTGCGGCATATGAACGGCAAGTTGTGGCTTCTTCGACTGGACATGTGGATCGTCGATTCAAAATCCGCTTGAGCGTTAAGCTGAAGGAGCGAAAAATCCGCGCGAGTTTTACCATTGCTGATCGCAGCTCACAGGTATATCCTGTACTGATCGGTCGGAATGTACTACACGGTAAATTTTTGGTTGATGTGCGCTTGGGCGAGCCGAGGCGTGATGCCGAAAACGCGCGAATTAAAGAACTGCAACGTCAAATTGAGGAGGAAGAATCATGAAAATCGCAATCCTATCAAACGGACCGGGTAATTATTCGACGAAACGCCTCAAAGAGGTGGCGATTGCTCGTGGCCATGAAGTAAAAGTGATCAAATATAAGGAATGCTACGCTTCGATCGAAAAAAGCAATCCAACGGTGAGTTATCGCGGCGAAGATCTCACGAAGTTTGATGCGATTATTCCTCGGATTGCAAGCAATATGACGCGCTATGGCACGGCGATTGTACGCCAGCTGGAAATGCAGGGTGTGTATAGTGTATCGAGTTCGATTGCGATTGCTCGGTCGCGCGATAAACTACGTAGTATGCAGCTCCTTGCAAAAGCGGGCGTTGGTATTCCAAAGACGGTCGTGTCGCGTAATTCAGCTGATATTGATGACCTTTTGGATAAGCTGGGTGGAACACCGGTAATTATCAAGTTGGCGCGTGGTACACACGGAAATGGCGTTGTATTGGCTGAAACGAAAAAAGCGGCTAAGTCGGTGTTGCAGGCATTTTATCTTACAAATGATGATGGGACGAACATTTTGCTACAAGAATTTATCAAGGAATCTGCCGGCACTGATATTCGTGCGTTTGTCGTAGGTAGTCGAGTAGTAGCAAGCATGAAGCGTCAGAGTTTGGATGATGACTTTCGTTCGAATTTACATAAAGGCGGCGAAGGTACGGTCGTGAAATTAACTGAAGAAGAACGTAAAATGGCAGTCAAAGCCGCCAAGGCGATGGGCCTGAATGTGGCAGGTGTCGACATGATGCGGAGCAGTAACGGACCGTTGGTGCTTGAGGTCAATGCGAGTCCAGGGTTTGGGGTGGAACAGGTGACAAAGCGCGATGTGGCGACGCCGATCATTGAGTATATCGAGCTCAACGCGAAACGCCGACCGAAAAAAGACAAAGTCGGCGCATAAGCAGTATACGAGCACTCGTAGTATACTAAAGGTATGAATGTAACGATTGTCGTCGGTATTATCTTGGTTGTTTTGTTTTTGGTGGCGTATGTGACGAAACGGCGATTTGGGGTGTTGGGGTTGGCGCTGACGGCAGGTGCGATGCTGAGTGAACTCTGGGCAAAAGACGTCACGCCGTATGTGCGTGATGCCGGTTTAGTGCTGGTATCGCCTCCACTGGAAACAGTTGTTGCAGCGGTGCTAGTGCTGCTCCCAGCGGTCATACTTTTGTTTAGTGGTCCGAAATATGAGAAGGGGCCGTTGCGGATTGTGGGTGCGGCGGCATTTGCGGTACTTGCGAGTGCGTTTTTGTTGGTGCCACTGGGCAATGCACTGGTGATGCCGGCTGATAGCCAACAGGTGTTTGATTTCTTGACGACCCACCGCGTATGGATTGTGACGGTGGG
>JASLDG010000015.1 GCA_030146045.1 Candidatus Saccharimonadales bacterium | reverse complement strand
AGTCAACGAAACACGCCGCCAACTGGAGGCGTGTTTTCATGAACTTGACCGTATTTTGACGGATATTTCCTGGACTGAAGAAGATATTGTGGCAACACTTCGTGCAGTTGAATCTGGGGTGACGGATGACATGGAGCGTATTATGCAACATCTGCGCGTGCAGGCGACACTTGTCGAATTTCGACCGCAGGAAAAAGAACTGTGGGATACATGGGTATCAGGTACAACGCTTGAAGAGATGGCGGTGTACTATGACGATGCGAGTCGGCATTCTGTGGCAAAACTGCAGATGCAACTAGCTAATTTGGTAGCGAAACTCTGTAGGCAAGAACAGTAGTGTCGTATACTGGTACTATGACCAAACGACTTGCTATCATCGACGGAAAATCAGTATTTTATCGGGGATTCTATGCGATGCCAGGGTTAAGTCTCAAAGACGGCACCCCATCGGGCGGCGTGTTTGGCTTTGCGAGTATTGCAATCGAAATTATTAAGCAACTGAAGCCGGATTATATTGCGGTTGCGTGGGATATTAAGGGTACCAGTACCGCCAAACGAAGTGAAATCTTCGCTGAGTATAAGGCCGGCCGCGCCAAGCCACCAGAGGATTTTTACGCACAGCTCCCCATGCTCCGTGAAATACTGGATGCGTTTGGTTGGCCGCTCTATGAACTTGATGGCTATGAGGCTGACGATATTATGGGTACCTTTGCTGCGTGGGCGGGTGAGCACGATATTGAAACGTGCTTAGTATCAGGTGACTATGATATGTTGCAGCTGATTGCACCGCACACTCAGGTGTATATTACCAAGCGAGGTGGTACCGATTTAATACCGTACGATGCCGAAGCATTCACTGAAAAATACGGCGTACGGGTGGATCAGTTTGTCGACTATAAAGCACTGGTGGGCGATAGTAGTGATAATATTCCGGGAGTTGCGGGCGTTGGACCGAAGGCGGCTCAAAAACTTCTCGGCGACTACGATACGCTTGAGGGTGTGTATGAGCATGTTGATGAGCTTAAGGGCGCGCTGCATACAAAAATGGTGGCGGGTCGCGATAATGCATTTATGAGCCAACAGCTCGCACGGATTTTTACCGATGCACCTATTGCAATCGACCTTGATGAGGCGAGTACGAACAATACCCACCTCGATAAGGTGGCGGCAGTGCTTAAAAAGTTTGAATTTTCATCGCTTGTTAAGCGACTCCCTGACCATATGCGTCCGGTTGAAGATACTGCACTCTACTTTGCGTCACCAATGGGAGAAGTGCAGGAGGTGCCGTGGCGTGACGATGTGACGATTGAAACTCCGGTTGCAATGCACGTGATTGACGATGAGTTTTATCTTTCGCTCGATGGTCGCTCGGTGATGCATACGGCGATTCCAAAGGTGTCACCCGCGTTGTGGCGCGCGTTAGAATTTGCGCAGGTGATTGCCTATGATGTGAAGGAGCTTTATCACCAGCTAGCGCGTCACGAAGTATTGCCGATATTTGAGACAATTCACGATATTCGCCAGGCGGCATTTTTACTTGATCCACTCAGGCGCGACCGGAGCCTTGCGGCACTTGTTGATCAGGAGCTCGTGGCGGTAACGGATACGATTGCCGGCTTGTGGCAAGTGTATGAATGGCAAAAGGAGGCGTTCGCATCGCAGCCAGAGATCGCTGATATTGCGCACAAGTTCGATTTTCCGTTAGTTCGACATTTGTTTTTGATGGAGCATCGAGGCA
This sequence comes from Candidatus Saccharimonadales bacterium, assembly GCA_030146045.1. Classification (GTDB taxonomy): domain Bacteria; phylum Patescibacteriota; class Saccharimonadia; order Saccharimonadales; family Saccharimonadaceae; genus JASLDG01. Next base: position 25,741 of record JASLDG010000015.1, on the reverse strand, counting down.
TTAAGCTTGATAGCGAATTTTTACACACGATGAGTGCCGAGCTTACTAAAGAGCTTTCAGCACGTGAACAAGAAATGTATACGCTTGTTGGGTATGAGTTTAATATCGGGAGCCCCGCTCAGCTTTCTGAAGTATTATTTACGAAGCTCCAGCTGCCAACAGCCGGGATTAAAAAAGGTAAAACAGGCTACAGCACTGGTCAGAAAGAACTCGATAAATTGCGAGGACTCCATCCGATCGTCGAACTGATTGAGCAGACTCGCGAGCTGGCAAAGCTGCAGAATACGTATGTTGATACTCTGCCAAAACAGGTAGATGAACGCGGTCGGATCCATACAACGTTTAATCAGGATGTTGCGGCAACTGGACGTCTCAGTAGTACGAACCCGAACCTGCAGAATATTCCAGTGCGTACCGAACTTGGGCGCCGCATTCGTGAGGCATTTGTGCCCGAAAAAGGGCATGTGTTTGTCAGCGCCGATTACTCACAATTTGAATTACGGTTGGCGGCCGTCTTGGCTAGCGATCAGCAATTGATAGATGATTTTAACGGTGACGTTGATATCCACACAAAAACAGCCAGCGATGTGTATGGAATTCCACTTGCAGAGGTGACGAAGAGCCAGCGTCGTGACGCTAAAGTTATTAACTTTGGTGTTCTCTACGGCATGAGTCCGCACGGTCTGAGTGCTGCGACAGGTATGGGTTTTGGTGAGGCGAAGAAATTTATTGACCATTACTTTGAGCTCCGAAAACCGATTCGTGCATACATTGACGCAACGCTTGCACAGGCGAAAAATAACGGCTATGTCGAGACATACTATGGCCGCAGGCGTCCAACGCCCGATATTAAAAGTAGCAACTTTATGGTGCGGCAAGCGGCCGAACGCGCAGCAGCAAATATGCCGATTCAGGGTACTGAGGCGGATCTTATGAAGCGTGCAATGATTGCAGTTGATGCGAAGCTCAACGGTCGCGGTGAACAAATATTACAGATTCATGACAGTATTTTGGTGGAATGTCCTGAGGGCGAGGCGGCGTTTGTCGGTGACGTGTTAAAGTCGACGATGGAAGCAGTTGCACCAGAACTTCCGATTAGCTTGCGGGTTGATGTAAGTACGGGTAAAAACTGGGGCGAGTTGTAGTGAGTAGCGCGCCGCCGATCAAGGCAGTTATTTTTGACTGTTTCGGCGTCTTGACGACAGATGGGTGGCTCGCTTTTAGGGATGTGCATTTCGAGCCGGGCACTGATGATTTTGAGGAGGCATATGCGCTCAATGCACGGGTAGATAATGGCTTGATTGGGTACGGAGCGTTTATTCAAGGCATTGCCCAGCTCGCCGGTCTTTCAGCCGATGAAACGCGGCGGGAAATTGAAGAAAATGTTGCGAATCAGCGATTGTTTGCATTTATTCGGGATGAGATTCGTCCACGATATAAAGTTGGTATGCTCAGTAATGCTGGCGCCAATTGGCTTGGGGAGCTTTTTCAGGACTGGCAGGTGGGATTGTTCGATGAGATAGCTCTGTCGTATCAGATAGGAGCGGCCAAGCCCGACTCGCAGGCGTATATCCAGATTTCGTCGCAGCTTGGTGTACTTCCTGAAGAGTGTGTGTTTGTTGATGATCAGCCGCAGTATGTCGAAGCAGCACGCTCGCACGGCATGACTAGCCTGGTATTTACCGATACTACCGAATGTATACATGAATTAAAGCGGATTTTGGCAGTATAATATTGACTTTTCAAGGTAAAAGTGATAGAATCATACCATGGTAAATAGCGGCAGCTCCCAACGAATTGTTCCAATTATTCTTATTTTGATTGTTATTGTCGTGGCAATTGCAGCTGTTATCTCTGTTGGTCGCGGTATTTTTGGCGGCTCTTCGACAAGCGAACAAAAAGTTGACCCAGGTCAGACAGCGCTACTGAGCACGACGGTTGATCGTAGTGTGCGACTGACGGTTCGTGGCCCAATTGTTGGTGACAACACCTTCCGTTCGTATACGATTGCGGTATCACCAACGTTCCGTACCCTGACAACATATCAAGGATATCTCGATTCACAGCTTGAAACGGCGCAGCTTGCTAATAATACTCAGGGCTATGATGAATTTGTCCATGCGCTTGATCGAGCGGGTCTTGCGAATGGTAGTGAGCTCAAGGGAGAGGCAGATGATCGTCGTGGTATTTGTGCGACAGGCAGACTCTACGTTTATGAGATTTTACAGGGGGGTACGGCGATTAAAACACTGTGGACGACGACCTGCGGTAGCGCCAAGGGATCTCTAAAAGCAAGTAACCAATCTCTTCTTTCACTTTTTCGGGCGCAGATTCCCGATGCGAGCAAGCTGACAAGCAAAGTGAACCTCTAGCTACCCCTTTGACACCGTAGTATACTAAAGGTATGCCAGAATTACCTGAAGTAGAAACGGTACGACGGGGACTTGCGGAGTTGATAGTAGGGCGCACGATTGCTGGTGCGACGACGCATGAATCGCCGAAAAGCTTTCCGAATAATCCGGCTGATGTCCGACAGTTTTTAATTGGTGCTCGCGTGACTGCGGTTCGCCGCCGCGCCAAGGTGCTTTTGATTGAGCTTTCAAGTGACTATACGTTGGTGACACATCTTAAAATGACAGGCCAACTCGTATTCATTAAAGATATGTCCTCGAGCCAACAGGCGAACTCCTCCCTGAGGTTCGGTGCGGGGCACCCGAACGAGTCGTTGATTGGTATGCTGCCTGATCGTAGTACTCGAGTAACAATCGATTTTGAAGATGGCTCGCATTTGTATTTTAACGATCAACGTAAGTTTGGTTGGATGAAGCTGATGCCAAACCTAGAAGTGCCAAATATTGATTTTATGAAAAAGGTTGGGCCGGAGCCACTCGAAGATGACTTCACTCCTGAGCAGTTTCGTGAGCGTTTCAAACGACGAGCAAAAACCAGCATCAAAGCGGCACTGCTTGATCAGACAGTGATTGCTGGTGTTGGCAATATCTACGCAGACGAGAGCTTATGGGGAGCCAAGATTGACCCTCGTCGTAAAGTCGGTGATGTGACCGATGCTGAGTTCGATACACTGTATACCGAATTACGTGCGGTCATGAACCTGGCGATTGAAAAGGGTGGGTCAACTGACAAGAATTATGTGAATGCTGAAGGCAAGCGGGGGAGTTATATGGATTTTGCGCGTGTATTTCGCCGCGAAGGCCAAGCGTGTCCGCGCTGTGGTACCACGATTGAAAAGATCAAGCACGCGGGACGAGGGACGCATGTTTGTCCGGGATGCCAGGTGTAATGTCTGAAGCGGCTGATATGTCTCACGAGTATGTCAGTGAGTTTGTCGGTAATCTCCCGGCAGCTGATCTGTTCGGTGGCGCATCGTCTTTTCTCGAGGCGCATGCTGCGATTCAGGCGTATTGTTCGCCAGACGAGCAAACGGTCGCATTACAGTACGTTGGTGGTGCATCGGCAGATGCTATCGCTCAGAAGATGAACCTGACTATCGACTGGGTGCACGAAATGATTATTGCTGCCGATCACCAGGTGCTCCGTGGTCGTGCCCAGCTGCGTGGTAAGGGCACGGTTCAGGCGGCGCGAGTTCCGGAATTGCGAAAAATGACACGCTCACGTTCGCCGCGCGTAGTCAAAGACGCTCCGATCGTCAATCATGCACCCGAGGTACTGACTGCGGACGCATATCCTTTTCCGGGAGCGCCCTGTCAAGATGTTGACCCAGAGACCTTTTTTGCTTCGGAGACATCACCCGTCACGCAGACGGCAAAAGAGATATGTGGGCAGTGCGCTGCGCGCGTGGCGTGTTTGGCCTATGCACTGGAAACCAATCAAGGATTTGGTGTGTGGGGTGGTGTGTCAGCGTCCGAACGTCGATCACTATCGCGAGGAAAGCGTCCATGATTACGCTGTTAACTGGTGAGAATGATTTTGAAATGATGCGCGCTCTTCAAGACACGAAAGGATCATTTCAAGGTGTAAGTGAACACTATGAGGGCGCGGATATTGATCTAAAGCAATTGCCAGACATGGTTGCGGGCGCGACATTGTTTGCAGATAAGCGACTTGTCATTATCGATACACTGTCGGCAAATAAGGTGGTATGGAACGCGCTACCGGAGTGGTTAGAGCGATTATCGGATGATGTACACCTTGTACTTGTGGATCAAAAACCTGATAAACGAACGAAGACATATAAAGAGGTGCAAAAACGTGCATCGGTGCGGGTGTTTACTGCATGGACCGACCGTGATGTGCAGACGGCTGAGCGATGGGTGCAGGAAGAAGCGGCGCGGCAAGGCATGACGATTGATGGGGCAGTAGCGCGCCTCTTGGTGGCTCGTATAGGGCCTATGCAATGGGGGTTGTTTCATGCGCTGCAGAAGCTGGCAGTATTTGATACGGTGACGACTGATCTTGTTGAGCGTATTATCGATGCAAATGCGTCCGAAAACGTCTTTAATCTCTTCGATGCTGCCTTGAGCGGCGATAAGGTTAAGGTTGGTGAGATGATCAAAACGCTTCGCCAAACAGAGGATCCTTACATGGTGATGGGGCTATTATCGAGCCAGATGATACAGCTTTCTGCGCTCGTGACGGCAGGTCCACAAGTGTCATCGGGTGAGGTAGCGAAGGCTATCGGTGCGCACCCATTTGCGTTACACAAGCTGAGCGGACGAGCAAAACATGTCTCTAAGGCGCAACTCAAGATGTGGGTCAGTCGATTTGCCGATGCTGACACGCAGCTCAAATCGAGCGTGGTAGAGCCGTGGGTTATTGTTGAGCAAATGCTGGTTGGTCTGTAATATGAGTTCGCCTGGTAAACTCTCGCGATAATCTAAAATACCTCCCATGCATGGGAGGTATTTTAATCTTAGTATAGATTTACTTCGCTGCTTTTTTAGCGGCAGGTTTCTTTGTTGCAGCGGCTTTTGTTGCTGGCTTTGCAGCGGTCTTTTTAGCTGGTGCTTTTGTTGCTGCAGGTTTCGCAGCTGTCTTCTTGGCTGCAGCTGGCTTAGCTGCTTTCTTAGCTGCAGGTTTTACACCTGCAGCTTTTGCAGCTTTTGCGATATTCGCTTTACGGCGTGCGGCAGTATTTTTCTTAATAAGACCTTTTTTGACAGCTTTATCGAGTTCACTCTGCGCTTTTGACGCAGTTTCTGCTGATGGCTTTGCAGCAAAAGCTTTGTTAGCGGTTTTGATATCTTTTTTGATACCTACGTTGCGTTCACGGCGAACGATAGTTTGTTTCATGCGCTTGATAGCACTTTTGATGATTGGCATGTAGCGGTTCCTTACCTCTTATTACGTTGCTGATACAATCAGATGCGATTATAATGGAAAATGTCGAAAAAGTAAAGTGATTGATTTTGTTGACGTTACCAGAGTGCTTATGGTATAGTCATAGAAAAGTCTACACATTAAACAAAAAAGCAGGAAAAAATGAACGACGGAAGCGCAAAACAACAGATCGTTGAGGGTATCAGGGCGAATAGCAATATCCTTGTGACGGTGAGCGATAGTCCAAATGTCGATGAGCTGTCGGCGGCACTAGGTCTCACGATGCTCTTGAACAAGCTCGATAAGCGTGCGACAGCGATTTTTAGTGGCTCGGTGCCACCTGCGATTACCTTTCTTGATCCATCACGGACATTTGAGAGTACCGTCGATAGCCTGCGCGACTTTATTATTGCGCTGGATAAAGAGAAAGCCGATCATCTGCGATATAAGGTTGATGGCGATGTCGTTAAGATTTTCATTACACCGTATCGAACAACACTGAGTGATAAAGATCTTGCTTTCAGTCAAGGTGACTACAATGTTGAAATGGTAATTGCACTTGGGGTTCGCGACCAAGACCACCTTGATAAGGCACTTGGTGCGCATGGACGGATATTGCACGACGCACTTGTAACGACCATTTCAATTGGTGACATGAATAGTGCGCTTGGTAGTGTCGATTGGCGCGATGCAATGGCAAGCAGTTACTGCGAGGTACTTGTAGGTCTTTCCGAAGCACTTAAGGAGGAGACGCCAGTTCTTGATCAGCAGATTGCGACGGCATTTTTGACTGGTATTGTATCAGCAACTGATCGGTTTAGTAATGATCGTACGAGCTCTCGCGTTATGACAATGGCGGCTCAGTTGATGGCAGCGGGCGCTGACCAGCAGCTGATTGCTACGAAGCTTCAAGAGCAGCACGCAATTAAACCAGCACCAGCGGCCACTGTTTCGGAGCCAGCCCCCAAAGCAAATAAAGACGAAGCTATGATCGATCTTTCAAAAGAGCGCAGTGGGTCATCACGACGCGATAAGCGCAAGAAAGATAAGCCTGCTCAGTCTGATAAACCCGCTGACAGCGGTCCTGTCGCGGTACCTGAACAGCCAGCCGAGTCAGTCCTTGACGCGCCGGCGCCAGAGCAGCCACCAGTTACCGAATTAGTAAATACGACAGAAGCCCCAGTAGCAGATACTTCAGCAGATCAGCGTAAGCCGCTTAAAACGATTGAGCCGTTGAGTGATATTGCGAGCATTATGCCTGAGCCAATTATGTCGCAGGCACAGGAAGAGTCGGCCCTTGCAGAGGCAGCGAGCGTTGATGCGGCAATGGATCGCGCGGGAACGCACGATAGTATTGAGCAAGCTTTTTCGAACGCGATGGCCGTTTCGGAACCAAACCCGCCAGGGGCACTTGAGCAGGAACTTTCTGCGGCGCTTGCCGCCGAACAGTCAACCGTTCCTGCGTCGGATAGCGCAATGCCAGGGTTTGAACCGATAGGTGAGCCTGTACAGGCGCCAGCTCCTTCGATCGTTTCAGATCATGCGGGTGGTGGCTATATTGCGAGCGATGCTGCATCAACGTTCGATACGCCGGTAAATGCAATGCCAGGTGCTTCAGCAGAGCCATCTACGATTGATCCGTTTAGTGCACCGCTTCCACCATTGCCTGATGCTGCACCTACTACTCCGGCGCCAGAGCAGCCAGCGCCGCTCGTCGATACCCCAACTTCGACCATGCCACCGCTGCCGCCAGCAGATCAGCAACTACCTGTAGCCGATATGCCACCGCTGCCTGATTACAGTACGCTGCCGCCACTCCCGTCACCTGATATCCCACCGTTATTTGATCAGCCGCCACTTCCTGGGGCACCTGCCGCTGACCCAGCACCTCCAGTAGATAAACTTGGTGATGTATTTCCTGACCCAACACCAGCAGATATCGCTGCCGCTGCACCACCTCCGCCTGGGCAGTTCAAGATTCCTGGACAATAAGCAAATACCGCCCCCTAAAAGGGCGGTATTTGCTATACCTGAACGATAAAATGATCAAGCCCCAGGTTGTCCCCAGTGCTCTCGAGTCTGTGCTGATAGTCTTCGCGTTGAGAAACATGCTGCTGCATGGCATCAATAATGTGCTCTCGATATTCGCGAGCATCAACCGTTTCGTTAATCTGGCCATCGTCATACCCCTGGTTCATAAAAATCCAATCAACATTAACTGATGGCTGCTCGTGTCGCGATAGGCAGTAGTAGCGAATCCGATGGACTGGTGCTGCTTGTTGTTTCAGCTTGTAATAGGCGAAACTTGCCGCACGTGATGCCACGATATGGTCAATATGACCGGTCATACCACCTGCTTCGAATGTAAGAAATTCAACGGCGACATTTTGCTGGAGGAAGGGCGTGATGATGTCGAGAAGACGTTGCTGTATGTGCTGCATTGTAGTGTTATTGAGCTGTCCGTCATTAAAGGAGAGATTTGTGAGCGATGAGGTACCGATTACCTCGCCTGCCCGTCGCCACTCGTCTTCACGTGTCGCACCGAGGTCTGGCACATGATCAGGATTTTGTCCGGCTTCTCCACGAGTAAGAGTGATGATATGGAGCTCGGCGCCCGATTGCACCTCTTTGATGAGCGTGCCGCAGGGGCCAAACGCTTCATCATCCGGGTGAGCAAAAATACCAAAGAGGAGTTTTTTCATGTATTTAGTATACTGGATAGCAATGACTGATGGAATTATTCTTATTGATAAGCCAGCCGAGATGACGAGTTTTGGTGTGGTGGCACGCGTACGACGAGTGCTGAGTGAGCAGGCGGGCAAAAAAGTGAAGGTGGGTCATTGTGGTACATTAGACCCATTTGCAACCGGGCTTTTGATCTTATGTATAGGTAAAGAGTGCAAAAACGCCGGTACGTATATGAAGCACGACAAGGTCTATGAAGCGACGATTCGACTCGGGCAAACCAGTACGACGGGTGATCCAGAGGGCGACATTGCCAATACATCTGAGGTAGTGCCATCTCGTGATGAGGTCGAGAACGTCCTCGATCAGTTTGTGGGTGCTATTCAGCAGCGTCCACCAATCTTTAGCGCACTTAAGATTGATGGCGTACGGGCATATAAGTTGGCGCGTGATGGTAAAGAGGTGGAGATTCCTTTGCGAACAGTAACAGTACATAGTCTTGAACTTGTTGAATATGCGTATCCCGAGCTGAAAATTCGCACCCATGTCAGTAGCGGTACCTATATTCGTAGCTTGGCGGCAGATATTGGTATAGCACTTAACACTGGCGCGTATTGTACAGAATTGCGCCGGCTTTCGATTGCTGACTGGAAGGTAGACGATGCGCACACGCTGGCTGATTTTGGTATCGAGAGCTAGATATTTGGTACGATAGAAGCATGATTGAACTGCAGTATGATACACGTATCGCATCGGTAGACCCCCGCGGGGCATGGCTCGTGGAACTGTGGGACGGTGAACAGGCAGTTATCTTTGCTAAGACGCACCTAAAGACGCCAGACGGAGCACAGAAAGATCGCGGCGGCTCGCATGTGTGCTTGCCAAATTTTGGACCAGGTGGGCAGAGCGGGTTACCTCAGCATGGATTTGGACGCCTTGCGACATGGGAAATAGTTAGACGAGAAGAGACGACTGCAACATTTGAGCTGCAAGGCGGCTCGCCGGGGTATGAAGGGCTCGCCTCAAGGCTTTCATATACGCTGAGCGATACGTCATTGACGATGCGATTACTGCTTCAAAACGATGGTGGAACAGCGCTTGCTATCGCTCCTGCGTTTCATCCCTACTTTACGCTCCCGTCAGGAGTGAAAAAGGTGACGGTTAACGGTAAAGAATATAGTACCGAGAAACTTGCTGGGACGGAATTTATTTCAGGGGTCGATAGGTTGGTAGCGCAGCTTGGTGAGCGTACTATTGTCTTGGAGTCGACGAGCTTGCCAGTGTGGGCGATCTGGACGGACCAACTGGGCGAGTATGTGTGCCTAGAGCCGACAGTAGCGGGTAATGCTTTTGCGGAGGATGAGCCTATGCGACTCGCGCCTCATGAACGTCGCGAGTATACGCTGGCGATTTGTTGGTAGATTGCTTTTATATCAATATTATGCTATAATAGAACATGCTCTTATACATCGACAGAAAGGCGGGCCATATGCCCGGAGAAATCAAGGCTCTCGGAGAGTTCGTGGCGGCACTCGGCAAGACCAGTGTGACGCCACGAGCGCTTGAACGAGTCGCGTCCGACGCTGAAGCGATGCAGGCCATCAAGGAATGCATCGACGAACAGGTCAAAAGACTACGCAAGATCGAGGCCGGTCAGCATGCTGACCGGATGAAGGTCGAGCACCTCGCAATCAAGAACCTGCTGAAGCTTGACGGTGTCGAATATTGCAATGTCGATTCGACCTTCGAGCATCTGGTGAACGTTCTTGAAGGGCGAGGAATCACGAGAGCGGTACAGCTCACAACCCTTGGACAAGCGCAGATTCTCGAATTTGGGCTGTCAGAGTATGACTGCACGTTCATCGAGGAGGTACTCAGAGTGATTTCACGGCTGAACAAGTAAGAGCAACCCGCGAGGATGCCACGGACACTTCAGTGTGTTTTGTGGCATCCTCCGGGATGACAACTGTTATTTAGTTGCGTAAATACGCGACTTCTGATACAATTACTAACTATGATTACTAAAGAGAATAAGTCACAGGCAATTGCTTTGACTCAGGTCAACAAAAAAGACGTTGGGAGCCCACAGGCTCAGGTGTCGGTTTTGACGGCTCGTATCAAAGAGGTGACGGAGCATCTCAAAGCCAACAAGCATGATCACATGGCTCGCCGTGGGCTCATCCAGATGGTAGGGAAGCGAAAGCGCCTTTTGAAATATCTCGAGCAAAAAGACTTTGAGGCCTACAAAGCCGTTGTCGCCAAACTCGGCCTCCGCAAATAAGCGGTCGCCCATATAAAACACCCCCACATACACACGTGGGGGTGTTTTATATGGAAATGCTATAATCAGGCGAGTGATACGTGCGTGGCTACGGAAACATATTGGTGGGGTGCATCCAGAATTTTGGATGTTGCTGTTTGCTGCTATTGCGACGCGAGTGTGGCAGGTGCGTGCGCAGTACGGGGTGGTATTTGATGAGTACTATTTTCGCAAGTTTGCTGGTGATTACCTGGTTGGTCAGTTCTTTTTTGATATCCATCCGCCATTTGTAAAGCTGCTTTTTGCAGGAGTGGCGTGGCTATTCGGTGTAAGCAATGAAGTACTGAATGCGCCGAACTTTGAAGCGACGATTGTGCGATTCGTGCCAGCACTCGCCGGCGCGCTTTTGGTGGTGGTTGTGTATGGTATTTTGCTACGCCTTGGCGTTGGGCGCAAAGTTGCGACGTTTGGGGCGCTCCTTGTACTTTGTGACAATGCGCTTCTAGTTGAATCGCGATTTATGTTGATGGATAGCATACTGCTCTTGAGCGGACTGACGGCGCTTTTCTGCTACCTGGGCGCGCGGCGAACAGTCGGCAGAAGACATTGGGTATGGCTTGCGCTAACTGCAGTAGCAAGCGGCATTGCTATCAGCACGAAGTGGACGGGTCTTGCGACCGTCGGACTGATTACTTTGTTGTGGCTGTTTGACAATCGAGAGATATTTCTCCGACAATGGCGCCGCGTAGGGACGGAGATGTTTGTGGTTGGGTCGGTAATACTCGCTATTTATGGTGGGTGCTTCGCGCTTCATTTTGCGCTGCTTACCCGGGGAGGTGGTGGCGACGATGCGTATATGACATCGCAATTTCAGTCAACGCTCAAAGAGAGCATTCATTATGATCCACATGCACAGATGTCGTTTATACAGAAGTTTCTTGAGCTCAATATACGGATGTATACGGCGCAAGATTCGCTGCGTGGTGTTCGCGATGCATCGATGTCGGCGTGGTATACGTGGCCGGTACAAGCACATCCGATTGCCTATTGGCATGCCCCAGCGAGTGACGGCGTGCATCAGGTACGGATTTATTTATTGGGAAATCCATTGGTATGGTGGGGAACCACAGCACTTCTCCTCACGACACTCGTGCTAATTGCACTGCGCCGCTCACCGTTTACTCTGCGTGATCGTCGGATTCTTCTCTTTTTGCTGATGGGATATTATGTCAACTACGTGCCTTTTATATTTATCCAGCGCGGCATGTACGTATACCATTACTTGTTTGCATTGCTCTTTGCAATTATGATTGCTTCTCTTACACTCGGGCGCCTTGGTGGTTGGATGACGCCAAAAAATTCATTGAGGACATTTCATACTCGACGATCACAGATAGGGTACTACGGTATTCTTGCTGGAGTGGTAGGACTCTTTGTCTTTTTCGCCCCTGTCAGTTATGGCTGGCCGATTAGTCAGCCTGCGGTAGAGGCTCGCCAGTGGTTACCGGAGTGGCGGCCGTAAGCGGTACGCGTTGCTGCCTACGATAGTGGAGAATCATCGTCACCATAGCGGCGTAGTAGAGTGACCATACGCCACTGATAACAATAAAGGGAAGCGCGTTGACCGACAGGGCGTAGACGGTGGTGCCGGCTTGTGCGATTGCCCAGATGACCCAGCTTGTAAGGCTAAGTTCGTCGGTTCGCTTGGTCACAAGTACTTGTTTAACCTGTGGGGCCATAGCACAGATAGAGGCGAGTGAGGCACTGATGTAAATAAATTCAATCATTGTTTTTGTTACTGTGTTTGTGTGTTGTTACAGTGATATTATATTAACATACTTATGTTAAAAATGCAAGTGCTTGGCGAGCGGCGTGCTACAATGGGCACATGGATCGAGATGGTAAGCCGTTAAACAAGAGTTCTCCTCGTTCGCAACGACCACCACTTGCGCGGTATGTGCTGATTGGTATAGTGCTTTTGGCCATGGCGGCTATTGCGGTCGCATGGGCGGATGAAACAGGGGTAACAAAGCCAATCTTGAAGGCATTGAACAGTTCAAGATATTGACTTTTTAATATAAATTTGATATAATATACTCATAACCAAGGAGTGTTATGAGCGAGCGATACCACCACAGCCATCCTCTCGAAGAAGCACCATTTGAACTTGTCGATCAGTTTTTAACAGCATCCACTCAACTGCATGAAGGTATTGCAGAATTGGCTGGCGCCGAGGTGGCACAGCTGCGAAGGGAAGTATCTCCAGATCAGCCATCGCCGTCGCTCCAAGAGATGTATCAAACCCCGTATAATCCCGAACGTACGATCGTAGGTATCGGTAAAGTTGGACTGTTTTTGGTAAACCCGGACATGCTAGGGGATCGCTTACAGCAGGATGCGCTGGCTAAGATTGAAGAGCGTGATCCAAGCTATCTCCGTGCAGCATAGCGACGATGGCAAAACGGCCATCGGTAGCGCGATTGCCTTTGAGAAATTCGCTATGTGAAAAATAGGCTGTATCCTGTGTTGTGTCGATGGATGAAGTAGTGATGCGATTTGCGAGAATGCCAGCTGCTTCGAACTGCTCGCGCGCGACATCATGGAGGCTGTGATGGTCGAACGCAAAGAGCGGATAGTTTTCTTTGCCGGCGGCTGGGCTGAGCCAGACGGTCAGATCTTGTGGATTGCAGCCGAATTGCTCCACGAGATATTCGACGGATGCCGTCCCGCCGTATTGTTCAAGGTTGTGTCTGCCCAGGTGTGAAAGCATCAGCATGTTACGGCGTGTATCATGAATCACTGCACCGATACAGTCGGCAAGCGGGAGTAAAAGCGGGTGATTCACTTCAGTTGTCACGAGTGCATCGGCAATGATAGTTGAATCTCGTGTAATACCGTCACCGTAATCATCTGATGTAACTACTTTATATTCACAGTAATTATCACGGTCATAGGTAAGTCGAACAAGTGTTGTATGGTCCGGCTCCATATTGTGTGCACGCAAGAAACGGGCACGATTGGCAGCGATGGTCGGCGCATCGTCGAGATGGGATGATTTCATTGAACCGTCGCTGACGGTTGAAACTGCTCTAATGACACTCATAACTTTAGTATATCAGCCCTCCGGAGGCGGTGGATCGCAGGCCTCGATATCTTCGATAGCAGAAAGAGGAATAAAGAAAGCACTTGTACCAGTTAGGCTTGGTGCAACAAAATAGAGATCAAATCGCTGATTATTGGTGCGGAGGCGTGGTGTCGCGCGATCCTTGCCATAGTGTATGTTCATCCGCGGATGGCACTCGAAGTAGAGGATGGATGATTCGGTTGACAGGGATTCAATAGGTGTATAGACGGTCGAGAGGGTGTCATCGGCTTGCTTTTCAAATGCTCGGCTTGCCTGAAGGCGCCAGTGGTCAACATCCGTTGGCAGCGAGTCATAAAGCAGATGTGCGAGATCGTTTCGAAATTCCGTTGTATTGCCGAGCGAAGATTTGTTTAAAAGAAAATCGATTGACCGTACGACTTGTTTAAAATCAACCCCTTCGTTATTACGTAAATCGTCGGCAAATTGTGTAACAGTTTCGAGATGTGTATGGAACTGCGGGTCATCGTCAGACTCGCTCTCGGAGAGGTGAGCTGCTGACTGCTTCCAATCGGCAGCGAAGCTCAAGAGGCTATGGCGCACATCGGCGTAGGTCCAATAGGCAAAGCCATCAACTTCATGACGCTCGGTCTGTAGGCGGTAATAGAGTGTAGGTGAATCATCGGGATCTATGGCAAAGCTGACACCTTGAAAGCCACCTTCTTGCATGCCAAATGAGTTGGCGGTAGCGTGTGACATAGGTATCCGCACTGCACCTTCTGGCCAGATCTCGCCATTATAAGTGAGCTGCGGTAGGTAGATGTGATCGCCATGGGCCATAACCTCAGCACGCTGTTGCAGTAGATTTGCTTCAGCAAACAAGTCATTGATGCGGTCAACACTGGCTGTAATCGTGCAGTATTCGTCTGACGTCAGCGGCAGTGGCGATTCAAATCGGTTCATGATTGCTTCGAGCATATCATTTGCTTGATTGTGGGCGTCTTGCGGCGTCTGCTCGTTTGAATCATATAATGGAGACCGCTCGTTCATGGCCATATAATACTCTGTTTTTTAGGAATGTCAAATAGAGGCGGAACAAAGTATACTATAGCTATGACTGTTTGGGAATCGGGACGAGAGTCGAACTTGCTTGATGCTATTATAGCGGGACATAAGACGATTGAGGGTCGCTTGAATAAAGGTAAGTTTACTGATTATCAAGTTGGCGATATCGTAAAGCTCCGACGGGATATTCGGGATGATGATGGTGTGCTGCATGATGGTGAGCCTGATGCGGCGCGCGTGAAAATTATTGCAATTCGCACGTATTCGGATTTTTTAACGATGGTTCGCAGAGAAGGGTATCAACGTGTCATTCCAAGCGCAGTATCGACTGAAGAGGCAGCTGCAGAATATAATCGGTTTTATAGCCCTGAAGATCAGGCGCGGTATGGAGTGCTAGCGATTCAGATTGCGCCGCTGACTGATGATGTTGCATGAAATACAGCACGGCCGTGTAATTGACTAAATCTTTCTATTAAGATATAATATATTGGTTCGTGTTTGCGAACGTGTCCAAGAGTAAGGAAGAACATTGACGACCATCACGCTTTACCCGACCACGTCGTGCCTGCGCCATATCGAGGAGATCTGGTGCAAGATGTCCCGAACCCCGGCCAGTGTGCGCCAGGTGCTCGGTGACGACGCCTCGCTGCAGATGGCGATCCGGCCCGGTTGCAAGACTGGGCGCAAGATCGAGCTGACGCAGACCAGGGGCGTGGGTATGATCCAGGACGGTCGGCTGAACGTCTACGTCAAGTACGAGGATCAGACGTGCGATGCGCGCCTGGTCGGTCTCCCGAGTCGCTGTGGCGGTGATCTCTCGAGCGTGTCACTCGAGATCATTCTGCCCCACGGGGCCGAGAATCAGTTGGCCGCGGCTTCCTAGCGGCACACGGTAAAAACACGAACGAGCCCCGCGCCTTTTTGGCCGGGGCACGTTCCTTTTCAAGGCATTGTATATTTTATATAATCATGTTATAAATATATTATCTACTGCTAAAATATGTTTTGGCATTGGAAGATCATGACCGTAAAGGTCACGTACCTCGACAGAAAGAAGTGGTGTTGTGCGAAACATTAGTATGATCGCAGTATTGACTGCGGTGATCAGCGTAGTTGCGGGGTGTTCGTCGAACGAGACGACCCAGTCGGCCACGCGAACAGCAACAGTGACCAATACGGTGACCGAGGCGACAACGGCTACCAAGACGACCACCGTAACCAAAACGGCACCGGCACGGTCGGGCGGCCGCTGGGTCGGTAATGGTGTGAATGGTGCCGATGCGCGCGGCTTTACGTCAGGCCCGGCGCGGTGCAATACGAGCGACTCCGCTATCCTGATCGTGCGTACTACCGCGCCTGGCAAAGCGGGTTCCAAGGTAGTCATTTGTGAAAATGACCGTGGACGATACTACCGTGGTGCTCGTGACAAGGCAGGCGATGCTGGTATTTCACTCGGTAATGTGAGTGTCGAAAACGGGTACTACGTTGCCCGTAATGGGACGACGAGCTATGCGGTTGATGCTAACGTCCTTCGTATTGTACAGAACAACTTCCCATCAACCGAGACCGTGATAGAAAGCGCCGTCTGGGAAAACTAACTACATACTGTCGGGGTACACCCGCAGGCTAAAATAGCCTGCGGGCTATTTTATGTCGGCATATTGCGTATGACAGGTGTTAGTTTTCGAGGTAAAAAGCTCAAACATGCTATAATTTAAGGTAGGTAATAACACGCGGAAAGTGATAGAGACGAGGATTCTGAGCAAGAATTTTCATCCCTGTTACTCTCCGCACCACAAAAAGGAGATTCTATGTCCACGATTAATCCAAAGGGCAAAGAGATTATTAGCGTCAGCACTGAGCTGGCCGGTAAAACGCTGACGCTTGAAGTCAACCGTATCGGATTTCGCACGACGGCGAGTGTACTTGTGCGTTACGGTGATACGGTAGTACTTGGCACGGCGATGGTCGGTAGCCGGCCGATCCAGCTGGATTATTTCCCGCTCAGTATCGACTATGAAGAAAAGTTTTATGCAGCAGGCAAGATTAGCGGTAGCCGGTTCATCAAACGCGAAGGCCGCCCAAGCGACGAAGCGATTTTGATCGGCCGCTTGATTGATCGTCCGATTCGTCCGCTCTTTCCAAAGGGCTATCGTCAGGAAGTACAGGTAGTTTCGAGTGTTCTTTCGATGGATCCGAGTTTCCGTCCCGATATGATTGCAATGATTGCCGCATCAAGCGCATTAATGTTGACTGGTACGCCGTTTGACGGCCCAGTAGCTGGTCTTCGTGTCGGTGTTGTAAATGGCGAATTCAAGGCATTCTTGACGCCCGAAGAGCGTGAACAGAGTGATCTTGATTTGGTCGTCGCAGGTATTGAAAGTGGCATCACAATGGTAGAAGCGGGTGCTAATGAAGTGAGCGAAGAGCTTGTAGCTGATGCGCTTGCATGGGCATACGAACAGTTCCAGCCTGCTATCCAGCTCCAGAAAGAACTGGTTGAAAAAATTCAACCTGCTACGCAAGAATACGAGCTTATATTGCCAAACGAGACGATTCAGGCGGAAGTTGACGCATGGGTTGAAGGTAAATTAGGTGAGGCACTCCATCGGCCATACCCGGAGCGTAACGAAATGGTGAATGAAATTCGTTGGGCATTCCACGAAGCGTTCGCCGAAAAAGTTGGTGAGGAATATAGTGAACTGCGTGATGAATACGATGAGGCGTTTACGATGGCGCTGCACAAAGATGTGCGCAATGGTATCGTTGAGCTTGGTAAGCGTCCAGATGGCCGTAATCTTGATGAGATTCGACCGCTGAGTTCGGAAGTCGGTGTGCTTCCGCGTGCGCATGGATCAAGTATTTTTACTCGCGGTGTAACACAGGGTATGAATATCGTGACATTAGCACCCCTGAGTTACGCACAGCTGGTTGATACGATGGAAGTGAATGATGGTGAGCGCCGCTATATGCATCATTACAATGCACCAGGCTACACAGTCGGTGAGGTTCGTCGACTTGGCAGCCCAGGTCGCCGTGAGATCGGTCATGGCTATTTGGCAGAGCGTGCACTTATCCCGGTGCTGCCAACCGAAGAGGAATTCCCGTATGCTATTCGTAGTGTCACTGAGATTATGAGTCAGAACGGCTCGACCTCAATGGCGGCAACGTGTTCAAGTTGTTTGGCATTGATGGATGCTGGTGTGCCGATTAAGCGCCCCGTCAGTGGTATCGCTATGGGTCTGATGATGGACGGTGATACACCATATGTTCTCTCGGATATTGCGGATGCCGAAGACTTTGCGGGTGACATGGACTTTAAGGTGACGGGTACCGAAAAGGGTATTACGGCAATTCAAATGGATATGAAGGTTCATGGATTACCGGTATCTATTCTGAAGCAGGCGATCGAGCAGGCGAAACCAGGTCGCAAGTTCATTCTTGATCACATGCTGACGACATTGGCTGCGCCAAAGCTTGCATTGAGCCCATACGCACCGCGCATCGAAAAGATTAAGATTAATCCAGATAAAATTGGTGCGGTCATTGGTAAGGGCGGCGAAGTCATCAACAAGATTACCAAAGAAACAGGTGCTGAAATCGACATCAAAGAAGATGGTCTGATCACAGTAGCGGCAGCCGATACCGAGAAGATCGAGCGTGCACTCGACTGGATTCGTAGTCTGACCGAAGAACCAGAAGTCGGCAAGATCTATACCGGCAAAGTGGTGAGTATCAAAGATTTCGGTGCATTTGTGAACATCATGCCTGGCACCGATGGCATGGTACACATCAGCAAGTTGAGCGACGAGCGTGTTGAGCGTGTCGAAGATGTCTTGCACGAAGGTCAAGAAGTTCGAGTCAAGCTGACGGGCATCGACGAGCGTGGACGATTGAGCCTGAGTATCAAAGACGTTGACGCGTAGGGTATCTACTGTAAACAAAAGGGCAGCTGTAAAGCTGCTCCTTTGCTTTTATCCGAGATATAGCTGGGATTATTCTGTTAAAGTACATAGTTTTGCTAATAGGGTTTGACTTTAGGTTATGCACCTCTGTACAAAATGCTTATAGTATGCTATAATAAACAAGTATAGCACCAACAAAACAAACAGTATGACCTCACCTGAATATTCCACTGGCAGACATGAGTCTGCTCCCGAAGTACCTCCCGTACCTGACCCGGAGCTTGATGCTATTCGTGCCGAGCGATTGGCAGCTATGGAGTCATTGAACACATCAGAGAGTCATCGTATGAAACTTGGCGAGATGAGTACGGGAATACCTCACCGTGAGGCAACGATCGAGAGAGCTGTGAGTGATGTGCATGCTCTTTTTCAGGAAGCAAGTCAGCAGTCAAGCTACGATATGGGGGATGTGGTGCGAGTGCAGCGGAATGCCCGTGATGGCAACGAGGCCTATATGCAGGATGGTTGGCGAGTAACTGGCAAATTGGCTAATGGTGATTTACGCGTGCAGATGACAGATGATCAGGGGATGAAACTGACGAAAATGGTCACGCCTGACATGCTCGACGTGTGGCGCGTCCCTGAGGAGTCTGTAGAGAAGACTCCTGTATCAGTTACACCTGAAGCTGGCGTAGCCAATGATACGATTGAACATGTTGAATCTCTGATCGCTCGTCATGAGTCGAAAGGTGACATACCGCGAAGCTCAGAGGCTCGCGCATTGGCAAGCTCAATGGAGCAGCAGGGTATAGCTGCTCGCTACGAGCAATTTCCTTCTGATTCAACCGAGGCGCTGGCGTATGAAGGTATATTTGTCATGCAGCACGAGCGGCAGGCGGGTGACGATGAGCCGCGCGTACGGCTTTATCGTGGAGTGAATCAGATTGATATGGGAATTTTTCATCAACGATCCTATGCCGAAAAAGGTTTGTATAGCGACTGGGGCGGGCAACGGGTGAGTACACAGACCGAAAAAGAGGCAGCGGTCGAAGAAGTACAGTTGTTTCAGCAAAATCCAACGTACGATGAATTAGTATCGTATGAGGCGACGCTCTCGCGCGTGGGAGGAGACCAGGTGGCTCGTCGTATGAAAGATCGCATGAGGGATATTGAAGATTATGTCTTGGAGACAGGTGAGTCTGTGCAAAAGGCGCTCACGTGGGAGCATGTTAAGAGCGCTTCGGGTATTGATGCGGGCATTGATATATCACCCTATATGAGTGTGGGTGAAACGGCCGAAGTGGGTGGATCGTACGCTCGTCGCGGGATGATTGTGTATGATGTACCAATCTCGATGATTGCTGGTCGAGGTGAGGAGGGCGAACTATTAATTAGTGGCCGACTTACTGAAGAGCACGTGGCGGCATTTGCAATAAGTAAAGCTGGTTCATCTGAGTCCTCCGATATACGAAAAATGGCGTCTCGTGCCGTTGGTGAGTATGTACCGAGCGATGATCGGACGATCGATGTAATTACATCAGCAAGCACTATTGATGCGACTCTCGCTGATACAAATGACAGATATGCCGCACAGGATGTGCAGGCAGTGAATAATAAGCGCTCGCGCGAACTTTTGCAGATGGTTGGCGGGGCAAAAACAGCCAAAGAGCTGGGTATTGCGCTTGATAGTGATTTAAATTACCGGCGAACACAAGAGGTGCTCTACGATTATTTTAGTGTAAAGCTTGGGCTTGATGCGACGAAGGGATTCACGTACCAAGGCGAATTCCAGCAGGAGCGTATATCTCGAGAATCAATAACTGATGAAGGTGTTCGCGCAATGAGGCGTGAATACGAACGGGATCTTGATAATGAAGCGATACGCCAACAAAAACGCGAGAGGCGTCAAGCCCAAAGAGAGCGTGCAGCTTCTGTCGACAGTGTTCCTGAACAGAGAGAAGATGAGGAGGTCGATCCACAGTATATGGTAGGTTCGGCAATTCGTCAGGGTCTCCGCAAGGTGAGCGAGTGGCAGGCCTACGCTGGAGAGCATAGTGCCATGGCATCACATCCTATACTGGAAAGTATACCCGTATTGATGAATGAGCTCACGAGGCAGAATCCGGATAACGTAAATTTCATTGAGGCGCAGAAAATTTTATCGCATATGAAACCTAATATGGAATCAAGGCAGGTGCAGCGAATACTTAAAGATGTTGATCAGCTTATTACAGGCGGTGGCACGTAGTCTTCTGGCGACCCTGTCTAGTAGTTGCTATACTTTTTCTAGTGACACAGAACTGAAGAATCGATTATAATAGAGAGCAATTAAGAGGGGGAATATATGGCAGAAGAAAACAAGACGCCAGATCAAAAACCAGCTGAGGCGCCGCAAGTAACCTCAGCGCCAGTAGTTGCAAAGAAATCGTCGAATAAGCCAGTTATTATTATCGCTATCGTGGCTGCAAGTATCGTAGGACTTATTGTCCTCGTTATTATTGGACTTGTGGTTTACAACGCACTGTTTGCCGTTTCTAAACAAGATTATCGAGACGCGGTACGGACAGGAAATAGCATTGTAGGTGACGCAAGCAAGAGCTACAGCGCGCTGACGAAGATCTCTTACATTTCATCGTATTCAACAGAGACACAGATCAAGAATGACGTTGATGACGCAAAAGAGGCGCTTGACGAGTATAAAAAAGCTAATAAAAAGTTTGAAGGCTTGCGTGCATTAAAGGATAGTGACGTCAAGAAAGCCTACGACGAATATATGCAAAAGTACACTGCATATGTTGCGTTCACCGAGGGCTATACCGATTCAGCTGCAAAAGTGCTCCCAGCGATTAGTAAGTGTGAGGGTATGTCGAAGTCAACTATCTCTGACGTTGCATCATTTAAGGCTGCAATTATCCCTTGCCAAGAGGCGCTCAAATCGGCTGAAAATGTCTCTGATAAAGATTTGAAGGCTTTTGTAGCATCATACAAAGAAAATGTTGCAGCGGTGAGTAGTGTCGTTGACCAAGCTGCAAGTTTAAGTGACGGCGACTATACAACACGCAGCAAGCTTCGCCAGCAACTCTATGATGCGACTGATAAGTTGCGAGATGCGCAGAAAGATGCGAATTCAAATATTCAAAAGCACGTGAAAGATATGAGCCCGCGCGAGGCGTATAACGATCTGGGCAATGTGCTTGAGGATAAGCAACGAAAGTAAATAGCAATTCCTTTTTGGAAAAGTGCTGGTTGATGGAGAAGAGTAAGTAATGCCTCGTCTACATACCTATGACCAGCACTTTTTGCGTAGTCCGCGCTTGGTGGCAGAGCTGGTTGGTCATAGTACTATTCGTAAAAACGATACCGTGTATGATCTTGGTGCCGGTAGTGGTGTAATAAGTAGCGTATTGGCGCGCCGCTGTAAACAGGTGGTAGCTGTTGAGTCAGAGCCGCGTGCGTTGGCGCTATTACGCCGAAACCTGACAGACTATAGTAATGTGACAATCGTAGCGCACGATATTTTAGCGATTGAACCACCTAAAGAACCATATAAGATATTTGCAAATATTCCGTTTTCGCTCAGTTCGCAAATTGTGCAAAAATTTACAGAGGCAGAGCATGCGCCAAAAGCAATCTATCTTATTACGCAAAAGCAATTTGCACGTAAATTAGTGCCAGGAAAAGATCACTTTACGAGCTTGCTCGGTGCGCAGCTGGGTGCTCGGTATCAAGCAAGAATCCGCAAACCGCTTCGTCGGACTGATTTTACGCCTCCACCAAACGTTGATACGGTACTGCTTGAGCTCAAACTTCGGGAGAAACCGCTTATTCCATACGATGTGCTATCCTCTTATCGTCAGTTTGTTGCTGTATGCTTTGCGGAACAGAAGTTCTTTGGTCGGATTCCGCGGGAATCTGCAGGTATTTCAGCAGAGCTTCGTCCATCTCAGTTGTCGCTTGACGAATGGTGCCGGCTATTTATGATGTACAATAAAACAAAGTAGAGGAGGCAAGAGTATGGGATTTTTGGGAGGATTAGGAAGATTCTTAAGCGGTAAACCGGTATTCGAGGCAGAGCCACCGAGCGTGCAGAAAAATGATTTTCTTGGGCCTATGGCTGAACAGTCTACGGACTCGTCGCGGACTGGACTGGTCGACGAGCATGGCAATAAGGTAGTGCCACAGATCGAAGTTGCGCACGTGCAGTCACATCGTCATGGTAATGATATGACCGTCACAGCTTGGATTACGAACCGGTCTGATCAACGGATTCGGATTGACGAAACACGCATGATCAAGCAACGTCAGCAACCACACCGTGAACTTGATCCGGCGCAGGCGCATGAATTTACCCTGTATCAGGGGCCGTTACCGAAAGATGAAGCTGAGCATTATCTGGATATCGTGTATCGGATTAGTGCTAACGGTGATTTATTCGAGCGTCGTTACTTAATTGAATATTTCCGTGAAAATGACGGCGGTATTTTGGTAGATGAACTACATGAGGACGGAATCATCCGGGATATTTAGGTATGGATAAGCAAGCGGAACTTGATAAAGTGCGGCAGGCAATTCTCGATAATAACGTGTGTCCGGATTTGGCAGCTGGAGCCACAAATTTGGTAATGGGTGATGGTAATGTCAACGCTGATATTGTATTTATTGGCGAAGCTCCTGGTAAGAACGAAGACGAGCAGGGACTGCCTTTTGTTGGTGCAGCTGGTAAGTTTTTGAATGAAATGTTGGCAGCTGCCGACATGCAGCGGGGCGATGTCTACATTACCAATATCGTAAAATACCGTCCACCGAATAATCGTGATCCGCTGCCTGATGAGAAGAAAGTGTTTTGGCCGTATTTGCTCAAACAATTGCAGATTATTGAGCCAAAAGTGGTGATTACGCTTGGTCGCCACAGTATGGAATATTTTTTGCCGGATATGAAAATTAGCCAAATCCATGGCCAGGCTAAACGGATTCAGTTTGGTGATCATAAACTGGTTATTGTACCACTCTATCATCCAGCGGCGGCTCTCTATAACGGCAGTATGCGCCAGACGTTGATTGACGATTTTTTGCTGGTACCGAAGATTATCGAAAAGATTTAAATTTACCTGTTATTCATCACGCATATCACGAATTGGGCTACGACGGACGTTGCGGATGAGTGGCGGGGTAACGGCAATGAGGCTGATGAGGATGATTGCGCTCGCGAGTAGGGCGAGGAGCCGCACATCGAAACCAATAACATGGAAAGCAGGTGCGGTATCGTCGAACGTACCATAGGCGACTTGTGCAAACGCAGTGGCGGATGCGCTCACGTAGCGATCGGCAAGAAAAGCAAGGCCAAGACCAAGCGCGAAGGCGAATAGCGCGATTAACCCAGCTACCATAAGGCTATAGGTGAGGTAAACGCTGGCAATATCACGACGTTTGGCACCCAGAGCCCGAAAGACGGCAGTCTCGCGGCGACTATCGATAATGACGCGGGCCATAGTCACCCAGATAATGATGGTGGCGATAGCCATGATAACGCCAAGGGCGTAGGGAAGGTATGTGCGAATGAAGCTACCGAAATCTTCAACCGCCAAGTAGTTTGTGCCGTAGGGACTTGTCAAGATTCCCTTTGTGCAGGTGCTTATGTCGCCGCTTGCAGTATCGCAACCCTCTTGTTTGATAAAGTCACGTGCGGCAGCAAGGGTTGGGAATGATATGATAATGGGTTTGATGCCACCTTCGGCAAGCATGCCCATCATATCGTCGGGCGCAATGGTACCCTTGAGTAAAATTGCATCACGTGCCGCATCGGCTGGCAAGGCGTCGTACAATTGCTGAGGAATGAAGGCTCCTTGCTGATAGGTTGCACCAAGAAGAAGCGAGACGAACGACACGGGTCCATCTGGCATCTGGAAGTCGGTGAGGTTGAAGGCGCCAACGATCTGGAAGGTCAGCAATTTGTGCTCGAGCGGCTGGTAGGTGCCGAGTTCTTTTTGGATCGTTTCTTGCTTGCTATCAATTGATTTTTGTTCGGCGCTTCGGGTATCTTTTTTGACGGTCAGCGGGCCGCAGTTCTCGGTTGGTAGATTGTATTGTAGAGCGGGAGGTTGGTAGGTAGAATCGTTCTTTTTTTCCACCAAGTCGGTATTTGTTTGCATGGTTTTTTGGATGAGATCACGCTCGCTCTGACTGCGGTAACAGTACGTATAGGTGAGGCCATTGGCTTTTTGGTAGAGTGCTTTATACCAGTCGGCTTGCTTGGTGGTGTCGGCTGGCTTAGGGCTAATACCGAGCTGTTTGCCAAAGAGGTCTGCGATTTCGGTCGTATTAAGGACGACAGGAATCGCATCGGGATGAGCTGTACGTGCGGCATTTGGAGGAAAGACAAAACGATCAATAACTGCCTGGTCGGTACGTACATATGTTGCCTGTTTGACATTCGTCGATCGAGGGTCGCTATACATGGTAGAATTGTTGGTTGCTGTCTTTTTGTCCAAGTGCTCTTTGCCGTCTGGCAGGAAAGTGAGCGTGCCGTTTGTTGTGTTAAGCATCGTGGCTGTGTAGACGGCAGTTGCACCGTAGTGCTTACTGCGCTCGGTAATTTTTTCGGTCGTATTAGGTGCCGTTTTGATATATTTTTGGAGCTTACTCTTGACGTATGCTGGATATACCGGCGATTCTTGATTGATTGTTTTGAAAATAGCGCCGCTTTCATCACGGGCATTAAAAGGGTTAGCTGTTAAGACAGGTGGGATAGTGCTGGGTTCAAAGGGGAGTTTTTGCTGTTGGAAAAGTGTTTTTTGTTTGGCGATGTAGTCTTTTTCAAGCGCCTGCAGCTCGGCGATCGTTTCTTTGGATGGTTGGTCAAAATTAGAGGCTGGATAGGCACTCTGAGGGATGTATGGCTGTACGTCAACAAGGTATCGGCCGTGCTGTGTGGTTTCAAAAAATTTCGTTGCGCTTTGTGTTGCACCAGTAACAATAATCAATGCGCCGACCAGCACTCCGAACAAAAGTCCTGAAATAATAATCGTAACGATCAGTAAAATACGCTTAGAGCGCAGCTTTGTGCGTGCAAGGGTCATTGTATCAAGCGGACCAATCATACTAGTGCTCCGTCGCGTAAGCGAATTTCGCGGCTGGCGCGCGTGGCAATATCAGGATTGTGTGTCACGATGATGATAGTGGTGCCGAATTCTTTTTGAATGCTATGAAACAGGCTCATGATTTCATCAGAGTTTTTGGTATCGAGATTACCGGTTGGCTCGTCGGCAAGCAGAATTTTAGGATTATTAAGGAGGGCGCGGGCAATAGCAGCGCGTTGAATTTGCCCGCCTGATAGTTCGCGAGGGAGGCGATCAACATACTCTTCGAGTCCGACGCGGGCAAGAAGTTCCTTGGCGTGTACTCGGCGTTTACCGCGTGGGCTGTGGCGGAACATACCAGGGACCTCGG
>JASLDG010000053.1 GCA_030146045.1 Candidatus Saccharimonadales bacterium | reverse complement strand
ACCTTGCAAGTGCTAATTTTTTTGGCTACAATAGTATACACAAACGAAAAAACGGAGGAGATCACCCATGAGTACACCAATCAAACCGCTCGCCGACCGTGTGGTTGCCGTTAAGGAAGAAGCCAAGACGCAGACCGCCAGTGGTATCTATTTGCCCGAATCGGCCAAAGAAAAGCCAGTCTTGGCTGTTGTCGAGGCAATCGGTCCTGAGGTGAAGGGAATTAAAAAAGGTGACAAGATTGTTTACAAAGAATATTCAACTACTGAACTCAAAGTCGATGGTGTTGAATACTTAATCGTAAAAGAAGAAGACGTCCTCGCGACAGTTTAAATTTAATTAATAAGTAACTAAAGGGAAAAGCCCAGCCCGAATCGACGGATTTACTCCGGCGCTCGGCGCGATAGGAAAAACCGGGGTCCCCACGAAATCCGAAGGATTTTGAGGGGTGGAGTACCGCAGGTTTGTCCTATTCCCTGAAAGGAGAGATCAATGGCTAAAAAAGTATTTTACGATGATGATGCGCGTGAGCGCGTACTGGGTGGCGCAAAGGCGCTCTACGATGCGGTAAAGGTAACCTACGGACCAAAAGGTCGCAACGTGGTGATTGCCAAAGGCTACGGCGGTCCAACCGTCACACATGACGGGGTGACGGTGGCTGAAAGTGTGGATTTGCCAGAGGAAGATGATGATAAACTTGGCTACAAAGTTGGTGCTGAGCTGATCAAGCAAGCAGCAAGCAAGCTCAATAAAGTCGCTGGTGACGGTACGACGACGGTGACGGTATTGACCTACAATATCTTGAAAGAAGCCAATCGCCTGATCGCAGCTGGCCATAACCCGCAAGAACTCCGCAAGGGTATCGAGCAAGCAGGTGCAGAGATTATCAAGCAGCTTGATACGCTGGCAGAGAGTATCGAAGGCAAGAAAGACCGTGTCGCTGAAGTGGCAACAATCAGTGCGGGGAGCCGCGAAATTGGTGAGTTGATTGCTGATGTGATTGCTAAGGTAGGTAAAGATGGCGTGGTGACGGTCGAGCAGGGGCAAGGCCTTGAGCTCGAGAGCGAAGTCGTCGAAGGCTTTAGCCTGGATAAAGGCTGGGCAAGTCCGTTCTTTGTGACTGACACCGGTCGCCAAGAGGCAGTCTACGAAAAACCAGCCGTGGTCATTACTGATAAGAAAATTTCAACCGTTCAGGAACTTCTGCCGATTATCGAGAAACTTGCTCAAGCGGGTAAAAAAGATGTCGTGCTCTTCGCGGATGAAGTTGATGGCGAGGCGCTCAGCGTACTGATCCTCAACAAGCTTAAGGGTGTACTCAATACGGTCGCTGTCAAGGCGCCAGCATTTGGCGATCGCCGCAAAGAAATCTTTGGTGATATCGCAACCCTCACGGGCGCGACGGTGGTATCAGAAGACCAGGGGCTGACCTTTGAAAATGTTGGCCTCGAAGTTGTTGGTAGTGCACGCAAGGTGATTGTAGGCAAAGACAACACCACGATTATTGAAGGCAAGGGTAGTGCAAGTGATGTGAAGGCGCGTATCACCCAGATTATCGCGCAGGCAGACAACGCCAATAGCGAATACGATAAAGAGCAGTACGAAAAGCGTGCAGCAGCTCTGAGTGGTAAAGTTGCTGTCATTAAAGTCGGCGGTGCAACCGAGACAGAGATCGACGAGAAGAAATTCCGTGTTGACGATGCTGTGGCGGCTACCAAGGCAGCGCTCGCTGAAGGTATCGTTGCCGGTGGTGGTGTCACGCTCGTGAACCTCTCGGCTAAGATCACCGCTGATGGTGCCGATAGTATTACCGCTGGTAAGCAGATTCTCAAAAACGCGCTTAAGCAGCCATTCCTCCAGATTACTGCCAATGCTGGTCTCAATAGTGAAGCACTCCTAGCCCAAGTTGAAGCTGGCAAGGTTGGATTTGGCGTTGATGTTAATGCTCCTGAGGCTGGACTTGTTGATGTTAAAAAAGCCGGTGTCATCGACCCAGTCAAGGTGACCAAAGAAGCGGTGCAAAATGCCGTGTCGATCGCTTCGACGGCGGCAACGATGGGCGCATTGGTTGTTGAAATCCCTGAAAAGGAAGCTCCAGCTCCAATGGGTGGTGGCATGCCTGGCATGGGGATGATGTAATCCTTCTCCATGATAGGAACAAGAGGCTGCACATTGCAGCCTCTTGTTATTTTGTAGTTATCATGATATAGTACCTCTTACTCATATCGTGAGGTGTGAGAGTTCTTGTCGTCTACCAAGGAGTTACTATGACCATTTCATCCGTTAGGCACGCCGAGAAGACGATTGCACGAGCGATCGCCACGGGTCCCATGGGAACGAGTGATCGGCCGGTTGTCGATTGCTTGTTGAGGGGACGCCCGTCGAGTCAGCAGGAGCGTGGCTTCTGTTTCACGGCAATCGATAGTCTCGAGAAGCGTCAGGTGATCTACGTCACGCGTGATGCTGCCACGGGGACACCCATCACCGCAGAGGAATATGACTGCAGCAAGGCCGCGGATACAGCCCTGGTTGCCGAGCTGCAGTCGATCAAGCCAACGCTGCATATCACAGAGTTGCTGGTGCAACTGCACGAGCTACTCAAGCGTGAGGCTGGAGAGAAGGGAAGGATTCATAACGGACTACAGGCCGAGCAGTATGTGGAGAAGCTGCACGCTGAATTGTCGAAGGAATTCGACGTTTCGTACGCGCAGGTCAACGAGGCTTTCAACCTCTTGTCGCCGCTCGGGCTGCGCGGAAACGCGAAGTCCTTGCGCGGTGTTGGCATGGAAGTGTCAGAACGGACGCTGCGTCTCGGAGCGGAGGATTGTGAGGCTGAAGTTGTCGAACTTCGTCGTGAAACGACGCGACTGGAGGCTGAAAATGCAGGCCTCCTGGAAGAAAACGCGGTGCTGACCGAAACGAATAATCGGCTGGAGCAGTCGGCTGGAGATTTGCGGCAGCGTAACGATACCCTGGCACTGTTCCGCATGAAGGTGCAGATGGCGCTGGAGGAGAGCGACAAGAGCTAGGTATATACTACCTATCGCCCGTCGGGAAACCGGCGGGCTGTTCTCTTGCTTATTTTCTTATGTTGCAAAAACTACATTTTCTAACAGAGTAAAAATCCTATTGACAGGGGGTATTTTGCGCTTGACATATTGACAATTTAACGCACTTATGCTAAGTTAAATACAGAACAAAAGCAAAAACAAACACTAAATAGGAACCACCACAATGAACACCGAACCCCGTACCGGCAATGTGCCGGCTCCCCTTGATGATGCCTCGCAAGCGGCAGAAGGCGCACCAAATCAGCACGAGCGAGCAAATGCTCCTGAATATAATGAGCCCGGTGATATTGCGGTCGACTTTGTAAATGAGTTTGCACCAGCCGATCTTACCGATCGTCAGAAAACTGCGTTGGCACGTCTTGCGGCGCAAGAGGTACGCAATATTGTGGCTGCAACTGACATCAGCCAAGATGAAATGCAGGAGCGCTACGCTCAACTTATTAAGGATATACAAGGCTTTACTATTAACGAAGCCCCAGCTGAGGTACCAGCTGCTGAGCAGAGCCAAGCTGAACACGCGTCGGAAGAGCAGGAAGAAGAGGCTGAGTACGAAGACGAAGAAGAAAGCGAAGTTGTTGTTGGCTTGCGCGGTCGCATCATGAATAAACTAGGCCTTGTACAAGGGGCTGGCGTTTGGGGTAATTCGATGCTTGCGCTGTCAAAGTGGAATGGTCGAAAAGCGGAAAAGCGTGCGGCACTGGAAGAAAAAATTGATAATATGACCGACGAAGAATATGAAAAGTATCTTCGATGGAATAAAGTGAAAACTGCTGTTGGTGTTGTAGCAATTGGCGGCGCTTTTCTTGCTACGAAAGGTCACCTATGGGATTTCCCTTCTTTCGGTGGCGGTGATCGCGGTGCGACTCCTGCGCCAGTTTCTGATCCTGAAGGACCTCAGACTGTAAGCAACGAAATCCACAACAACCTTACTGGTATGAACCCACAAGAAATCCTTGAACTTGGCGCAAATTCTCGCCACGATCAAGCACAGTGGCTGCTAGAGAACGGTCGTGTTAATAATGACTTTAACAACATTGATGTTTCATTGACTAAAGACGAGACGATCAACAAACTTGCCACCCAATATAACCGTAGCCCGAACGAACTAGCTGCGCAGATGTATCAGATTCAAGAAGTCGAAGCAGGTAACAAAGATGCGCTAGCTCAGATTCCAGAAGACTACCGCATTCGTGAAGGCGAGACGATGGAACAGTACTCTGCACGAGTCGGTGAATTCCTTCATGCTGATGGTGAGACGAAAGACAAGTTTGCTCATCTGACCACCGAATATGTACGAACCCACTATAATGTGCAGGATATGCCAAGCCACTACCAATCTGCGTACATTGATGCTGACGGTACGGTACACTGGGATACTGAAGTAACCAAAGCTGATCCTAATGACAAAATCATTATGCTCAGCAAAGATACAGGTATTCGCCTTCCATGTGGTCAGCCGGTAAAGATATTACCAGAAGAAGCGCCCGCTCCAGTACAGCAATATGAGCAAAGCTCGCAGCCAGTGCAGCACAATTACGTACCACCACAGGGTACAGGTGGAGAGACTCCTGTAACTCCAGGGACGCCGGAGACTCCCGTAACTCCTGTTACACCTGTTACTCCAGTCACTCCGCCAACTCCAGAGACACCTGAGACTCCGGTTACTCCACCGTCGAAACCAGAGAAAGACACATCACTCACTCCTGACTTGTCTGGGGTAACGGCTGATACGAGCGAGACGGAACCAACACAGCATCCTGATACAGCGGGTAATGGCACGGGTAGCCCAGATGCAACGACAACGACCGAGACGACTCCTACGACGACAGAGGATACTGGCACTGGTGTCACCGTTCCAGGTGCGAGCACCGAAACAAACACTGGCGGCAACACTGTTGAGCCTGGTGCCAACGCACCTGATGGCAACGGCGGTACAACTCCAAACGGTACAATTGATCCAAATAACGTATAAAACATATAACAAATAGCGAAAGGATATATCATGAAACTCACACAAACATTCAAAAACGTAAACATGCGCCTCGCCTCAGTTGTCGCAGTATCAGCAGCCATTGTTGGTATCGGTATCAGCTCACAGGTCATGGCTTGGGGTCCTGAGCGCCCAACCACGAGTGGCGAAACAGGTGCGGACTACATTACCTTTAACTCGATCACCGACAATAAAAAGGTTGGCAACGAACGCAACTTTGTCCGAATCCGTGAAGCTGGTGTTGGCGATTACGTCAATGAGATGCAGGTCCAGCCAGGCAAGCAGTACGAAGTGATGACATACTACCATAACAACGCCAAAACGAGTTTGAACGCAAGCGGCGTTGGTATCGCCAAAGACGTGACACTTCGCACGAAGATGCCATCGGTTGTAAAACCAGGCGAGCGTGGTACGGTAAGCAGTATTATTTCAGCAAGCAACGCGAATCCACGTGAAGTATGGGATGAAGCATTCGTTACCTCAAATGTCGATGTTGCGCTCAAATACCTAGCGGGTTCAGCAACCGTTACCAGTAACGGTCCAGTCAATGGTCAGGTGTTGCCAGACTCAGTCTTTAGTACTGGTGCGCTCCTTGGTTACGATAGCTTGAACGGTGTACTACCTGGATGTGCTGAATACTCAGGGTTTGTGGTTTACAAGTTCCGTGTTGATGCTCCTAACTTTACAGTGCAAAAACAAGTATCGCCAACAGGTAAAAAACAGTGGCAGAAATCATATGTCGCCCAGCCAGGTGAAAAAGTTGATTACAAAGTCATTTATACCAATACGGGAACAACTGCACAGAACGATGTGAATATCCGAGACGTACTGCCAAAAGGTATGCTCTATGTTGCCGGAAGCACTAAACTGTACAATACGGCAAATCCAAGCGGATTGGGTGTCAGCGATAATGTCGCTACCTCAGGAATCAATATCGGCAACTATGCTGCCGGTGGTAATGCGGTAGTTACTTACTCAGCTGTCGTCGCTCCACAAAAAGATCTTACCTGTGGAACAAGTACGCTCACCAATACTGTCGCAATCCTTACATCGGGCGGTTCGAAATCAGACTCTGCCAGCGTAAAAGTTGACGTAAAGTGTGCTGCGAACGAATGTAAGCCAGGGATTCCAGCCGGTGACGCACGATGTGGATGTGTACCAAAGCAAGGTGAAGTTGTTGACGCCAAGGGTAACTGTGTTGCCGCAAGCTTGCCAACGACTGGTCCTGCTGAGGTTATCATGAGTCTTGTTGCCATCGCTGCCATTACCTTCGGAGTTGTCTACTACCTTCGTAGCCGTCGTGACCTCCAGCATATGCTTGAATCAGTCCAGGGTCAGCAGGGCGCAACGACATTAAAGAAGGATGATGTTACTACGCATCCTACCGAAAAAATCGAAACACCAGCTGATCAATCAGCCAAGAAATAATCGCTGATTATCACTTGAACGAAAACACCCCTCGTAAGGAGGGGTGTTTTGCTATTTTCTGGTCGAGCCAGGGAATGTAAAGAGGGCGACTAGCCTTTGTTGTTGAGGTAGTCGATTTCTTTGATGACATCAAGCAGGGCCTGTGCACGACGAGCTTCGTCAGGGATTTCCTTAGCTGCAGCGTGCGCTGGAGCGATAAGTGTTTTGTCGTCGGTTGAACGAAGAAGGAGGAGGTAGGTGTCAAACTTTTCGTCAGCTGGGACGGTCAGTTTGTCAACGAGAGGGCGGAGCGCATCAAGTGCGTCCTTTTTGATACTATCAAGATCGCCGTTATTGGCCGTAGGCGCAGGTGCTGCCGCGAAGTCAGCGGTTGGCGCTGGTTCGTCGACTACAGGTGCGACTGGATCAGGAGTAACAGGAGCGGGGGGCGCAACTGGAGCTGCAACAGGAGCGACAGGTGACACCTCTGGTGCTGCAGCCGGAGTTTCTTCGAACGCAAGACCGGCAGCCGGTTCAGCTGTTTGAGCCAGTTCGCTATTCATGCCAGCGAGCGCACGCGCCAATTCTTGATCATCTGTCGTATCTGTTGTCATATCCCACCTCTTACAAAAATATACTTATGCTTTGTTACTAAAAAGTGTATCATAGAAAGAGATATGAGTACAAGACTCGTGCCCGGTGAAATATGGCGCGACTAAAGGGAGGGAAGTATGCTTGACGATCTTTCAGTAATAGCGCAAAAAGACCCGCATGGGGCATTAAAAGTAGCAGCCAAAGAATGGCAACAGCTTGAGACGGATGTAACGATTGTTGATGACATCCACGATGGCCGGCCGTTGGAACGGATTGTTCTGACGGGTATGGGCGGGTCGGCGCTTGCCGGGCTAGTGCTCAAAGACTGGTTGACTGCGCTTTTGCCGGTGCCGTTTGAGATTGTGCGCGACTACAACCTCCCGGGGTATGTGAATGACCATACATTGGTAATCGCCAGTAGTTATTCTGGTAATACCGAAGAAACACTCAGCTGTTTACAGCAGGCACGCGATAGATTTGCACAGGTGGGGGTGATTGCCAGTGGCGGTAAGCTGGTCGAGGTGGCCGGGCACCAATCGATTGCACACGTCATGCTCCCGACAGGAGTGCAACCACGCATGGCAATGTTTGCACATCTGCGAGCATTGGTCGTTCTCTTGGTGAATTTTGGCGTGGTACCTGCTGGGGCGATCGAAGAAGTGTCGTCTGCTGCCAAATGGCTTGAGGAAGAAAGCCGGGAATGGTTGCCGGAAGTAACGACGGCACAGAACGAAGCGAAACAGTTGGCGCTGCTGGCGGTTGGCAAAACTCCCGTGGTATATAGCGGCATGAAAACGGGTTCGGTCGCGTATAAGTGGAAGATTAGCTGGAATGAAACAGCTAAGAATATGGCATTTTGGAATCAGTATTCGGAATTTAACCACAATGAATTTATGGGGTGGACATCGCACCCGATC
>JASLDG010000038.1 GCA_030146045.1 Candidatus Saccharimonadales bacterium | reverse complement strand
CGAATAGGCAGCTACAAATTAGAGGCTCGTCTGAATCATAAAGTAGACGGCCGCAGCAATAATCGCCACGACGATCAACACCCATACCCATGCCAGGCTTGTCGTCTGTTTCGTTCCCTCAATATAGGCCGAATCATCAACGCCGTCTGGGGTATCATCATCAATCTTCGCTTTGCGCTTTGCTTTATCTTGCAATCCCGCCGCAATACGCTCTTGTAGTTCAGTACGTTTGTCATCTTGCCGTATATACATTCCCATAGTACCTCTAGTATAGCACGCGCTAAACGCTTACCTATTGTGCTTAGAGTATCTATGCTATACTAAGCGGTATAAATTCATTAAGGAGGGATTTACCAATGGCTACCAAAAAAGCCGGCGCGACCGCAAAGAAGACGACGACTAAGGTCAAGTCAACTGCTGCCAAGCCATCGACAACAACCACTAAAGTAACAACCGTAAAAGCAACCGACGCAAGTGCACCAAAGCCAGCTGCTCGTGTTCGCCGTCGTCCTGACAATCTCTTGGTTGCTGCACTTGTGGCCGAATTCATCGGTACATTCTTGCTTACCATCGCGATCATGGGACTACAAGGCAATCCATTTTATGTCGCATTCGCGATCGCCGGCATCGTTCTGATGGTCGGTATGATTTCAGGTGCACATCTCAACCCTGCAATCACCGTTGGTGCATGGGTTACCCGCAAGATCAACTCAGTTCGTGCATTGACATACGTTGTCGCGCAAGTACTTGGTGCCGGTCTGGCCTTCACAACACTCAAAATGTTCCTCGAAGCAGCACCACAGCAAGCAACTGAATCAAGCGCGATGCTTGGTCAGTCAGCACCACAGCTCTTCAAGGTTGCAACACTTACCGATAAAAACCAGTGGGCAGTGTTCTTTATTGAGCTCATCGCTGCCGCTATCTTCACCTTTGGTGTTGCAGCGATCGTCCGTGGCAATCAGGGTCGCCTGACAAGTGCCTTCACTGTCGGTCTTAGCCTGCTTGTCGCTGGCGTCTTCGGTATCATTACCGGTGGTTACGTTCTGGCAAATAGCGTCTTCAACCCTGCTGCTGCTGTTGCACTTCAGGCTGTTGACTGGGGCAACTTTAACATGCTGACCTTTGCAGCCTACATGATTGCACCGCTCGTTGGTGGCGTCATCGGATTTGGTTTGCGTGATGTATTGACCGCGAATAGCAAAAAAGAAGCTTAGTTACCTACACAAAAAAATACCTCGCCCTTATCCGCTGGCGAGGTATTTTATATTAAGCATATTCTACTCGTCTTTTTGAGGTGAATCGACGAGTAGCGGCTCGACAACTGGCTCGCTGCTCGTAATCTTAACAATGTCTTTATCAATTTTCTTGAGCTCTTTATGAGCGTTATTATAGTGATTCACCGTTGTACCCAGGCTGTTACCGAGCTTCTGCATAAACATTTCATACGTTGCAATATGCCGACCAAGTTGGCCAACACGCTGCTGGATCTCTTTGGCCTGCGTTTCGATTTGCAGGCTGCGAAGTCCCTGTAGCACCGTCTGTAAATATGCCATAAAACTAGTCGGGCTCACGATAATCACCCGTTTATCTCGAAACGCATACTCGATCAAATCGCGTGCACCCGCGCCCGTACCAACATCCCCTATCAACAAATCATAATAGAGCGATTCGCTGGGGATAAACATAAATGCAAAGTCCATGGTTTTCTCACCAGGCCGAATATATTTACTCGTCTCGTCAATCCGCCCCTTGAGATCCATACGCACTTTCGCGAGCCATTTTTCGCGCTCAGCCTTAGTCTTTTCGGCCACCATCCGATTATAGTTCTCTAGGCTAAATTTACTATCGATCGATAAAATCTGTCCTTTTTCAAGGAATATAACCGCATCAACAATCTCACCGTCTTTAAACTTATACTGCATTTGAAATTGTCCAGGTGGCAAAATATTCTCGAGCACACTCTGTAGGTAATACTCGCCAAATACACCGCGCTGTTTAGGATTCTGCAAGACATTCTGTAGTGTCTTGAGCTCGTCGGCAACATTAATGACTCGACGATTCGTCTCATCTAATTGTGACAGTCGTCTGGTGACATCACTCACAATTTTAGCACTTTCACTCAGCTGCTTTTGCATTGACATCTGCATAGTCGTCGCGTTACGATCAAACCGCTCGCCTATATGCTCGTTCAAGTGCGCAACCGTCCGTGACAATTCGGCAATATCCTGTTTGATAAAATCAGTTGTGCCGCCCCCCTGCACCCCACTTGCACGGCGTGCAAGCAGCACAACCGTGACAAGAAGCGCCACTACAACAATTCCAAATACCACAAAAATAAGCATATAATCCATATGCTTATTGTATCATTGTCACTGAGAAAGACTATCCGAGCATCGGAACAATACGCGCCGCAGCTACAACAGCAATCACAAAGATAATTGCCCATATAAAGAGTCGTGGGCGTACAAGCCATGTAAGTGCCGCGTACGTTATCGCCGTAAGAAGCATCGTCCAAGCAAGCGACTCATACCACATCATACCAAACGTTACGTTCGCGAATCCCCAGAGTATCAAAACCGCAGCGATCACCACCAGGAGCGGCCGATACACGCCCAGACGAATGAGACCAAGAAGTCCGGCGATCGAGGCCAGTACGAGCGAAACGTTGCCAGCCACTGCCGTCGAGCCGCCACATGCGGTCGAAGCAGAGCCACACAGAAGTGCGCGAGTAATTAAATGATCAATACCAAGCGCCAAGAG
Source organism: Candidatus Saccharimonadales bacterium (assembly GCA_030146045.1). Taxonomy (GTDB): domain Bacteria; phylum Patescibacteriota; class Saccharimonadia; order Saccharimonadales; family Saccharimonadaceae; genus JASLDG01. The sequence continues at coordinate 4,012 of JASLDG010000038.1, read as the reverse complement.
CCACATCCCCAAGCCAATACCAACACCAAGCAGCATAACCTGTACGAACGTGTTCGGCCGCATATCGATAAATTGCTTTTTCACCTCTGCAGATACTGCTTCTTGCATATATATTCTCCTGTTTAGCACTATTTTACACTATTGTAACAAATAATGCAAGTATAGAAGCATGCTCATGCAGACTCTGCGAGCTTCTACACAAACAACTTGGAATCCTACCTTATTCCGTACTCTTACGAGCAGGGCGAGCCGTCAAGTACCATACCATTCCCAGGAGCGCGATCACAACCCCGCCCATCACATCAAGTGGCGTATGGACATGTGCTAAGACGCGGCCTACACATACAAGGGCTGTCATAATTGTTACCATAATCGCAAGCTTGGTCGCACGCGTTTCGAACCATACGGCACCGGTGATAGCTGCGGTAAACAACGCATGATCCGATGGAAACCCAGGATTATTGAGATAGAGTGCACCTGCCGCAACCTGCATCGCCTCAAACGGTCGCTCTGTCGCTGGCTGATAAACTGAAGCAATCAGTTTCGCCAATAGAAAACTTGTCAGCCCTGCCATTAAAATCCGACAATATGCCGCGTATCGATGCGACGGCTTGACATAAACGATCAATGCATAGATCCCTACTAATACAATCGGGATCACGAGTCCGTCTGCGATAATCCGAATCAAGAGTTCGTACATATATGTTCAGTATACTGTAGCTCAAGATAAAACACTAGCGAGTCGGTTGACCGTGCGCCGCCAGCTCAATACCACCCGAAGCCTCATATCGATACGCTGCTTGGCGAAGTGCAATATATGGCAAGAGATTTCGACGAATCGCCGCGTTATACTCAGTGGGTCGTTCGACAGGATTCGCATGCCCGACCGGCTCACGTGACACAAGATACTGTACATTATGCTCCTGCGCATTACGTACAAAAATCTGTTCGCTCGCGTCGACATCAACGACCGTATCATCATGCGCGTTAGCTGAACGAGTAAAAATGACGACCGGTTCAGATGTATCTGGATGCAGTGGCGAGCGCTTACCAAGCTGTGCCAAACTTTCATTGATACGATTATCGCGAATCACGGCAAATTGTGACTGAATCAAGCTCGCGCTTGCGACATCCGGATCTTGCATCTTTTCATGCACCGATCGAATCTCATTCCCTAGTGCCGTGTAATCAATTGTATAGAGTGTGCCGCCTAACGCATAGCTATTATGCGCCACGATACCATCCGGAATACTCGTTGGCGTCTCTCTCATGTAGCGATCACTTCGAGCAATAACCTCTGTCGCAATCCGACCACGTTCATAATACACACTATCTGGATACAGACTGGTAATTACTGTCATCCTATATGCCGCCGATCGACTTCGTTCGGTCAATCCAGCTTCACCAAACGGCGAGCTATTCATCAGTACGGCTGCAACGGTGACATCCTTTTCATGTGTGTGAATATAGGCCGCTACCGATGCACCAATAAGACCACCCGCACTATATCCGTCGATCACAAGCTCCTCAACATCATCAGCACGAGCCTGCTCCATGACCGTATGTGCGAGCTCTTTAATCGAAATATCACGATCGCTATACTCAATGCCATAGACCGACCCAATGTCGCGGTATGCCTGCAGCGTGTCAGCTGTTTTTTCAGGATTCCTCGTGCCTAGACCGGTAAATACAAACGTCCCCACGACCCGTTCGCCCGGCTCATGCTCTTGCAAACGATAGACAGTGTGACTTTTCGAATGAGCGCCCTCGAGAAGCTCTTGACCTTGGACGATACCTTGCTGCACATCACGTATGACCGCCGACCCAAGCATACAGCTGCCAGCGAGTATAACGGCACCCAACGTTTTAAGTACGGTCTCAGAGCTCCGCGGAGCGCGCATTTGTGCCGCTCGAAGCTCTCCCGACATATAGGCATCGGCAGGGACCGGCGACATAGGAACAAAGTCAAAAGACGATTCGTAACGTTTTTTCGGCATATTTTATACCGAGTATAGCCATGAATGTCACGTCGTGCAACTAAGGGCTCGTACCCCTTAGCCTCGTAAAGTTATTATAAGTTTGTCGTATCAAACCCTAGTCACCGTTAGCACAAGTGTGCACATGCCATATAAGACACTGAAAAACGACCCGAGAAACGGGTCGTGAAAAAATCGAAAATCTATAAGTAGTTGCACCTAGATGCGGCGAGAGAATACCTTCAAGGCATCCTCTCGCCGCACCGGTCACAGTCCTATCACAGCAGGGCGACCATTCAGCGTCAGATGCTCGATGCCTAATGTCGTCCCTACCGGGATATGCCCAACAAAGACACCACCGTTCTTGCCTGTTCGACCTTCGCCGGCATGGCAAGACGCAGCAATATCGAGCTGCCAACTCCCGCCCTGTATACCCGGATGATCAAGCGGCGGCATACTGTCACCTGTCTTGGCCACTGCAAAGCGCAGCACATCGTGAGTATCAAGCGAAGCGCATACTCGCAGCGGATACGTTGCCACCTCTCCACGGCCAAGATATGCAGACAGATCAATACCAACCGGACTATCCCACTGCGGAAGATAGGCGACGTCAGGCGAACTCACCCGCTCGTACGCATAGTCACTCCCCGTGTGGAACAGTTTCGGTGCGAACACCCAGTACTGACGGAGCCAGATATTGCGCGCAAACACAATGGCATTGTATCCACCCGACTGACGAGCAATCCGGAATGCAAAACCATGCTGCGCCACATCACTACCCGACGTCCATGTCGCACACTGTACGGCATTGGGCGAATCAGGAGCGTGGTCATCCCAGTAAATCTCCCGGTTATTTCCCCCCGACCCAGTATTGCGGACTGTCAACTGCGCATCTGTTGTCGCAACGATGTAACCCTCTCCTTCCGGAGTCAACGCCGCTCGAGTGTTGATCGATGATACTGGCAGGGTCGCGCCAGACATCGACAGCAGCGCGCCCACAAGCAGTACTATGTACCTCATGTGACCTTTCAGCGTCATGCCTCGCCTCTCTCCCTGGCCAGTATTTCCAGCTAGGATACCATACATCAATACATCTTGATGTCTCGCGTCCTAACTGGAACAACTACTTATAGTAAAGGTACTTCACGTCAGTGAATTAAGTTCATTTTAGCATATTATCGTTATTTTTGCAAGTCTGATAATGCGCTCGTCTTTTGCCCATAATACTGATTCATAAGCTCATCATACCCGTGTGTAATGCGCTGCTTATACTGAATACCAAGCTCATCGAGCATCGCATAAAGTTCCACTTCAACCGCTTTTCCGTCTACATCATCTTCGCATAATTTCTCAAGTTCAACAAAGTACCCAAGCGGCAGCACTTCATCCAAGCAAATCTCAATCGATGCATTTACATGCCCTGTCCGACGAACTTTCGTCAGGTCGCTGAACACAACATAACCCATATAGCCAAGCATCATGGCAACCTCATGCCCGTCAGTAACCGTCGTCTCACGCTCGATACTGTCCAGACTCCCTTCGACCGATCGCTTGAGCGTCAGATATACCTTCGTTTCATTCTCCGTACGAATACGAACCAGTTGACCGATGGATCGTTTTCTTTGCCTGCGTCTTCAGGAAGACAATAGACCACATCGTGCTGCTCTTTTGGCTCGGATACAGAGACATTTGCTCGCTCGAGGCAACGGATTACACTATCCAAGTCGTGTACTTGCACTTTTATTTCTATTTCTCTCATGTATTTTATCGTACCATGAATAGAATACGGACACCCGAACTCCTAATATTGCTTATCTGGTTTCCGGGGACGATCCCTGGAATAGTGTAATTTAAGGCTTTAGTATGTCTTGGGGATGAGGGATATCGCTTCGCTCTTCCGCTCACTTGCAAAAGAAAATACCTACAGTGCTTTCTTTTGCTACATTCACTATACCGAACCCTATCGAATTTTCTAAAGAAAATTCGGGGTTCGCACCACACAACGCAAAGCAAGATAAAAAGCTAGATCATAAGAC
>JASLDG010000050.1 GCA_030146045.1 Candidatus Saccharimonadales bacterium | reverse complement strand
GGAGTCTTGTGGTGTATCCCCACCGTTTTCAGCCGTTACTGCACTTTCATCTTCGGCGTCACCACCAGCAGCCTCGTTAGCAGCCTGCAACGCACTTGGTTCATACACGTTCGCAACCACACCATCGAGATCTAGTTCATGATCAGCGAACTCAACGTTCTTTGGTAGTGTAATATCTGCAAGTGTCAACTTATCATCTTCGGTAGCAAGCGAGGAGATCGAGAGCTCCAATGCCTCAGGCAGATCGGCCGGCTTAGCCTTCACTTCTACGTGCTCCAATGCTTGCAAGACGACCAGTCCTGCTTTCTCAGCCTCGCTTTCACCCACGCCAATCAAGTGAATAGGCACCTCAGCTGTAATCACTTCATTTTGCTTGATAGCGTGAAACGCGATATGTCGCAGCGACCGACGTACCGGATGCACATCGACCGACTTGATAATCGCAAGTGTCGACTTTCCGTCAATCGAAAGTGTTACCGGCGTGTGCTTTCCTGCCGCGTGTACCACCTTGGCAGTGTCAACGATTGGTGATTGTGTCACCTTTGTATCAATTGATGCTCCGTATACAACGCTCGGTACCAATCCGTCGCCGCGTAGACGCGCAACCTTCTTACCTTCAACTGTTCGCGTATCTAGTTGCAGTGTGATTTTCGCCATAAAGACCCCTTTCTTCTGTCGTACTAGTACCTCTTATTATACCATGCATGCTACAATGGGTTCAGTATGCATCAAATCAACGATATTATCGTCTCACTTGGACTTGGCGGCATTGTCGCTACTATTTTTATTGAAAGCGCATTTCCGTTTGGCTTTTTCCTGCCTGGTGATACACTCCTCTTTACGGCCGGTCTCCTGGCGGCCAAAGGTCATTTTTCCGTCACCTTGGCCATCATCCTCATCTTCCTCAGTAACTTTGCTGGTGTAACACTCGGATATTGGATGGGGCGAGGTCTTGGTAAACGTTACGTGAATGGCGAGCGCAAGGTACTCTTTCGCCAGGATTATGTTGATAAAGCTCAAAATTTCTACAAGAAGCATGGTGGCAAAGCTATTATCTTCGGTCGTTTTGTCCCGGCAGTACGTTCATTCGTGCCAATTATCGCTGGTGTTGCCAATATGCCATACAAAACACTGATGTTTTATAATGCAATCGGCGCTGCGCTCTGGGCGATTAGCGTTACCCTACTCGGCTTTTACGCAGGCCATTGGCTTGAATCACACGGCATTAATGTCGATATGCTTATCTTGCCAATCATTGCCCTCATTATCATCCTCTCGCTGCTCGGGCCATTCATCCACTCTCTAGCCAATGCTGACGTGCGCAAAAAACTCCTTCGACACCTCAAGCTTAAAAAGTAACCTTACTTTTTGTCATTCCAACAGCGTAAAATATAGGCAGGTGGGATATTTCGATACTCACGGGTCATCACCAAATGATCAAAAAAGCCATGAAAATAGTTCTTTTTTAAGAGTGTGTATTGAAACGTCACAAACGCTCCACTCGGCCGCAATACGCGAGTCGTTGCCTCAAGAATACGTGTCGATACAGCAGCAGGAAGCGCCGCAAAAGGTAGTCCCGACACGATGCAATCGACCGGCTGATTAATGCCTTGACTGGTGAGAATCGTTTCAATACACTCAGCTGAATCATGCACGATCGTAACCGACGCATTGCTCTCATACAATCGGACAAGCTCTTCATAAAATGCCCGGTTCGATTCAATAACGATCAATCGTGCCGAGGCATGCTTTTTGGCAATAATTTCACGCGTAAACACGCCCGTGCCTGGCCCATATTCAACAATAACCTGAGCCGACGCGACGCCAGCAGCCGCCACCATCTTGCGTGCCAAAAACCGCGAACTTGGCGTCACCGCACCCACCGTCCGGAAACTCCGCACATATTGCGCCAAAAAGAGACGGCGCATTATTTACTGCCAAGGAGTGGCTTCAGATATTTACCTGTAAATGATGCAGCCACCCCTGCAATCTTTTCTGGTGTACCCTCGGCAATCACCGTTCCACCTCCGTGGCCGCCTTCGGGGCCCATATCAATAATATGGTCGGCCGTTTTAATGACGTCCAAATTATGCTCAATAATCACCATGCTATTGCCGCCTTCGACCAGCTTTTGCAAAATTCCCATCAGGCGTTTAACGTCGGCACTGTGCAAACCAGTTGTTGGCTCGTCGAGAATATACATCGTCTTACCGGTGCTCCGACGGCTCAGCTCGCTCGCCAGCTTAATGCGCTGCGCTTCACCACCGCTAAACGTCGTTGCCGGTTGACCGAGCCGTATATAGCCCAAGCCCACTTCGACCAGCGTCGTGAGCTTACGTTCAATCGCTGGAATATTTGCAAAAAATTCCGCCGCTTGCTCAACGGTCATTTGCAAGACATCGCTAATCGTCTTGTCTTTGTACTTAATCTCGAGCGCCTCACGGTTGTAGCGCTTGCCATGACAGACGTCACACGTCACATACACATCAGGTAAAAAGTGCATTTCAATCTTAATCACCCCGTCACCCTGGCAGTTCTCACAGCGGCCGCCCTTCACATTAAAGCTAAATCGCCCTGCTTTATAGCCGCGGATATTCGCTTCAGGCGTACTCGCAAACAGCTCGCGAATTGCCGTAAACACTCCAGTGTATGTCGCCGGATTTGATCGCGGCGTACGACCAATCGCTGACTGGTCAATCACAATCGCTTTATCGAGCTGCTTGATACCTTCAATCGTATCGTGCGTCCCCGGCACTTCCTGACTACGATGCAAGCGCGCCGATAATTCCTTCGCGAGAATATCATTAACGAGCGTCGATTTGCCGCTCCCGCTCACACCGCTCACCACCGTCATTAAACCAAGTGGGATAGTTACATCAATATTCTTAAGATTATTTTCTCGTGCACCCCGTACGACGAGCACACGGTCTTTTTCGATCTGGCGGCGTTTTTTAGGCACATCAATCTTTTCCGTCCCTGCCAAAAATCGTCCGGTAATGCTGTTGGGATCATCGGCCACTTCACTCGGCGTCCCAGCCGCGACAACCTGACCGCCCGCTACACCAGCACCAGGCCCAATATCCAACAGATAGTCTGCTTCACGGATAGTATCTTCGTCATGCTCGACCACGAGCACTGTATTACCAAGATCACGCAGGTGTTTGAGCGTCGCGATCAGGCGGTCATTATCACGCTGATGCAAACCAATTGAGGGCTCATCGAGCACGTAGAGCACTCCCTGTAACCCCGACCCAATTTGTGTCGCCAAACGAATACGCTGCGCTTCACCACCGCTCAATGTGTTCGCAGCACGAGCCAGTTCCAGGTAGTTCAATCCGACATTGCTCATAAACTCTAATCGAGAGGTAATCTCTTTCAAAATCTGGCTGGCAATAAAGAGCTCATTCTCGTCGAGCTTTAACTGATGACGGAAGATATCCAAAGCATCATCCACACCTAAACTACAAATATCCATAATATTCATACCATGCACGGTCACCGCCAGCACAACTGGCTTGAGACGCGCGCCGTTACACGCATGACATTTACGCTCGCGCATGAAGCGCTCGATGTCTTTTCGCATAAATTCGCTGTCAGTCTCTTTGTGGCGGCGCTCTAAGTTTGGAATCACACCTTCGTAGGTCGAGTCATAGGTGCGACCACTCCCCAACTGCACTGTATACTGCTGGTTACCCGTGCCATAAAGCACTTTTTGACGTGCCTCTTCGCTTAAATCCTTTACGGGTACTTGCGTACTAAAGCCGTGTGCCTCAGCGACAACACTCAGGCGCTTCATGTACCATGCATCACTGTTCACGCGATTATACGGGCGAATAGATCCTTCAGCGATGGTCAGATTTGGATTAAAAACCAAATCAGGATCGACCTCAAGTCGACTGCCAAGACCGGTACAGACCGGGCATGCGCCTTGTGGCGCGTTAAAGCTGAATAGACGCGGCTCGAGCTCAGGAATTTCTTCATTCGGATGATTAATACAGGCATAACGCTGCGAGTAGACAGCGGTTGCTTCAGTCTCAACGTCCAATACTTCTACGACACCACCACCGAGATCAAGCGCCTGCTCAACCGATTGTGCTACGCGTGCATTCATATCGGTGCTCATCACAATACGGTCGACCACGATTTCGATTGAGTGCTTGTAGCTCTTTTGCAGCTCTGGAAATTCATCCAGCGCATACACCACGCCGTCAACACGTGCGCGTGCAAATCCAAGGCGGGTATACTGTTCAGGAATATGAGCAAATTCACCCTTCTTATCTTTAACGATAGGCGCGAGGAGCATGAGACGCTTCCCTGATTCGTACCCCAAAATCGCATCAATAATATCTTGCGGAGTGCGGCGCTGCACCGCCGTGCCATCTATGGGACAATGTGGCACACCAATACGTGCGAATAAAAGACGCATATAGTCATAGATTTCAGTCACTGTTGCTACCGTTGATCGCGGATTACGGCTGGTTGATTTTTGGTCAATACTAATAGCTGGACTCAATCCTTCAATCTGATCCACATCCGGCTTATCCATCGTTCCTAAAAATTGACGAGCATAGCTCGAAAGACTCTCGACGTAGCGTCGCTGGCCCTCGGCGTAGATCGTATCGAACGCTAAGGATGATTTTCCCGATCCGCTCAAGCCTGTAATGACAACGAGCTTATCTCGCGGGATTTCCACATTAACATTCTTCAGATTGTGCTCACGCGCACCAGTTACTCTAATTACCTCAGGCATATCTAGGCTATTATACCATCAAACATATACTTCTTTCCAGATGCACATCTTCGTTATTCTAGATGCACACATGTAGTAAAATTTACTGTATTATTCAAAACGCTTATAATTGCATACTGTTGACCATATTGCTATATTAGTTCATACAATATATAAGCCAACGGAGTCCACCTCGTGTCAAAAGCCATCGTCACTACCGCCGCTATCTTCTTTCTTGGAACAATCCTTGTGGCGTCAGGCGTGCTTGACGCACTCGTCATCTTTCTCCTCTCGGGCTCCATCCCCGGCACATCATTCCAGGTCTCACCAGGTATTATGCTTGTTGGCTTCTTTTCCATCGGCTGGGTTCTGATGGCGCGCTTCGTCTCACACCACGTCAAACACTTCTACGAAGTTCACATCCTCACCAAACGTTACCTGACTCGTCAAGGCAGCATGCCAAAGCGCCGTTACGGCCGTATTTAACTTTTGAATACCGAGCTCCGTCGCGAGAGCTGATTCCCTCTGCGAGATAGACTAAAAGCGAAGAGCAACCCAACAAAAAATAGGCCTTGCTGCCTATTTTTTGTTGGCATGTAACGGTCTATCGAGAAGAGGGTGTCAGCCCTCGCAGCTCTTCTTTGCCGCGCCTGCGCGAGTGGCACTGGTCAGGACAGCACCCGCGTACCCGCCCACTAAAATTCCGGCGCTGCGTCCTGATCGCTCATATCGCTTGGCGCAATACTCTCGAGCCACAAAAGCAACTCCTGCAATACATACTGGCCGTTCTCATCAGCCTTAGCAGAACTCACCTGCATCGCCTTCATGAACCCAGGTAAGCTCTTCTGAATATGCGCTGTTCGCCATGTCTCCCATGCAGTAGCCTCGCTCGCTGATAATGTCTTCGGGTAATTGCGTGCTTTATAGTGCATCAACAGCTCAGGTAGCCGCGTATCGGCAAATTCCGGATGAAAATCGGCCAGCTGCCGCTCATCCGCATTCCGCACCGCCTCACACCGTACTGCATCTCGGGACTCCAGAAATCCATCGTACAGTTGCGCTTCGACATCACTCGACTTTTTAAATGCCGGTCTCGACTCATAGACTGCTCGAAGATTCTCAGCAAAATGCGGCGCTTTCAAAAGTATTGTTTGATGTTTTTGGATTGTCTCTTTATCAATCTGTATCTTTGACCAGCCATCCTCTTGTTCTAACACACCAAGTGGCGCAACCGCTGGCGCACGATTATACTGCAGCTCTTTGACCGGCAATTTGACAAAATCATCCGCTTGGCGCTCTTCCCAGCTCGCGAAGAGCTTCGCCGCCAGTGCTTTTTCATCCAAATCCACAAATGGCGTTGGATCATAGCGCAGATCGTACACTACCGCACCGCCATTGCGCCCGGCCGTCAGTGGAAATGCGACCGTCGTTTTCTGATACTCAGCATCATAGCGGCCACTTGTATAGACAAATGGCTTCTTGTCATCAAGATTCACGAGTGCCTGCACAGCCTTTTTATCGCGCATTTTCAGCAAATAGTCGTACAGTTGCGGCTGTTTCTCCTTGATCAGTTTGGTGACGGCAATCAGCGCCTCAACATCACTAAGGGCATCGTGCGCTTTAACATGATCGATCCCATTCTCTTTAGTCAAAAGCTCCAACCGATTCGTTGCTTTGCCATCCACAACTGGCCACACAATGCCTTCAGGACGGAGCGCCCGCGTCATCCGCACGACGTCCAGCAAATCCCAGCGCGACCGACCGTCACGCCAGCACCATGCATACGGGTCATAGAAATTTCGCCAAAACAAATGACGCACAAATTCATCATCAAATCGGATATTGTTAAACCCAACCGCAATTGTATCTTCGGTAAAAATCTCGTCGTTCAAAATCTTAGCAAACTGCGCCTCGGTATAGCCATCGGCCACCGTCTGCTGCGGTGTAATGCCTGTTACCAGGAGTGCCTGTGGGCTCGGCAGCGTGTCATCATTCAGCGCAACCAGTACATTGTACGGCTCACCGATTGGATTCAAGTCCATATCAGTCCGCATGCCAGCAAACTGCATGATCCGATCATCGCGCGCACTGAGGCCGCTGGTTTCAAGGTCATAAAAGAAAAAGGTCTGAGCCATATATTTATCATACAGGAAAATTTAAAAACCTGCTCCAAAGGAGCAGGCCGTATAAATAGTAGTATACGTGTCATGCCAGGGGGCAAGAGGAGAACTGAGCTGAGCCTAAAAAGTCTCAAAGCTACTGATTCCCTATCCAGGAATCGCTCACTCTTGCCGCCCACTGGCAGCATTTTGGGAACCTATGAAGGCTCGACCAGAACTACAAGTTTGGTGGCGGAGCGCACGTCGCGCCCCGCCGAACCTCGTGGGGGTGTACACCGTCGGTGTGTTAGCCTGTGGCGGCTATGATCACCGAAAACCCATTAGCGAGGGGTGTGTTTTACGGCCACACGCCGGCGAAAGAGCCCCTAGGGGCTACATACAGTAGGACATCGTGATTCCTCTCACGTCGCCGATGAATTTCCACCATAAGGCAGAAGGTAACAGTACGGCTGCTCCACCCGATTCGCGGTCCTTACGGATCCACCGCGGCCCCTACGGGGCTACACGGACTTCATTTCATTGCTCCTCTTTGCCATGCTTTGCCGATTTTTCATCTATTTTTAGGGATAGCCACCCCCTTGGGTGACCCGCACATGGCGGGCCACCTCTTAGGGCTGTACTAGGGCGAAGCTCGTGCGGGATGCACGAAATCACCTTCCTTTCATCTCAAACGCAAGTCGCGTAGTTACATGGAAGCATGAGGCGTAAGGTATACGCATCATGAAGCTGGAATCACTGTTCGTGTGATTACTCCAGCTTCTCGCCAATCAAACCTGACGGGCAAAAAGCTGAAGTAATCGTACTTGTATCGTATAGCAAACTATCAACGTACACCAAGGGAGGTCACAAACCTCAACCTTAGGTTATGTTCAACATTATAGCAGAGTTTATATATAATGTCAATACTTTTTATCACTTTTTTACTATTTGGCAAATATCTATAAATAAAAGAGCCCTTCTGAAATACAGTAAGGGCCAAACGAGAAAATAGTCACATAAGAGGCCAATGGCGGGGTGAGCGCGGTACTCACCCCGCCATTGTTATGGTGTGAAGTGCTTGTCAGAAGACTGAACGTTTCACACCAGGCGGGCGCTAGTCGCCGCCACCGCCACAGCTCGATGAGCTGTCGCTGGAGCTGGAGCTGGAGCTGGAACTCGACCCGCACGAGGAGCTCGAGGAGCTGCCGTTGTCCGAGGTCGTGGTGAAGAAGTCCGTGGCGGAGAGGCCGCGCGACGTGGCGATGGAGGTGGGGCGGGGACGCTTCTGGTTACGGCTCATTGCAGTACCTTTCGTTACTTGCCCAACACGGAATGTGCTTGGCTTTCCACCTCCCATAGGAGGCATAAAGCCAAGCACATCGATCGCTACATCACTCTTACGTGTCATATTATCAATGTTCTTTTGTCGCGAGGAGGATGAGCCTCGACTTGCGCAACTTTTCGATCATATCATTAAATATGATACTGTGTCAATACTTTTACCATTTTTATACAAAAAGTAAATATGAGCTATTGCTCAAGCAGCGTAAATTCAGCCCCGCCAATGCGGATCACACTCTCGCCGACCGCGCCCTGGCGGATCAATTCGTGGCTAATGCCCATCTTTTTCATAATATCGCGCAAACGGTTGACGTTTTCGTAGCCATCAAAGTTGGTCCGACGAGCGAATTTCTCGATCTTCTCGCCAGAGATAATATAGACGCCCGATTCATCGTCCCTGGTGACATTCCACTGCTCAGACGCGCGGGCGCTGCTCAGCGTAATCACAGGCAAATCTATTTCACCCTCAGTATCAAGCTCTACCCCTTGTGCTTTCATATCATCAACACGGTCACGAAGTGCACGCAGCACCTCCTTAACCCCCTGATGCGCTGCCGACGAAATGGCAAATACTGGTGTATCGCCCGCAACTGCTTGAACCGCTTCGCGCTGCATAGCGATAATATCATCGTCGAGACCTTCGGTTTTGGTAAGTGCAATAACTTCAGGCCGGCCCGGCAGCTCATCGGAATACTGCGCCAGTTCTTGACGAATCGTCTGATAATCAGCTGCGATATCATTACTGTAGGCATCTATCAGATGGAGCAACACCGAAGTACGCTCAACATGACGCAAGAATGCGTCACCCAAGCCCTTACCCTCGCTGGCACCTTCGATCAGCCCAGGGATATCCGCAATCAGTAGATCAGTCTCATCAATCGTCGCCACACCTAAGTTTGGTGTCAGCGTCGTAAAGGCATAGTCGGCAATTTCAGGACGCGCATTACTCACGACGCTCAAAAAAGTTGACTTGCCTGCATTTGGAAACCCGACCAAACCAACATCAGCCAAGAGCTTCAACTCAAGCTCTGCTTCAAATGCTTCACCGGGCTCACCCAGTTCCGCAATACGCGGCGTCTGACGAACCGACGATTTAAAGTGTGCGTTACCAAATCCACCGTCACCACCACGCGCAACCACTGCCTGCGCACCGTGCTCGGTCAGGTCAGCCACCACCACACCGTCTCGGCGAATTATCGTCCCCACAGGCACTTTCACTATCAGAGAATCACCCGATTTTCCTCGGCGGTTTGCCTTACTCCCATTCTGCCCCGGTTTTGCCTTGAGCTCTGGTTTGAATCGAAAATCAATCAAGGTATTCAGATTACTCGTTGCCTCAAAAATAACATCGCCGCCTTTGCCACCATCGCCGCCATCTGGGCCGCCCTTATCAACATAGATCTCGTGCCGAAAACTAACCGCTCCATCGCCGCCTTTGCCTGCTGTAATCGTGATGGTTGCGGTATCGACAAACATATAATTTCATTATAGCATATTTTTATTATTTAGTCCAGTACAGCGATCCTTTGTATCACGCCAGCGCAAGTGGCGCCGGTTGGGGCAGCAAGCTATGTGTCGATTCTGGAAGAATCGTACTATGGCGGGAGCGGTCGTGCTTCTTATAATAAAAGACCTCTCTAGCGGAGGCCTTTTACTCATCTGTATATCATTTAGTGAATGTAGCTATACGCTGCAGCTTGGCCAGCCGTGAGCGTTCGCTTGTTAACGATACCAAAGCCACCGTATGCATAGTTATTCATTTCGCTAATTGTCACATCACCTGTTTCAGGATTCACACTCTCGACAACTGCAACGTGACCATAGTACCCAGCCGTATCAACAAGCACTGCACCGTATGATGGGTTCTTATCAACAAGATAGCCTGCAGATCGAGCGTAAATACCCCAGGTATTCGCGTTACCCCAGAAACTACCAACTGGCTTGCCCATCTGAGCGCGACGCTCGTACGCGTACCAGGTACAGTTACCGTATGCATAGCGGTTCCCTGCAGACGCTTGAGCAATCTTCGTGTTCACACGATAGCCAGTACCAGCTGCATTATTAGCCGCTTCACGTGACACATTGCCAACAGGTGCTTGATAGCCTGGGCGCAGCTCTTCTGGCATGACACCACCAGGAATCACGATCTGCTTACCAGCAGTCATACCACTGATCTCTAAGTCGTTAAATGACACAACGCGCGCTTCATCTGATTTATACTTCTGTGCAATAGCCGCAGGCGTATCTCCGGCCTTAGTAGTGTAGACAACACCATCAACCGGCGGGATCGTTAACTCTTTACCCGTATCAATACTATCCTTTTCGAGATTATTTGCCCATCGAACCGTATCTGGCTGCAGATTATACTGAACAGCGACCGACTGCACTGTCTCACCTTCTTTCGTAAGGTGTTTGGTTATTTCGCGGTTTGCGGCAGTTGGTTGGATAATTTGCGGCTTGCTAATAACCGTATCAGATGTCTGCTCAAGCTGCGCTTGGGCATCAAGCGACACCGACAAGTTAGCAATATTATTAGCAACAGGCATATCAACTTGCGTTGCCAAATGGCCAGCCACATCAGTACTCATAATTTTATCGACCGAAGGAGCTGCAGCAAGTGCAGGAGCTGACGATACCGTAGGTACGTCGCTTGCAACAGAAGCAACTGATAAATCTTGTGGTGCACGATACCCGATAGATATCAAGGATATAACGACGACAAATACGCCGGAATAGATACCTATAGTACCGAGACTACGTTTGGCTTTTCGCGTACGGCGCGTCTTTGGCGTTGCCGCCGCTGATTTCATGGCCGTATCTCGTATCGCAGAAGCTTGCGCCTCTACTTGTGATTGATTACGAATTATCATTCTCCTGCCGCCTGTATTACTACAAGGGCACTACCTTACTCTGTCTTTCTTCCGCGCGGCCTCGCATAACAGGCGGTGGAACGGGGTACGTGTCGACCTATTTCATATTAATTGGTATTAGGTTTGAAAATGTTCATTTCGGTACCCGTACGACATTTGTCGGTAGGCTCATTTCCCGTGATGTTAGCGACCCACTCGCATCGACGTTCAGTAAATACTTCAGTCGTGACCGGCTCTCATCTCACGAAATGTGCTAATGATCATTATAAATGCTATTGCATAAAAAGTCAATATATTTTTTAAAATGGCTTTTTTGTCAAATCGAGCTTATGCCTAATTAATACTACACTTGTAATGACAATGCTGCTGTATGTTCTTTTCATGCTCCGCATCGGTCGTCGCAAAATATGTCACATCGTCGTCACCGCTCAAGAAAAACAAATAGCTATGCACGGCAGGGTTTGCGACCGCTTTTAATGCTCCAATTCCAGGCGATGAGATAGGTCCTGGAGGAAGACCGGTATGAATACGAGTATTGTACGGCGAATCGAGCTTCGGATCAGGCGCAACTCCCATTTTACGTGCTGCATATTGGTATGTCACATCCGATCCCAGCGACATTCCCGCCTTCATACGATTATAGAACACCCCGGCTACTTTGGCTGCATCTTGCAAACTTGCCGGATCTCCTTCTTTAATCGTTACTTCACGTTGTACAATCGAAGCAAGTGTAATTGCTTGGAACGTCGTAAGGCCATGAGCCGCGAACTTCTCGGCTAAACCATTTTGTTTTATCTCTTGTTCAAATTGTGTAAACGTACGCTGAAGCACCGTTTTTGCATCAACACCCGCGTCAAATTGATATGTTTCACCAAAGATATAACCCTCAAGATCGCTCCCTGTTGGCTTGCCTGCAAATAATGCCCCTTGATAGGTAGCCGCGAGCGCCGCATCGACATCCGCCTCACTAAATCCAGCCTGCACGAGACGCTTGCGATGATTCGCGAGCGTATCACCTGGCAAAAAGGTCACGGTCAATTGATCCTGCTTACCACTCGCCAGATGCTCGACAATCTGCGCAACTGACTGATCGGCACTCACCTTGTAGCGTCCGGCTTTCAGCTCGTGCGCGCTTGAAAACCGCATATAAAGCATAAACGCAGTACTGTTTCGAATCAACCCTTTTGCCTGCAAGCTATCGGCAATCGCAGTCGTCGTAGCGCCTTGTTCAATAGTAATATAATCAGCTTTACCATTATTCACAGATACCGGACTGAGTTGCTGCTGATACCAGAGATAGCCTGCCGCCACAGCAGCTCCAAGCACTACGACCAGAAGAGTAATAATGATCAGTACCACCTTCAGCCATTTTCTTCGCTTAGGCGGCTTTGCTTTAGGTGCGCTTTCCTCGTGAAGAGGAGGCAGGTCGTTCGAGTCGCCACTTTTGAGCAATTCATGATACTCAGGAGGACTCAATGTATGCTGCGGATCAATCGGTCCGCCACTCGGGCGCGGCGCAGGGCGCACGGTACCATCGACCGAACGTGGGACCGGCTGACTCGGAGTAGATGGTCGCTGCGGTGGAATAATATCTTGTTTCATGTATACATCTCCAAATAATCTTGTAAGATAATTGCCGCCGCACGCGCGTCAATATCTTCTTTTTTGTAAGCACCACCGAGCGCTTTCAGTTGATTTTCGGCCATCACACTCGTGAGCGACTCATCCTGAAACACCAGCGTCGGAGCAAAGCCATCCAACTGGGCCGCGAAGTTCTCGGCATAAGCCGTCTGAGCAGTCGCTTCACCTGATTGATTGCGCGGGTATCCAACTACAATGACATCGGTCGATTCACTCGCGACAATCCGCGCCAGTTCTTTGAGTTCAGTGCCATCCACCTGTACTGTCGTCAGTGGCACTGCAATCTTAACAGCACCGCTCGCGACAGCTACGCCAATTCGCTTCTCACCCACATCAAGCGCAAGATAGGAAGTCTTATTACTTGCCATCCGAAAGCTTAAATTCGATTGTTATTTTCTTTGTGTCGTTTGGCACGGTCTGCACCCAGAACGGCGAGAATGTCGTTAGCGCGTCACGAACACCCTCGATCGATTTAAGTGTCGACTGAACTTCACCAAAACGCTTGCCCTTAATCTGATTCTTAATATCCTCATCGTTGATCATTGGACCAACCCGACCAGTCGCTGAAAGTGTAGCTTGAGCAGAATCACTCGCGTCAACCTTCGTAAAGGCGGTAAGCTGCGCGCTCTTGACACCTGTATCGTATACACGCTGTTCTTTTGTGCTCGTTAATGTTTTTTGCAGTGCCTTAGTTAGGAAGTTATCGAGGTCGTTTTTATCAACCGCCGTCAGTGAATAGGTTGTCTCTTGCGTAAGCTTCGCTTTACCGCCAGCGGCTTCCTGGCCGATAGCAGGACTTGGCTGAGCATCACCTGCCGCCACTACAAAGCTCGAATCAATCACGACGCTACTACTTGGGAATTTATCGGCTAATTTTTTCTTAACGTCATCGGCCTTTTGCTTTGAAAGTTGCTCTGTAGCCGCCATAACATCAGCTTGCGTGACAACCTGTATTTCTTTTGCAGAACCACCACTCATCTGACTGCCACTTGCCGAAAATCCGCTTACAGTTGATTGGTATGACTGAGCACCAAGGTTGAACCCATCTCCAATATCAACTGCTTGTACATTTACCGTTGCTGATCCGTGGTCAATACCCGTTCCAACAATTTGCGATGCCGGAATAGTGACTGTCGCTGTCGTCGTAAACGTATAACTGCCGCTGCTGAAGCCGGTGCCGATAGGAATCGTCTCAGATTTTGACGATACACCCGTGCGCGTAATAGTCATCTGGCCTGTCGCTTTTTCGCC
>JASLDG010000032.1 GCA_030146045.1 Candidatus Saccharimonadales bacterium | reverse complement strand
ACTGCTTGCACATATGCGCCATCTCGTACAGCGCGGCTCGCAGTTCATTATTGCGACACACTCACCCATTCTACCAGCCTACCCAGATGCACAAATTTATCATATTTCCCAGACAGGTATTGAGCCGACGACGTACAGTGACGTCGAGCACATCACCTTAACACGAGACTTTCTGAACAATCCGGATCAGTATATGGCACACCTATGGAGAGAGTAACGAAAACGTATATTCCTTATTGAGTATCTTTGTAGTACTGTAATGTGTGATACTCCTGCCAAGCAGCCTCCAGCGTGTCCCATGACACAACCTGTCTTGGCTTTGAGCCATATTGGCCGTCAGGATTTTCGAGTCGTATATGATCATTATCAAAGCCACTGACAACAACAGCGTGGGCGGTATCACCAGGCTGATCAGCCAGCACTTTACCGTTAAGCTCAAGTCGCACGACATATCCGCCAAGCGCGAGGGCTACTATATCCTTACGTGTTGCGCCACGCCGCTCAAATGGCAAACCTTGCGCAAGATATCGTCCGATACGATCAGCTTCAAGCGGCAGATCATTCATCGTTGCAAATCTCTTATAAGCTTCGACGTTACCATTAAACTGATCGAGCATAAACGCTCGGGGGTCTTCTGCAAATTGCGCGAGATCTTCGTCCTGCACCCAACCGACTTCAATACCTAACTCACGTAACGAAAGTAGATGCTGAGCGGCCCAGGTTGCCTTATCTTCTGCAAACCCGCTTAGAGCTTCAGCTTGCTCTTTCGTAATCTGCATATCTGGTCGCAAATAGTCGACAATCATTTTTGTACATGCAGGTACACAACGCTTGCCATCGTTGCCACTGAACGGCACGTCTATTTCGTAGGATTTAGTCATGGTCGGTATTATACAAAATTTACTTGCATTCACAAGAATAAGCACGTTACGCAAATGTAGAACTCGCCCCTTTAGGCAATCGAGAACTTATAGATACGCCAATAACTGCTCAGTTTTTACCTCACCAATTGCCTCGACAATTTGCGCACGATCGGCTGATCTAAGGCCGCGCAAGCTTCCAAATGTTTTGATGAGTTTTTTGCGTGTGGCCGGGCCAATGCCCGGGATATCTTCAAGGCTGCTAGCAGTTTGTTTCTGGCGCTTGAGCACCGTGTGGTAACTTACTGCAAACCGGTGCGACTCGTCACGAATCCGCTGAAATAACTTCACGATGTCGCTATAGGTATTGACAACCGGAGCACCACGAAGATTCTTAGAGTGCGAGCCGGCATTCAGTTGCCCGACATGGAGATTTACATAGAGAAACTCACCTTTATTCATCACCTCGACACCCTCAATCGGATGGTCGCGAAACCCTTCAAGTACCGTGCAGTCGATATGCGAACGCGTGCGGTGAATAATCATCTCCTCTTCACGTTTCGCAATACTAATAATAGGTACTGCAACTTCACGCTCTTCGCACGCACGAATTGCCGCCTCAAGCTGGCCCTGGCCGCCATCTATCAGCAAAAGATCGGGCATTCCCCAACTTTTGAGGTTCTTTGAACTCATGCGCCGCCATACAACATCGTGGATATTGCGATAGTCATTATTTGCCTGTACATCCATTTTGAATTTTCGATACGCAGCGCGGTCAGATACGCCATTCGTAAAGACCACCATACTTGCAACAACATTCGTTCCCGAAAGATGCGAAATATCATACCCTTCGATACGCGACGGCGCCTTAGATAAAAGCAACATGTCCGCCAAATCCGACAAGGCTTTGTCTTTGGATATCGCCAAAAACTCACGATCGCCAAACATCACACGGCGCTGCAATTCGCCCATTGCCCGCAGCTTATTACGCAGATCAGCGGCAGTCTCAAAGTCGTGCAATCCGGCAGCCGTTTTCATATCACGCTCAAGTTCACGCGTCAGTTTTGCTCGATTGCCCTTGATATAACTCATGAGTTTGCGAAGTGCTTTTTTGTATTCCTCAGACCCTGCACGCATATCAGGCTGTAAGCCAATTTGCTGTTCCAAGCGCGAATCACCCGGTTGTGGTGCCTTCGAAAAATAGGGGTAAATACGGCGAAGATATCGGAGTGCTTTCTTGACGGCAAAGCCGTTGTAGAACGGTCCGACATACTCCGCACCATCGTCGGTGGGATTACGCGTAAACGATACCGTCGGCCATTCGCTTTTCATATCTATTCGCACAAACATCTGTGATTTATCATCGCGCAGCAAAATATTGTAGCGGGGCATGTAGCGCTTGACCATTTCACTCTCAAGAAACAGCGCGTCAATTTCGCTCTCAGTCTCGACCCACTCCGTGTCATCAATCTCCGCAACCAATGCCCTGGTTTTTATATCCATATCGCGCTGCGATTGGAAATACTGCCGCACACGATTTCGCAGTATCGCAGCTTTGCCGACATAAATAACTTCGCCCGTGCTGCTTTTATGGAAATAGACGCCAGGGCTTATGGGCAGTTGTTTGAGTTTTTCTTTCAGCGCTTGGTTCATATACACCTATACCGCTATGATACCTCTTGTTCTACTTTTGATTCAACCATCGTAGTACGGCGAGATGGAATATAAAGCATGATCCCGCTACACACGATCGCCGACCCTGCAACAAGTACCGTAATGACTGTGTTACGCAACACCAATGCCACAATGATAGTCGATACCCACGCACTTGTCACTGCAATAATTTTCACGCGCTTATCAATAACCTTTTCGCGTTCGAATCGTTGCGCCTCGCGGAGTGCCTGACGCAGAATGGGCACCGCCTCGAGCCGATGCTTTAAACGCGGACTCGATTTACTGAATGCCCACAGCGCAACAATGAGCGGAAATACGGTTGGCACGCCAGGAAGCCACACACCAGCGATCGCAATACCGGCCGCTACGATTCCAATAATCAAAAACAATAAAGATTTACCAGCCGCCACCGCCGCCTCCTCCGCCACCGCCGCCAGACGATCCGCCACCGCTTGATCCGCCCGATGATGAACTAGCGACACCTGTCGAGTTAATCGATGTCGTCAAACCGCTCATTGCACTTGAAAAAGCTAACGCGTTAAATGCCGCCATATTTGTCCCCGTATACCAATCAGGTTGCGTACCTGTTGATTCATAGTATGCGCCCAGTTGCTTATTCCACTGCTTTTCCTGGCCAAACAATATGGCATACGGCAGTACCTTTTCATAAAGCTTCACCAGCTTCTTTGGAGCAGTGTCGCTTACCTGCACCTTCTCGGCGCCTTCGGGACTTTGGAGCATTTTAAGTCGCTCCTGCTCTGCGACCGAAATATAGAGCTTCAATCCAAGGAGATAACGATACAGCGCAACACCCTCATCGGTTCGCACCCACAGCGTATATGCCATAATAAGGGCAATCATTGCAACGATTAATAGCGGCGGACTCAGCAAGATCAATCCTAAGACTAAAAGAATCTTGCCTGTACGCTTAAACCAAGCAGACTTTTCAGGTACCTTATGCTGCAGGGCGTAGTCACCGCGCACCAGATTCTGTAACTTTTTAGGATTGTCCATCATACGAGACGAAAGTCCGTAATCTTTGCGGATTTCTTTGGTGGTCTTTTTCGTACCAACCGTAACGGTACCGTTAAAAAGATCCGTTAAAAACTCTCGTTCTTCTGCACGAAGATCAGTAATCGGTTTTATAATCTCAATTTCATACTCGGCATTCGACCAAAAGCTTTTTTCTTTTGTTTCGTAAATTTTAATATAATGGCGCACCGCGAAATCAATGAGCTGGGCAGCAAAAGTAGAGCGCGCATAGGGGAGCATTGTTGCCGATAACGACACGCTCGCGTTTTTAGGCGGTAGATATTCTGGAATAATTGTGCCGACCTCTCGCGTCCGCTTTGACCAGCGTGAGTATCGCGTCGACACCCATACGATAATAGCAACCGCCACTGCGACCAGTATACCTTGCAAAGCAAGCCATATATTTACGATCCTTTCCAGAACGGACGGTTGGTATACGGCAAATGTGTCTGGTAAAAATCCAATAGCAAGCGTCATATTTTCGCCCGGTCCAAGATTATTACCTTGCGCCGTTATGGCGCCACGAGTAGACGATACCTCGCATGCAGCACGCGAACCAAACGATCCCATATAGCACGCATTGTCCCCCGTCAGCTTATCCCTTACCGCCTCATCGATCGATAATGACACAGTGAGGTCGCGAATTGGCACCCGCCATTCAGTACCATTTGTGTCCCAATAGAATTCCGTTTTTTTCGTATCAGCAAAATACTTGGTTACATCATGCTGCGTATATTCAATGATATACGTCTGCAGACCATGGACATAGGTATCCGGATTACCTATCCTGAGTACCGTGTACTCGCCGCTTTCGTAGGTTTTGTATTGTACTGCGGCACCGTTAGCATCTTTCACGTTTGTGATCGCGAGACCTGTTGGATGCTTGTCGTACGCTTTTGGAATATAGCGTTCGATACCATGATTTTGATTGTCAGCCGGAAAATCAGCGGTAATCGATTCTTTTGTCACCAGGACCGATCGCTGTTCAGCATCTCGCGATAATGAAAAATCAATAGCATACTTGGTAATTTCAAAATTGTTGAGACTCGCTGCTGATGCAACCCCGCTCGGAATGAGCACGAATAGCGGCGCCACACCTGCCATACTAATGAGAAATAATTTTTTCATGTAACTACGATACTTCCTCGCATAATGCGGCTAATTTCTTGGCTGTCGTAATATTACGAATTGTCATGTTTTTATAAAACGGCGTCGCAATTAATTTCTGCAAACTCCCGCGAGACTGATGAGCCCTCGTAACATTGGCAAGGATTGCGCCATCGACATAGAGCATCGTCTCGATATCAGGCTTGTACCCTATAGCTTCTATAGTCTGTTTTTGGTTAATCTCATCAAAGAGATATAATACATCCGATTTCTGTCCAGCCTTATCAGGCGTCGGTGTATCATTCGTCCAGTCATCTGGAATCGCCGCTGCAATTGCCCGTATCCTTTCAGCTGACAAAAGGAGCGTCGGGATTTCAAAACCAAAATGGTGCTCTAGCGCTGCCCGAATAGTAGCAGCATCGGATGGTGTAGCAGTGTCAAATACCGCGTTACCCGAATTGATATAAATGATCACATTTGAAAAACCAAGACTCTCGAGTACTTTTTGAAACTCAACCTTAGGCACGCGATGATTACCACCAACATTCACACCACGTAACAGCACTACGTATTTCATGTGCGCGCCTTCGCTTCAGACTCAAGCATACTTCGTGTTTCGCGCAGCAAAAATAGGCTCACATCATCACGCGAAACACCTTCTGCTTGAAATGGTACCGATACATGATGAATGAGAATAAGCATATACGTCAAAATGAAAGTAATCGCGCCAACAATGAACATACCGCCATAAAACGGATCAATATTCGTGCAGAGGAGTAAACCGATTATCATCACAACGATTGCTTTAATCAAGAAAAATGCCGAGGGAATAAAGCGGATTTTTTGGATATAATTAACACGAAACAGACTTCGAAGAAGAAGCGTCTGTTGTGTTTTCAATTTAACGATAAAGTTAGGCGGTACACCCGCACGCTCCATATCTGCAAAACACGCTTGCAAATCAGCAATTTCGCGTCGAGCACCACGCCGATTCACGCGTGTTCCCTCACGGAATACTTTCAGCACTTCAATAAGACTGAGCCGAAAGTGATCAAGATCAAACTTTGGATATGTTTTGTGCGTCTCTTTAGCATCGTTATACATATCTTCGATATTGGCAGCAAACTCGGCCGGTATACGCTCACTTTCTTTATAGTCCGCAATTGTTGCCGACAAAACAAATCCAAGAACAAAAATAGCGCTTGATACGACACTATTGTGCAGCGACGTCTGCTCAATAAACTCGAGCCCGAGTGTGTGCATCATATATTTAGCAGGAAGTACAACAATCGCCGCCAATAACGCCCAGAAAAATATACGATAATTTCGAAACGCGTTCATCATCCCTTATTATAGCATCGTCACGGTTTCTTAATGATCTTTACGGACGAGCGAACCATTCATTATACGCATGACGTGCCTTTATAATTTTAGGTGCAATCACAATACTGCAGTAGCCATTGCCTGGATTATTATTGAAATAGTCTTGATGCTCTGGCTCGGCTTCGTAGAATTTTTCAAGCGGCACCAACTCCGTTACGATATTGTCGCCCCAGTGTTGTTTTGCTCGCTCAATCGCTTTTTCAAACAACTCTTGTTGCTGCGCATCCGCATAAAACATCGCACTCCGATATTGTGGACCAACATCGTTTCCTTGACGATCTTTCGTGGTTGGATCATGAATCAAAAAGAACATATCAAGCACGACATCCGTCGGAATGATTGCCTCGTCAAATGTTATCTGCACCGCTTCCGCATGACCCGTTTTACCCGTCGCAACCGTATAATAATCAGCCTGCTCTGGTGCACCACCAGCATAGCCACTGACGACACTCGATACACCTTTCAGACGCCGAAATATAGCGTCTAAGCACCAAAAACATCCGCCCGCTAATACATATGTAGTCATTCTTCTATTATATCGTTATTTACTGATAATTGCCTGAGTCATTGCCCGTAGCTCTGGCACAATTTCTGCTTCAAACCATGGATGCTGAGTGCGCCATCGAAAATTCAGCGGGCTCGGATGCACGAGCGGAAAATAGCGAGGAAGATACTCATGATACTCGCGAACAGTTTCGGTTAAATTCCGCTTGGCCGCTTTTGCCAAATAGTATTTCTGCGAATAAGCACCGACAAGCAACATAATCTCGATATCCGGCATGAGTTCCAAAAGTCGCGGGTGCCATTTTTCCGCAAAGCCCTTACGTGGCGGCAAGTCACCGTGAGTACCCTTGCCGGGGTAATAGAAGTCCATAGGAATCAGCGCAATGAGATTCGGATCATAGAATTGCTCATCAGTTACATCGAGCCATTTACGGAGCAACTGTCCACTCATATCGTTCCATGGCTTCATCGAAGCCTGAGCCTTACTTCCGGGCGCCTGTCCGACAATCGCAATCCTCGCTTTCGGACCAGCCGTATATACTGGCATATAGCCTTTCGCTTTCATATCAGCATTCATCGGATCATCCGCAATCTGTTTATACATCAGGTTAAATTCTTGCATGATACAACTTATTATACCGAGCTACCGAGAATGGCGCGAGGTAGACACGATAATTCTACCTAAGCCATACGCTATAATAGATATATGTTAAAGAAAAGTGCTATTTTTATTGGTTCGATTCTTCTGTCATTTGCCGCTGGCGCCATTGGGTCGCTCGCGACTATTCCTAATATTCCTTCGTGGTATCAAGGACTGGATAAACCGCCACTTTTGCCTCCTAACGAAGTTTTTGGTCCTATGTGGACGTTCCTCTATCTTCTCATGGGTATCGCTCTCGGAGTACTCATTACCCATACCGCCACGAAGAGCAAAAAGACCGCCTATAGTTGGTTCGGCGTGCAACTCACCCTCAATACTCTGTGGTCGATTGTCTTTTTCGGACTTCACCAGCCATGGATTGCCGTGGCTATTATTCTTGCGCTCATCGTCTCGATTATCATGACAGCACTCACATTTCGCCGCTTTGTACCTGCTACACTTTGGCTGTTTATCCCCTATCTCCTATGGGTGTGTTTTGCTACCTATCTCAATATCGGAGTCGCCATCCTCAACACTAATACGAAAACACAGGAACCCTACTCACAGCCTACCGCGTCAGATACAGCAAAATTATCACAAAAAACGCCAAGTAGCGATGAACTTTTTGCAGCAGTCAACGCCAAGCAAACAGATACAGTTGCGGCGCTTATTAAGCGGGGAGTCGCGCTTAATACACAGGACACTGAAGGTCGTACGGCAGCAATGGTTGCGACGTACAACAATGACTACGCAACCGCCAAGGTACTTATCGATGCCGGTGCTGACGTCAATATTCGCGATACCATGCTAAACAATCCATTCCTCTATGCAGGCGCCGAAGGATACCTCGAGATTCTTAAGCTCGCTGCTACACATGGCGCTGATCCGTCGCTTCTTAATCGCTATGGTGGCACGGCACTCATCCCCGCTGGCGAACACGGCCACGTCGAGGTCATCACCTACCTTCTTGAGAACACCAAAGTTGACATCAATCACATCAATAATCTCGGGTGGACCGCACTTCTCGAAGCGATCGTACTCAACAATGGCGGCCCGCGCCAACAGCAAGCCGTGCAGCTTCTCGTCGACCATGGCGCCAACGTTACTATTGCTGATAAAAATGGCGTCACACCACTACAACATGCCCGCGCCAAAGGTTTTGCCGATATTGTACGTATTCTCGAACGTGCCGGCGCCCACTAGTGTGCTTTATGCCACTTATCATCCTCGCCTTTTTCATACCCTGCTTTTTTAACCGCGTTCCACGCAACTCGGTGTGCCGTTTCTTCCCGGCCTGCATCGCCACGCCGCTCTTTCGGGCTCGCATACTCATCGTATGCATTATTAAATGCTTCCTTATAGATCGCCTGCGCGTGCTCTGGCAATACGTGCCTCACACTCGTCGGGAGCTCGTTAATTGATTCGTATGGCATAGTGCCCTCCTTTCTCACTTAACGATCTTATACCTGCTATTATACTCGCTTATGGTACATGCCGTAAAATGTCCTATGTTCTTTCCATAATTACCGGCATTTAGTATACTGCAGATAGCACATAAGTCCGTACTTACGGCGAGTCCTCACCCTGAAGGAACACCTCGCTTCCGGCACTGCACTATTTCAGGGACTTTTATTAACAATTAATAGGAGTCTCGTTATGTCAAAAATGACACAAGAAGAGAAAGACCAGCAAGGTATCGAATGGTACGAGCGCACACATAAAAACTGGCGTGCGTGGGGAAGCTGGTTCAGCTGGGGATCACCTGTTGGGCTCGGTCTATTTTTCCTCGAAATAGCCGGCGCAGCTTGGATCATCGCCCAAATATTCTAATAAATAACACCCGGCTATCCCGGGTGTTATTTACACTTAGCTAAAATTTATCCAGACCGGCTCCCAATGATTGCCATCGGGGTCGGTAACCTCAAGACCAAACATCCGATCTTCGGGCATACCCATATCCACCTGATAGTAATCACCGCCGTTTGCCTTGGCAGTATCGGCAAATGACTGGACATCCTCGCGTGAATCAAGCGCCAGTGCCAAAAGAGCAGCAGACTGCGTTTTAGTATCGGCAATCGTCTTGTCGCCAATAAACTTTTGGTAAAAATCATGCGTCAGAAGCATCACATAAATCTCGTCCGACCATACCATCGCCGCACCCTTTTCATCAGTAAACTCAGGATTGTTTTTAAATCCAAGCTTCTCATAAAATGCTTTCGATCGCTCAAGATCACTGACCGGTACATTAATAAACACTTGTTTGCCCATACGCCCTCCTTGCTTATACTTCTATTATACGCGCCAGTTATTAGCCAGACAGACTAAAACCTTCTCGCAAGGATTGAGTGTTAGGCAATCCCTGGCCCATGACGGAAGATACCGTCCAGAGACTCAGTCTGCGCATTATCATACTTAAGACGGCGGCCGCGCATTGCTCGCAAGGCGCTCTTAATAGTGCGCCGACTTTCCTGCTTTTGTAACCACACTTTCCTCGCATATTTCCGCTCTAACCGATTGATGAGATTCATTCGATCTTCATGCGTCTTTTTCATGACTCCACCTCCCGCTCTTACGTGATAGCTATTATTAGTATAGAAGAGGATATAGATACTGTCCGTAAAGTTGACTACT
The DNA here is from genome assembly GCA_030146045.1 of Candidatus Saccharimonadales bacterium. Classification (GTDB taxonomy): domain Bacteria; phylum Patescibacteriota; class Saccharimonadia; order Saccharimonadales; family Saccharimonadaceae; genus JASLDG01. The sequence goes on along the minus strand of JASLDG010000032.1, from coordinate 6,961 downwards.
AAAAATTTGTGGAATATGACACAATGGAGCTGTGAATATATTCACGTCGACCAAGGTACTCCAGGACTTTCCGCACGCCACTGCGCGGACATACGAAACAGGTCAGATTATTCTGTACGATGGAGACCAGCCAAACCATGTGCTATTTGTCAAACACGGTGCGATCAAATTCTTTGATACCGACACGGAGGGTAACGAAAAAATCCTTCATATCGGTGGCGAGGGCAGTATCGCACCACTTTTTTATGCCTTCGAGGATAAAAAAGCCGTTGATGCCTTTTATGCTGCATTATGCAAAACCGACGTACTACTCGTGCCTCTTGATGATTTCCGCGACAAGCTCCGCAACTCTGCTGAATACGCCTATACTGCACTCCGCTGGTATGCCAAAGAAATGGATCATATTGTCTTGCGCCTTAAGAGTCTCGAGAAAAGCAGTGCAAAGCAAAAAGTTCTCCAAGCCCTCTATTATTTAGCGAGCGAGCACGCAACACAAAAATCGCCAAGAACATCGTGGCATCAGCTCAACTTCCCGGTTACTCAACAGATTCTCGCCGATCTTACGGGGCTCACTCGAGAAACCGTCAATATCACGCTTAATGACGCCGAATGTTCTCGATACTTTCGCTCTAACAGTCGTCAAAAAGTCGAAATCAACAAAGAAGTAATCGCGTCTCTACTCCACCGCTAAACCCTGCTCGTTCCACGTATTAAGGGCTCTCTCTTCCTTCAACCTGCACTTTATACACCATGCCATCTTTTAGGTAGAAATTAAGACGACCCGGCGCAAAGTCCATTGTTACGGGCAGCTGCATACCATCACGTTCAACCACCCGATGCGGCGTGCGCGTACGTGTCGCCTTATCGACAGCCGCTTGCTCTGCCAGCCCAATATACTCACTCGCTGAAGCATCAACATGCTGCGTATGATTCACAAATGATTTTCCCTGCAGGAAACATTGCTCAGGATAACTCTCAGCAATAGATCCCCCAGCTGCCTTGCATGACTCAAAGCTATCAACAGGACTCACACTCTTGTTTGGCGCAGCAACCATACTCACCAAAAAACCGATGTACACTACCAATGCGGTGTAGAGGAGACCAATGCTCCAACGATTCATGCCCTTCAAAGCCCAAAGCCCACTCGCCCCTGCAATCAGAATCCAACAGAGACTATGTCCATAAAGTAAAAATAACTTTACCAGACCTCCTGCATACAAAGCTTTTTCTGGTACAAGTACAAGATAGAGTATAGCTATTGCGCCTGCGCCAATAGCCCCAATACTACCAAACAACCTATGACGTGCCGCTATACGCGCACCCATCGACCTCATAATGTATCGGTACCCTTTACTGGCGTACGAAGAATCTTCGCCATTGTTTTACCGCGAGCCAGCTCGTCAATCAGCTTATCCATATAACGAATTTCTTGCATTATTGGCTCCCCAATCTGCTCCACTCGCATGCCGCAAATCACCCCAGTAATCAGCTTGCGGTTTACATTCAGTTTTGGTGCATTTGTATAAAATGTCTCCAAATCTATCCGATCTGCAAGTGCTTGTATCAGCCCGCGCTCATCATACCCCGTCAGCCAATAAATAATCTCATCGACTTCCGCCTTGGTGCGGCCTTTTTTCTGTGCCTTTTCAATATAAAGCGGATAAATATTTGCAAACGGTATACTGTAGACACGATGCCCAGCCACAGCTACACCTCCCTCGGCACATCTTCATACAGCGCCTTAATAAGCTCTTCCAAAACATCCATATCTACATCAGCCAGCTTTGTCATATACAAACATGCTTTTGATGTCGTATGCTTGCCAAGGCGCTCGCACACTGGCGCATACTTAGCCATGTCATTCATGCTATAGAGTACCAGTTTACCCTTACGCGGCGAAAAAGCAATTCGCGGCATATCACCCTCGCGCCCACTCGCATAGATATAATGATACTCGCCGAACCCAATAATTGCCGGACCCCACAGTACCGGCGGCTGGCCGCTTATTTTCTGCATCAGACCAATGAGCGTTTCACTATCGCGTCGCTGCTGATCTTTATCGAGTCGTGCGACAAATTCCAACACGTCAGCATCCGTCGGGATAGTTTTCATCTGAGTATCGCTCATTAAACAGCTTCCTTTGTTACCTGTTCGCGGCGATAGCGTACCACTCGCTCGATGAGCTCTATCGGGAGGGGCTGGTCAAGCGGAAACTGAACCGAACCCTTGCCTTGTTTATACTTCGAGAATTCATCTTTGAATGCTTCATGACCGTTTGGTGTAGCATAAAATCCGATATGCTTGGGATATCCCGCAAAATACACCAATGGCTTGCCCTTCAGTTTGTACGCAGGCATACCATACGACACCATTTCATCCGCATCGGGCGCTTCCGTTCGCACAATGTCGCGAAGTTTAAGTAGCCGCGCTCTTACATCGCCATCGAATGTATCGATATATGCGGTAACGTCATTACTCATAGGCTTAGTATAGTACACAAGCTCGCAGCCAGGCAAAAACAAGACTATACTAGAAAGAGATGTTTGAGGGTGATGCAGTATTTGTCGATATCGAAACCAATGGCGGAACAGGCCCGCGCGGCCGAGTCATCGAAGTTGCCGCCATCAAGGTAATGGGCGGTGAGATCGTCGATACCTTTACTTCGCTTGTTAATCCCGGGGGCGAAATACCGCACTGGATTACGCGGCTTACTGGTATTACGAATGGCGACTTAGTCGATGCACCGTATTTTGAAGATATCGCCACGCAGCTTTACGATTTTATGAACGGCTCAATCTTTGTAGCACACAACGTGCTGTTCGACTATTCATTCCTGAAGCGTGAATTTACAGCGGCGGGCTACGACTTTAAACCCAAGCTCTTTTGTACCGTCAAAATGTCACGCGCCTTATGGCAAGAACATCGCGGCCATAGCCTCGAGAAAATCATTGCTCGCCACAATATTCCCGTTTCGGCTCGCCACCGCGCCTACGACGATGCTCTAGCCATGTACGACTTCGTCAAACTGACCATCGCCAAGAAGGGACACGAGGCGTTTCTCGAAAATATTGCCAAGCAACTCAAGACTAAATCACTCCCGCCTCACGTCGACGAAGCTGTCATATTGAACCTTCCTGACAGCCCTGGTATCTATATATTCGAAGACGATACCGGCGCGCCGCTGTACGTCGGCAAAAGCGTCAATATCCGCTCACGCGTGCGCTCGCATTTTACCAATGCCACTACTATCGCCAAAGAGCTCAAAATGACCCTCGCAAGCCACAACGTCAGCTTTATCACTACTGCAACAGAAATTGAGGCGCTCTTACTCGAATCCGCCAAAGTCAAAGAGCTCCAGCCAATGTTTAACCGGCAGCTGCGACGCACAACCAAACAATCGGTTTTTCTACGCGAATTCAACAGCGACGGGTACGAAACGATCCGTATTGAAAACACTGATCTTTCCGAGCATCAGCAGCTCGAAAATATATATGGCGTGTATACTTCCAAGTCTCAAGCCAAAGCCCGACTCGAAATAGCCGCCAAAACCTTCCAACTCTGCCCAAAGCTCCTTGGCCTCGAAAAAACGAGCGGCGCTTGTTTTCGCTATCAACTTGGTTTCTGCAAAGGTGCCTGCATAGGCAAGGAATCGCCCGAACTTTACAACCGTCGGATCGAGCTTGCACTCGAACGCTCCAAAATAGAATCATGGCCGTTTGCATCCGCAGTGGCCGTACGCATCAGCGAAACCCGCTCGATTATCATCGACCAGTGGATTGTTACCTCAGTCGTCGAACATGCATTTGATGAGCCTCTCACCACCCCGATCGACAGTGGCTTTGACATCGACACCTATAAAATCATTCGAAGCTACATCCGCAAACACCCCGAGGCCATTTCGCTGATCAATCGCTCGCTATTATGATCGCTTACGAATGCTGGTCACGCTAATCTTCAATACCTAAATCTTAGCGCTCCTGCTAGTCGCTCACCGTACCTGTCTGTACTTCGCCGGCTCGCTTGTAGCTTGCAAAAATCACTCCATTAGGCGCCACAACGCTATCCATAAGTGTATATGCCGCAGCAGGAGTATCTTCGTTAAACAATTTCTTACCCTTGCCAAGGGTAATCGGGTAGGTAATAAGATGCAGCTCATCTACCAGGCCATGCTTCAGCAAATCTTGCGCCAGCTTGCCGCTGCCATGCACTTTGATATCCGATCCTTCGCCCTCTTTGAGCTTTTTGATCTCCTCGATAGTACTGATAAACGTCACATTCGGCCACTCCGTGGTATTCGTCACCACTGTCGTACTTGCAACATACTTGGCTACATCATTGATGCCAGGCCATATATCGGCATGCGATGGCCAGTATGCAGCAAAGATATCAAACGTCTTCCTGCCAAGCAAAATATCCGTCGATCGCATCCATTCTCGCATAAATTCGCCCGCAGCCGCATCGGCCTCCTCAAAATACGGTGCCGTCCAGCCACCATATGCAAATGCACCCGACTCATCTTCCTCAGGCCCACCGGGCGCCTGCATCACTCCGTCTAGGGTGATAAATTCCTGAACGATTAACTTGCGCATAGACCCTCCTCGTTTACCTATCTCTATCTTACTCCGCTCACGCGGCGTCTATTAGACTGTATTTTACTCACTCACCCCGTTAAACATCCAGCGAACACCGAATGTATCAACCAGCTCACCGTATTCGTCACCCCACTGCTCAACCTGAATTTCACGTACATCTGTCGCACCGTCACTCAATTTAGCAAACAGCTCACGAAGCTCATCACCACTCCCGCTCAAGCTCAGGGCAATACCCGCTGGCGTCTCTTCCATGGCATCGCTACCCATAATCAACGTCTTGTCGTCAATCACCAGCGCTGAATGCATCACACCATCCGCCGGCATATCCGGGACACCAAACTGGCCAAATGTCACAATATCAGCCCGTCCGCCAAAAACACCTTGATAAAACTCCATCGCTTCACGCGCACGACCCTTAAAACTAATGTACGGTTGCAAACTATAGCTCATATTCTATTCTCCCCCTTATATATCTAGTATACTCTCATCTATCAGCGGCAAATCACCCACCTCAACACCCAACATACTGGCGAGCTTGTCGATTTTCTGAAACTTGCAATATTTTATCAGTTCATCATCTGCAGTGTATATCCGGTAGTAGTAATCGTAGTTCACCACCTCACCACGAAAATTCTTGGCACTGGTCGGCTCATTGATCTGCCTGATATACCAGCCCTCGGGCTGCTCATCCAAAATTCGCTTCATCTTTGCATAGTGATTAAACGCCATGTATCTATTGTGCCCACAAATCGTCTATTTACAAAATGCTACACTTAAGAGTATGGATACCAGCGGCTCATGAGGCACATCGTATATATTCCAGGGTTTGGTGATCACTTTGATGCATTACGGCGACTTGCCCTGCGTAGATGGAGGCGTCGCGACACTCAGGTGACCTTTGTACCGATGCGCTGGAGCGACCGGCACGAAACATACGACGACAAGTATGCCCGCATTGCCAATGCCATCGGGCAGATCGATGCCGATGAACTCATACTCGTCGGTGAGAGTGCTGGCGGTGCCATGGCACTCTTTGCTTTTTCACGTCATCTTGGGCGGGTGGATCAAGTTATGACAATTTGCGGCTACAATCACGGTGCAGCGGATGTTCATCGCTATCACCAGCAGGCGCATCCGGCGTTTTATCAGCTCATGCCACTTGTCGATAAAATCGTGGCGAATTTCGCACCCATCGATCTGCAGCGTATCACGACAATATATTCTCCACGCGACCATATCGTCACTCCTGAGCACAGCCGCATCAGTGGCGCACACCAGCAAATCCTCCATACACCAGGACATTTTGTCTCCATCGCAAGCCGCCTACTTCGCAATCCAACACGGTAGCACGGCGGGTGCCGACACAGAGCATAGACCACTCACCTCTATGAGGTGGTATAATAAAGAGTATCGAGGAGGTACAAACATGAAAGCAATGTGGCATGACACCATCATCGCAGAAGCACCCAAAGAAGACTTGATCCGCATCGAAGGTAATTGGTATTTTCCACCGGATAGCCTCCACCGCGATTTTTTTCAGCCGAGCAACCACCGCACCACCTGCATATGGAAGGGCGACGCGAGCTACTACGACGTTGTAGTAGACAACCAAACAAATGACTTTGGCGCATGGTACTATCCGCAGCCAAAAACCGGCTCGATTGAGCGCGTCAAAAAAGACTTCACCGACTATGTCGCATTTTGGAACGGAATTACGGTTACCGCGTAAATACGGTGACGCTTGACAGCCATTCTAGCCTCCATAATAATTAAGCTTACGTACTATTAGTAAGTGGAAGGAATGAATGAAAAAACTATTAGCTGGCATAGTAACACTTGTCTTATCTATCTCAGGCGTAGCGTTGTTTTCATCAAACGCAAGCGCACTAACCATATATTCGAACGGCTCCGGCTGTACCGCATATAACTATTCACAAGGTGGCTACTCATCATGCGTTGGGTACATCCAAAGAATCCTCAATGCCAATACGCAGCTCTGGGCATGGCACGGATATATCAACTGCGGCTACAAACTTACGACCAACTATCTTTCGGTAGATAATAGCTTTGGCCCGCAAACAGCTGCCAAAGTCAAGAACTATCAGGGTTCAAGCTGTTTGACCGCTGATGGCATCGTCGGCCCAAACACCTGGAGGCGACTCTGTAGCGATGCCGGGACTATCTCGCGCTACTACGGATCGAACACCGATGCAGTATACGCGGCTCGATCAGCCGGCTGCGTCGTGTATTAAGATCACACAACATAGACCAAAAGATCCCTCCCTGTTTAGTGATCTTTTACATGGCGCGATCTAAGCATGTCCGATCACTTAGCCTTACCTATCTCCATCTTACGCACTCAACTGATC
>JASLDG010000036.1 GCA_030146045.1 Candidatus Saccharimonadales bacterium | reverse complement strand
CTTTTGATCGTCGAGAGTCACCGTCGCAGGCACTCGTATAATATCACACACGTCATCAGTCACGCGTGGGTCATAATGTCCAAAATACTGAATATGGTGCGCATCGAGTTGCTGGCGAGTTGTTGTAAACCCATCAGTACCCTGATTGTCGGTATGATTATTCGCGAGTGTAAACGCCGTAAACCACTTTGCTGCCTCAGCCAAGTACGATGGATCGCAATTAAATGCTAGTTTTTCATCCATCTGTGCTGATGAGATAGACAATCCCGGCACCGTCGGGCATTCAAGCCCGGAAATCCACGCATCATACTGGTCACGATGAAACTCATTCAGTCGAGAAAACGGATAGGCCTGCTTGAGCGGATGGGCCATTGCCCAGTCATTCGTATATCGCCCCCAAAAACTATTTCCCATAATGAGCATTCTTGACGTAAGTGCACGAGGCTGTGCTGGCCGAGAAGTTCTCGCCTCGCTTGAGACGGTCGGCTGCACAACTGGCTGCGGACGAGCGGTCATATATATGCCAGCTCCAGCAAGTGCCATGCATAGTGCACCACCGATGAGATACCATCTGTATCGCCGCCATGTATGATGCGCGATTGCAAGCATATTTTCAGTATACACCCATTATCGCGCAAATACTGCGCATCATGCTATACTGCGGGCATGGATACATTTACTTCGTTCCCTACGTGGCTTTGGTTTATTATCATTCCCCTTGCCATCTGGACATTGTTTTGGAAAAGCCTTGCGCTCTGGCACGCGGCTCGTCGCGGGTCAGTCGTGTGGTTTATTATCTTAATGCTCGTTAACACAGCCGGCATTTTGGAAATCATCTTTCTTATTATTGCTGGCAAGCTCAATGCAAGCACCCTTTTCAGAAGTAGCGAGCCGAACGACAAAACCTCAGCTTAGCCCTTATCAGCCTACCGCCTTACCGCGTTGGAATACTAAATACTGTACCGTCGCCCGCCACAGTCGATGGCATTTTGCCGTCCCACTTATCGATGGCAAGTTTGCGGAGATAATTGTCACTCAGGGTTTGTGCCTGAGCCGCCTGGGCCTGTGCGTCAGTTTGAGCAGCTTCGAGATTAAATTTGGCGCGCTCAGCGTTTTGCTGGGCAACTTGCTTGTCTTCAATCGCTTTTGCAAAACTATCTGAAAATCGGAAGTTTGTGATACTGACATCATCAACTACAACACCATACTTTTCGAGCCGATCACGCAGTTGGTCATAGACATCTTTTTTCAATACTGCGCGTTCAGTAATGAGTTCACTGGCATTGTATTTCGCACTTGCGCTCTTGAACGTTTCCGAAAGTGCTGGCGAGATAACTCTATCTTTGTACAAAGCACCAACCGTTTGATGAATCTTACTTACCTGACCCCGATTAAGATGGTAGTTTAGCACAACTTCTGCAGTTACATCTTGTAGGTCCTTTGTCGCCGCCTGCGTGTCCGCAACCTCTTTTTGTACCTTGATGTCGTACACCGAAACACTATTAACACCAAACGGCGCCACAACACTTAAGCCTTCAGTCAGTTCGCGACCAGTAACTCTACCGTATTGCGTCACAACACCAATCTTACCGGTACCAACCATGCGCACAGCACTGAAGACTCCTGCTACAATTACTACGAGCACCACACCCGCTATCAAGCGTTTCTTTGTTATTATTCCTGACGCGTTATTCACGTACACCCTCCAATTTCTACTGTTGCAGTCAGTATAGCACAAGAGTCGCGTGGAGTGCGTAGTATACTGAGATTATGTCACCGCTTAATAAACCTTCACCGCAAACAGACGACCTGAGCAGTCATACGGCTGAGTCATTCCTTGCTGCCCACGATCCCCTCCTTGGCACGCTGATCGATACACACGGACATCTTGATGAACGCGAACGGAGCGATCATTTTACCAGTCTTGCGCGAACTATCATCGGGCAGCAAATATCTGTCAAAGCAGCTACCACGATCTTTGGTCGGTTTGAAGCACGTACGCACTGCGACCCGGTCGCGGTAGCATCTCTCAGCGAGAGCGATAGTAAACATATTGGACTTTCCGGGCAAAAATGGAGCTATCTCCACAATCTCGCCACGCATTTTATCGAAGATTCAGCCATTTTTGACCATCTCGAGACACTCAGCGACGATGATGTTATCGCCGAACTCACCCGCGTGAAAGGCATCGGCGTATGGAGCGCGCAGATGTTTCTGATGTTTACGCTTGGTCGACCTGATGTATTTGCAGCCGATGACCGTGGCCTTCAGCTCGCCGTTGAAAAGCTTTACGAGCGTACCTTTACTCGCAGAGAACTCGAACAGTTTGCGACTCGCTGGGCACCGTATCGTACGACCGCATGTCTTCACTTATGGCGCTCGCTCGATAATACACCGAACTAATAGCAACAAGCCCGCTTCTAGAGCGGGCTTGTTGCATGCACGTTATACTACTCTCTAGCAATTAATGAGTTGCGAGACCTTGAGTGGTCGACTGAGCGCCGTACCAAAGTTGGCGCTTGTTGAAGCAATGCCAGAAACAGAGCCCCCACCTGGCGCAACGAGGTAGGCTGTCGCAGTGACACTATCGGTTGCTATGGCATAACCCTTATCGCTCCGACTACTAGCGCTGGTTGTCAGCTGGTAATTCGTACCGGTACTGCCCGTAAATGTTGCGAGTGCATTGTTATTGGCTGTGGTTGCAAGATAGTTTGACCCCATGGCGTTAAGATGAGCTCTAAACTGTTGCGTGCCAGTCACTGAAGTGAGTGACGTCTTGCTGCGAATCTGGAAGGTCGTTGATGTTACCGGAATCTTACATGCGTATATCGTAGCGCTTGCGGCAGCAGTGCCTGTTGTCGTACTTCCCCAAGCTACCTTTGTCCAGCCGGTTGTCGGCACTGGAGCCGGACATCCCGACGCTTGCTTTGGAGCGGTAGCGGCGGCTTGCGTCACTGCACATAGTTTTTTCCAGGTTTGCACGCCAACAACGCCATCAGCAGCAATGCCACGATTCGCCTGAAAAGCCTTGACGGCGTTTTCCGTCAGTGGCCCAAACGCGCCGTCAGCAGTGATCTGTCCTGTCACGCCAGACGCGTTAATAATTTTTTGGATATTAATAATACAGTTTGCAACACCGCCACGGCTATAAATATAATCAACACATTGCCCAGCTGCCTGCGCTTGTTGACCGCCAAAAACAGCCACCCCGCTCACAATACCAACACCAGCCAGAACAAATGCAAAAGCTGCAATATGCAGCGCCTTTAATCGTTCACGTATATTTACCCCCATACCCCTCCTTTTTGCTTTAGGTTACTCCTTATTTTACCATGAAGTTTTGCATGCAAAAACCCGGGAGCTATAGCCCAGGCCTCGATCGTTCAGGGGTGAGGGAGGTCACACGTACACGTCAGTTTGCCGATAACGGCGGCATGTAGGTGTGATCCTCCAGGAATATGTTTAGAGTAATGATACTCCGAGAGATTCCCTGCTCTCGAGTGCGTCACGAGCTCATGACAACGACCTGACCGCGCACCCAGGTGGAAAACTCCTGCTGGTTCATCTTGGTGAGGCCGAGGTCCTGCGCCTCCGACTCGGTGAAGTAGATGTGCGACTTCTTCTCCTGTCGGATGTGCTGCACCTCTCCGCCGGGCTGACGGACGATCCAGTCGCCCGTCTCCAGCAGGGTGCTGGTCTCGCGCACGCTATTGTCCTCGTTGAGGATCAGCGTGATGACCTCACACGGCTCCGTCGCCTGGTAGGCGGTCGGAATCGCCGTCTTGACCCACAGGCCGGGGATCATCTCGACGTGCATGACCTCCCACTGCTCCTGAGCGGAGCCGTAGATCACCTTGCCATCCTTGATGACGGCGTAGTAGTCTCCGAGAAACTGCTGCACACCACCCCACTCCGGGACGATGTAGTTGGCGAGCTCCACGCCACCTTCGAGCTTAGGAATCGGCACGAAGACCGCCTGCTTCAGCTCGGGCCGCGGGAAGATCCGCACGGCACGGGACTCGTCGAACTTGACAACGGGAAGGCTCATATTGAGACCTTTCTGGAACGTGCAAGCATGTCGCACCTGCAAACGAGCCGATGAACTATTCATCGGCAACTACTATTATACAACAAAATATTAATAAATACAATATACGACCCGTCCTCCGGCACGCTGACTACCGCAATATAACACCTCCGAGCGGAGGTGTTATATATCAAAGAATTGTTTTTGACCCTTTTAACCCGAAGGCTGTCTTTCCCCTCAGTATTTAAAGTCTTTCGCCACATTCACAATCGGGCGATCATAGACCTCTCCATATACTGGCGTAGCATTATTTAATTGTCTGTAGGTGTTAGTGAAGAAGCTTACGATGTAGCCTGTAGGCTGTTTCGCTAGTTCTACAAACTGCCTTGCCGCGTCTTCTCGCATCACCATACTAGTGGCTTCACTGCGCACGCTCGATTTACTCGTTACCGTTTCGTTAGGAGCCATCGAGCAGTTGTCGTAGTATGTTTTTTGAGTATCAAAGAAAATGCCTCGAAAACCGAACCCGTCGTTAATGGCTGTATATGCAGTATTTGGGGTATCAGAGAGTGAAGCGCGAGCGACTTTGCTGCTTTCATCGGCTTGTTTGAGGACGTCGCCAATTGCCGTTGAATATAGCGGTTGCAAGAGCAGCCCTCCCAGGCACGGAGCTTTCTTGCCACTGGTGGCATTCTTTACACTCCAGCTATTAGCGCTCATCTCGACAGAAACTTTTACATAGCCTGGCTTACCCTCGGTGATATCAATACTGGCGTAGACGGCTGGCTCTTTTGCTAGCTCATAGGTTACCTGGTAGCTGTAGCCATCACGAGTTACGATCGTAAAGGTATTGGTTCGCGTTTCACGCTCCTTGTCGCTCTCGACTTTTTGTCCACGAGCGATCTCTACTTCCGCATGTTTGCGGTTCAATGCTTCTTTTTTAGCAGCCGATACCTTTGCGAGTATTTCTTTGACCTTGCCGATATCGTAGGTGTTGGCGGCTTTTACATACTCGTCATTGAGGCTATCGCAAAAGCCAGTATATTTTGCATCACGGAGCTTCTTTCGGATAGCATCCGTATCGTCAAAAATACTGCCGGTGATTCCACCGTATATCTTTTGTTCTTCGCCATTTTCATCTTTATAGACGATATCGTTACCATCTTCGCATAGGCTACTATTTGAATTAGCGTAGCCGTACTGCGTCAAAAGATTATTAAACATTTTATGACGTTGCTCTGTAACCTGATTATTGTAGGCCTGCGCGGCGGCAGTACCCACCACGGCAAGAATAATAATAACAGATAAGATCTTCGTATTTTTCGGCAATGCATGCCACCACCGCATTAATTGATTTCGCCATGTTTTATGCGCGCTGATTTTCTTCTTGGATCCACTCATACTTTTTCTCCGCGAATATTAAGTAGTATGCAGAGTAGAGACCAGTCATAAAAAACGGACACCTACTCTAGGTGTCCAAACCAACAATAGCTTTTACGCCACTGCATTCAAGTAAGTGCCCGATTATTTGGCGCAAAATACTCAAAAAGCATGAGCTGCTTGAGCTATAAAAACTATTATTGGTTTGGACTTTCTCATCATACCGTACTTTTGGATAAAAATCATCACACGAGCAGTTACAAGCTATAAAATAACACCCCTCAAAAGGAGTGTTATTTAGTTAGTCGAACTCGTATTTATTGACCAAGGGCGGCGAACAGATCGCGGCGAGAGCCAAGGTAGAATGATGCCGAGATGATCATACTCCCGATGCCGAGACCGCCTACAAGCATGTCACCAGGGCCAGTCGTTGGAAGTACAGCTGGCGTTGCTGGGGTTGGAGGAGTAACAGGTGGAGGCGTTACACACTTTGGACTGTCTGCAGGTAATGATGGATTTTGCGGACACGCCTTACAGTCAGGGCTATCGACAGGGATATTTGGGTTAGTTGGACATGGTGTCATACTCACCTGCGCCTGACATGTTGCCGTCTTGACTGCACCATCAATCGAGAACGAAAGCGTTGCTGTAATTGTATAGTTTCCAGCTTTACCATACTGATGCGTTGCCGTTAGACCGGTAATCTGCTTACTAGTACCGTCACCGAAATCGAGTGTTGCACCTTTATATGTCGCATTGCTATGTGTTTCTTGAATGGTAAAGTCGTATGTATTATTACCCTTACCGATAGTCGTAAGCGCAGTACATGCGTAGTTCGCCGGAGCAGGAATCGTTATGCTCACTTGGCAAGCTGGAGCAGTTGCCGTTTTGTTCGTGCCATCGACTGATACGTTCACAGTTACCTTGGCCGTGTAAGTACCAGGGGTTGCATACGTATGATCAATCGTTGTGCCAGTTACTGTCTGCTGAGTGCCGTCACCGAAGTCAAAGGTATAGCCAGTGATTGTCGCGCCACCTGCTGCAGCACCTTGCGCAGTAAATCGTTTTTGCGTATTACTGACATCGAGCTTCGTCAATGATGTACAACTAAATGTTGGAGTTGGTTTTGGTGGTTGTGGAGGTGTTGGAGGAGGCACGGGTGTTGCATAAATTGGGTTACCACATGCTTTGATGATGGCGTACTTGAAATTACCCTGTGCATCAAGCGCAACCATTGTTGCTAGACCATCGCTCAGAAACGCTTCAGCATTGGTTGTCTGGTAATAGGTTTTACCGGCAATACTAATTGCGTGACTTCCCTTGATTGGCTGACGACCAATACTCGCCGCGTTCTTAGCAACAATACGACCATTCACCCGAACAGTGCCGTCACGGAATGACTGACCCTCAACTACTTGAACATCACGTGGAATCCAATAGTGTCCATAAATTGCCGCGAGGTCACCAGGAGCATTCTGGTTATATTTGTCGCGGAACTCGTTAGCATCCATAGCGCCACAACGCATAATCGCGTTATCATCACAGTCACGCGCCGTTGCCGCCTGTGTTGCTGTATATTGGCTCAATCCGAGAAAACCGAACGAAAGTAGACCGACGGCAAAAAATGCGCCCGCCAGCACACGGTTAGCTCGAACGTACCGGAACTGATTGATAATATTGCGTAAGCCTCGCATAGCTTAACACCTCCTCTAGTTATATGCCTCCATTGTAGCACATTATTGCATAATAGTCAATATCTTTTGTAAATTACTTACGTTTTACTTGACGGACCCACTCATACATGGTAATTCCTGCTGCAACACCAACGTTCAGCGAGCGCGTACTTCCCTCTTGCGGAATCATGATAGTTACATCACATATCGCCAACATGGCATCACTCACCCCTGGCCCTTCGCCGCCAAAGACAAGCACCGTTTCCGGCTGGAAGGTTATTTCGCCAATAGCATGCGCGCCAGGTACATTATCAACCGCAATAACACGCATATGCGCCACAGCTGCTCGAAATGACGCGATATCAGGGTACTGTACAACTTCAAGATAACGATCAGTCACCATCGCGCCGCGGCGATTCCAATGACGCTTGCCAATTATATGTACCTTACGTACATTAAATGCATTTGCCGAACGGACAATGGTGCCGATATTGTAGTCGTGCTGCCAGTTCTCGATTGCTATCTCTAGAGGAATAGACTGACTTTGCAGCGTCTGCTTGATGGCATCAACCCGCCAGTAGCGAAATCGATCTTCAACGTTGCGCCTATCTCCATGCGCGAGCAATTCGGGGTCATACTGATCGCCCTCTGGCCATGGCCGGGGATGCGGCCCGACGCCAATATCTTTTATTGTATCGTTCATCTCTTTATAGTATACGCGCCTCTCGCTCTCGTGCTAGACTATAGATATGACAAAGACACGACAAACTCCAAGCGTTCTTCCGCCAAAACCAGCAGATCCCATCAATCCCTTTACTATCGTAACGACTGGGTTTAACCGATTTTTTGCGTTTGCGACTGGACCAGCGATACTACTAACCATCCTCACTGGCTTGAGTATCCTTTATAGCCTGGTAGTCAACCTCTTGGATGTTCTTAACCCACAGCCTACACCCGCAACAAATACGCATACCGACTTTTCATTAAACCAGCTCATTTTCGCACTTCTCGTTCTCTTTGTTATTGCGCTTCTCATCACCCTTATTGGTACTCTTCTGAAAGGTATTCAGTCTTACGGCATGGTTGCAGCCGCTCGCGGGGAAAAAGTGACGCTCAGTGATGCATTTAATGCCACGCTTAATCGTTTTGGTACTTTCTTTATCCTTTATATTTGGATGAACGTCCGTATTTTTGTCTGGGGTCTTCTGTTCATCATTCCGGGTATCGTTGCCTACTATCGATTCAGTTTTGCACCGCTGTTGTTTTTCGACAAGGATCTCAGGCATGAACACGCACTTCGGGAAAGCTCACGACTCGCTCGAGGTGGCGTTATGACCATCTTTGGCTCTCAAGTTCTGTTTAATATCATAACGCTCGGACAGCTCTCGCTCCTTGTCGAATCAGCGGGAGTCTCACAGCTTTATAAGGTCTATACTGAACTTGACGAGAAAGGCGAAGCGAAGCCAGCAATTCATGCGCTCTCATGGCTCGCACTCGGTCTTACTGTCGCGCTTGTACTTCTTCTGATCCTCTTATTCATTGCTCTCGTCGCTATTATGATTGCAGACCCAACTCTCACAAGCCCGCGATAAGGGATCCCATCATTACGTCCTCTGGGCGTTTGTTCCGTATCTCTTAATCTCGTTATCGTAGGGGCTAAGTGTAATATTCTGCGGTGAGTCACCACCAATAGATACTTCTTTCCAGTTTGCGCTCTTCACTTTGTAATGTTTAATCAGATGTCCTCGTATTGCCGCACGAGTTGTTGTTGGCGGGTTAAGCATGCGGTGACGAATTGCCTGCATATCG